>JALYQL010000066.1 GCA_030855855.1 Bacteroidota bacterium | reverse complement strand
AAGGCACCAAGTTTTCTTCGTGGCTTAGTGTCATGGTGGCAACAATAAAAATTCTAAGAAAGTTTCTCTTTCAGATATTTCCCCGTAAATCCCGATTTACTCTTTGCCATTTCTTCCGGCGTTCCTTCGAAGACAAGATTTCCGCCTTCGTCGCCGCCTTCCGGACCCAGATCAATGACCCAATCCGCGCATTTTACGACTTCCATATTGTGCTCGATGATGAGTATAGAATGTCCTTGTGCAATGAGCGCGTTGAAAGCGTCGAGCAGCTTTCGGATGTCGTGGAAATGTAAACCCGTTGTCGGCTCGTCGAAAATGAAAAGTGTTGGCTGCTGATTATTTCCTTGTGTGAGAAAAGATGCGAGCTTAATACGTTGCGCTTCTCCGCCGCTGAGCGTGCTGGACGATTGCCCGAGATGCACGTAGCCAAGACCGGTATCCTGAAGCGGTTTTAATTTGGTGACAATTCTCCTGCCGTGATTGGATCCGTCATCGAAAAACAGGATTGATTCGTCAACGGTCATGTCGAGCACGTCGGCGATATTTTTTCCGTAGGATGGATCTTCCGGCTTCGGATTGTAAACCACTTCAAGCGTTTCTTCTTTAAAGCGGCGGCCTTTGCAATTTTCACAAAGCAAATGTACATCAGCCATGAATTGCATTTCTACAATTACTTCGCCTTCGCCTTCGCACACATCGCAACGTCCGCCATCCACGTTAAAAGAAAAATGAGAAGGTTTGTAGCCACGCATTTTTGATAAAGGCTGCTCGGCATACAGTGAGCGTATATCGTCGTACGCTTTTACGTAGGTGACAGGATTTGATCGCGAAGATTTTCCGATTGGATTCTGGTCGACAAATTCGATGGAAGCGATGTGATTGAAATCTCCTTTTATAGAATCGAACTGGCCGGTTTGTTCGCCATAACCGCCGAGATGTTTTTGAAACGCAGGATAAAGAATGCGTTTGACCAATGTAGATTTTCCGGATCCGCTGACACCGGTAACTACCGTCATCACATCGAGAGGAAATTTTACATTGAGATTTTTTAAATTGTTTTCACGCGCTCCGCGGACTTCTATAAATGATTTCCACTTGCGTCGTTTCGTTGGCAATGGAATTTTTTCTCTTCCGGTTAAATATTTTGCGGTAAGACTTTTCGCCGATAAGAGATCTTTATGTGTTCCTGAAAAAACAACTTCACCGCCAAGCGTTCCCGCCATCGGGCCCATGTCGACCATTACATCGCTGGCGCGCATAATTTCTTCATCATGCTCAACGACAATGACAGTGTTGCCGATATCGCGCAACGCATGCAGCACGCGGATCAATCGTTCTGTGTCGCGTGGGTGCAGGCCGATGCTTGGCTCATCTAAAATATACATGGAGCCAACGAGCGAGCTTCCTAATGAGGTGGCAAGATTAATGCGTTGTGATTCTCCTCCGGAAAGAGTAGAGGAGAGGCGATTCATTGTGAGGTATCCTAATCCGACATCCGAAAGAAAACGGTAACGGTTGGTGATCTCCATGAGCAACCGTTTGGAAAGCGCCTTTTCTTCGTCTGTTAATTTTATTTCAGTAAAAAATTTATAGGCATCTTTCACCTGCATCAGCACAATATCGCTGATGGATTTATCGGCGAACTTTACATAATTCGCGTCTTTCCGCAAACGTGTTCCGCGACAATCGGGGCAGGCTGTTTTACCACGGTAACGCGAAAGCATGACACGGTATTGAATTTTATAGCTCTGCGATTCGATGTGCCTGAAAAATTCATCCAGCCCGTCAAAATATTTATTTCCTGTCCACAACAATTCCCTGTTGGCTTTGGAAAGCTCTCCCACAGGTTTGTGAACCGGAAAATCAAATTTGTAAGCGTTCATGACGAGCTTGTCTTTCCATTGGCTCATCTTTTCACCTTTCCAGCAGGCAACAGCTTCTTCGTAGATGGAAAGATTTTTATTCGGAATAACAAGATCAGGATCAATACCGATCACGCTTCCGAAGCCTTCGCATGTTTTGCACGCGCCAATCGGATTGTTGAAGCTGAAAAAGTGAACACTCGGCTCTTCAAACTGTATTCCATCCGCCTCAAAACGATTAGAGAAATGAATTCGATTTTCGTTCGAAAGCATATTTCCTTCTTTCGATTTTGCAACAGCCGGCTTTTTTGCAGCAACTTTTTTAACGGGAGCTTTTTTAACTTTTCCACTGCCACTTTTTACTGCTGCTCCATTCTCAGAAGAAACTTCCTCTTTCTGAATAATTTTCTCCAATATCAAATCACCATCGCCCTCATAAAAAGCAGTCTGCACAGAATCTGCAATGCGTGAGGAAAGATCTTCATCTTCATGATTGACAGAAAAACGGTCAATGACAATATTGATCTCTTCTTTTATGGAAAGCGAAGACACATTGATCTCATTCAGCTTCAGAACTTCGCCTTTGTAAAGAATGCGGGTAAAACCTTGCTGCAATAAAAGTCCCAGCAGCTCTTTCAGGTTTTTATCTTTTTTTGGTTTGAGCGGTGCAAGCAACATCAGCTTTGTTCCGGCCGGTAAGGCAAGCACAGTGTCTACCACATTTGTAACGGTATGACGCTTCACTAACTTTCCGGAAACAGGCGAATATGTTTTTCCCGCGCGCGCAAAAAGTAATTTCAGGTAATCGAAAATTTCTGTGGAAGTGCCCACTGTCGAACGCGGGTTTCTTGTGTTGACTTTCTGCTCGATAGCAACAGCCGGGGAAATTCCTTTGATATATTCGACGGCAGGTTTTTCGATCTTTCCTAAAAACTGGCGTGCATACGCTGAGAGGCTTTCCACGTAACGGCGTTGTCCTTCGGCGAATAATGTGTCAAACGCCAGCGAAGATTTTCCGGAGCCTGAAAGTCCCGTGATAACAATAAAACGGTTTCGCGGAAGGGCAAGATCAACATTCTTAAGATTGTGCATTTTCGCACCCTTAATAATGATGTACTGCTTCGGGTTGTATGATTCGATTTTTTCCAAGTAAAAGCCTCCAAAATGGGAGTGCAAAATTACCCAAAAATTGGCAGTTTTTTCGGGTTTGGAAGATTGAATTAAGATTAATTAATGTGGATGTAAATGAATTTCAGCAGTATCGAGCGGATTTGTTTACTGGTTTTAATGACGACTGTTTTTTTACATTCAAAGCTGAGGCAATAGTGCTATCAGGCAATTGCTGTGGCAATAACAAAAGTGCGCGCAATAATAACAACAGATGGGATCTTGTTAAAATGTTAAAATCAAATATAATTCAATTTCGTGTGATCTTTTTTTTTCCAAATCGCGGCATACTGTTTGTCTAATCAGATTGAATAAGTATATTTGTTCAAGACGGTAGGATTTCCGGTGGTTGCCAAAGAAAATTATTGTGTCAAACGCAACATTTTTTTACAATCAACGTTAAATACCGAATAGATCATCTCAATTATTGTCCCACGGTCATATTAATTGACCCTAAATACAGGTAAAGTATAGCGCAAATCTCTACGTTTTTCACCATTCCGAGTACGAAAAACCCAAAACGGAGGTCAATATGCGCAATGCCAATTTACCCGATCAAGAACTGGTCGACCTGTACATCAAGGGGGACGAACCCTGCTTAGAAATCCTGATTGCCCGCCACAAGAAACGTGTTTTCTCTTACATCATGATGGTTGTCCGCGACCGTCACCTGTCTGAAGACGTTTTTCAGGACACTTTTATTAAGGTAATACAAACCTTAAAACGAGGCGCTTACAACGACGAAGGGAAATTCCTTCCCTGGGTGCTGCGAATTGCGCACAACCTCGTCATCGACCATTTCCGTCGTGTAAAACGGATGCCTTTAGTTGATGCCGGCGAAGATTTCGACATATTTTCGGTGCTCACACTGCGCCAGGGAAATGTGGAAGACCGCCTGGTAAAAACCCAGATCCGTTCCGATGTGCGTAAGGCTATTGAAAAACTTCCGCTCGAACAACGCGAAGTACTCATTATGCGTCATTATATGGATATGAGCTTTAAAGAGATCGCGGATACTACGAATTGCAGCATTAACACGGCTTTAGGACGCATGCGCTATGCGCTGATCAACCTCAAAAAATCGCTTGTTAAACAACATATTGCCTTGTCGGCTTAGTTCAAAGGGACGCTTGAGAGCTAAGCTCAGGGTGATTTCAACACCAGCAATGAGAAACCGTTCTGATTCATTTCAGGACGGTTTTCGTTTTTTTTACGATTGATGCAATAAGTCTTTCAATACCGTCGTTTTACCTGTATAAAACACACAAACATCCTTGATGAATAAAACTTCTACTCCCAAAATCATGAACCTCGGAATTAACAGTGAAGATCTGCTTCGCTACGCAAACGGGGAGCAACAGGAAGAGCCAGGGCGGCATGTCATTGATAGTCTCCTTCGGTTCTCCAGATCTCTTGAAGTAAAACCCTCCAAAATGGTTGGATTTATTGAAAGTGTCACGAATTAGTCTGGAGTCAGGAGTTGTGAGTTCAGAAAATGTACGAATTCCAGCCTTGATTCATAACCAAAATTTGTACTTGGTTAATTAGCCTCAAAGGATAAAATCTTTTGGGGCTTTCTTCTTATTTATTATTTGATCGAATTATATAACCCGCTGCACATTTTTGACATTTCGGTTAATTTTAATCGGGTTTCGTTGTCGTCATTTTCCAAAATGTATTTTCTTCTCAACGCCACAGTTGAACATACAACACATTCTTTTATCGAACGGCGTGATATTCGCATAAAATTTTTGAATTCTTTATTTGTGCAGCAGATCCTTCAGCTAAATTCAAACAAATGGAAAGTGCAGCTCTTCAATATTGATCCGAAAGATTGTTTTTTTCTATGTAAGGAAATTTGTCGATTTGTTTATAAGCAAAATCAAGATGATCAAGAGATTTTTGGTAAATCATTAATTTTTCAAAATTGAAAAGCTCATTTTCCATAAATATGTTTGTTTTGGCAAATAAAAAGATTAAAACCTGATAAAGCCGGTAACAAATGGATAATTTTGTAACGTAATCCTTTGATTCCGTACTCAAAACTCCCGACTCCAGACTCTTGTCGCACTATCTCCTAAGTAAAACATCTTACATCAAAGGACTGCAATGTTCAAAAGCATTGTTCTTCTATCGTCACTACCCGCAGCTGCGTGATGCAATTCCTCCTGCGCGACAGGCGCTGTTTAGCCGCGGGCATGATGTGGGAAACTTTGCGCGTAATTTATTTCCAGGTGGAACTGATGCAACAGCGAAAGTGGGAGCGAAATCTTCCAAAGCAGTAAAACGCACGCAGGAATTAATGGACGCAGGTGAAAATGTAATTTATGAAGCGGCGTTTGTGTATGATGAAGTGTTGGTGCTGGTAGATATTCTCGTGCGCGATGGGGAAAAATGGAAAGCATTTGAAGTAAAAAGCTCATTGCGCCTGAACAAATCATATTATCAGGATGCAGCGTTGCAATATTATGTCCTGCATGGTTATGGATTGCCGTTAAGCGATTTTTCGCTGGTGCATGTGAATTCGGATTATGTGCTGAACGGCGCGCTTGATATCAATAAATTTTTCGTGGTGGTTTCGATAATGAAACATGCCAAAGAACAGCTGACTTCAATTATTGAAAAAGTAAATTCACACAAGATCGTTTTGAGCGGTGCTCAGGTTCCGGAAGTGGAGATTGGTGAGCAGTGTTTTTCTCCTTACGAATGTGATTACCGTGGACAATGCTGGAAACATTTGCCCGATGGAAGTGTGTTTGAATTAACCGGCGTAAACCGCTCCGAACAGCAGCGAATGTACAAGGCCGGATTCACTACGACGGATCTTGTTCCGGAAACAGAAACCATTCCGATGCTTGCGCGTTTACAGGTTTCCACCAAAAGATCGAATGAATCTTATATCGATAAGGAAAAATTAAAAACGTTCCTCGCTCCTTTGGGCAATCACATTTTTTTCCTTGACATAGAAAATTTTCAACCCGCGATACCGAAATACCAGGGCACAAAACCCTTCGCCGCTTTGCCTTTCGCATATTCATTGCATGAACGCAAACCGGATGGAACATTAATTTATCATTCTTTTCTCGCCGAAGCAGGCCCTGATCCGCGAAAAGAATTCATTCGGAAATTTCTTGCCGACACCAAAGGCGAAGCAGTCATTCTCGCTTACGATATTACCGCAGAAAGAATGTCGCTCAATTTATTGCGGAAACAGTTTCCGGAATTTGCAACGGAGCTTGAACAACGCATTAAACGATTACGCGATCTGATGCAGCCGTTTCAACAAGGTTGGTATCATCACCCCAAGATGAACGGATCAATTTCCTTAAAAAGTGTTTTGCCTTCGCTCGTTCCCGGAATGGATTATAACGGGCTTGTTATTCAGAACGGAAATCATGCGATGGCCATTTATGAAAAGCTGGAATCGGAAGATTTATTTTCAAGAGCGGAAAAGCTCACAGCGCTGGCAGAATATTGCGAATTAGATACGTTGGGAATGGTGAGGATATTTGAGGTATTGGAAAATTCGGTTGATTCGAAGATTTGAAAATTCGAGATTCGAGATTTGAAATTCCGAAGAGCAAATTTTCGAATTTCAAATCGTCGAATCATCGAATGTAAAAGGGCGTTCCGCGCTCCTTGTTCAAACTAAAATCTTAATTCACATAATTTTCAACGTTGATGCAAATATCTTCGCCATCTTTTCTGACTGCATAGCTGAAATTTTTATTCACCCTGTTAAGCGAATTACTTTCAATAATCTCTTTGTATCTCCTCCAGTCATCTTTGCTTGCTTTTTCACCATTCACTTTCATATAGCTTCTATTGATCTTGAAAGTATAATGCAGTGTGTCCGAAATTAAACCATCTTTCAATAATGCTTTTTCGAGCGTGTGCATCAGCGAGTCGTTGCTCGATTTAAAACTATTATCGAAATAAACAGGCTCCATGGGTTGCATCGGCTGCATCGGGGGAGGCGACGTAAAATTCATTAATCCGGCGGCATCATCTTCTCCGCATTTGCCTGTTGTAAAAATGAACATGTGATGCACTTTGTAATCCGAATTGTTTTCAATGATCACTTTGTATTTTTCCCATTTCTCTTTCGGTTGTTTCTTTCCGTCTACGAACATCGACGTGCCATTCAATTTAAAGGTGAAATGCAACGTATCCTTGATCAGCCCGTCTTTCAGCAATTCTTTTCCAAGCAGCGAAGTCAGCGTATCACGGTCGCAGGTCAATGGTGGCATTGCGGGCATCGGTGGTATTGCAGGTAACGGTGCCAGCGCATCTGCATACGGCATAGGAGAAAGGGCCGGAAGCGGAGGAAAAACCGGATTATTTTTGCTCTCATAAGCAAAAACATACGTGCTGTCGTTCGGTGTATTGTAATACACAGCGGTGCCGTTACCGATCTTGATGATCTTTAAATTCGTTCCTGTTTCGGTTTCAATGGTTGTGACAGTAGTAGCTTCACCATTCGTTACAGTTTTTGTTGTCGTTCTTCCCGGTGTATCTGATGCTGTTTCTATATCCGGAACAAATCCATTTGCAGAATGCTCAAAATTTGTTTTCGGGTTGTTCCGGGCGGAAAGTTTTTCTCCGTCAGATGCCCATACAATTAAACCAAGGATCGAAGCGGTTATAGTTGTTGTCATGATAAGAATGGAATTAAGGTGAAATTTAAAAAATGCTTTGGTAAATATTCCTTTTGAAACGCCGACAGCTGTAATACCAAGCGCTGCCTGTGCGATCACGAACTTCTCCACGTTTTCCATCGGAACATCCACTGGCATGTCACGCATGCGATGAAAAAGCTGTTCTGTATTTCTATTTGTATTCATTGGGGTGAATTATAATAGGGTGAATAGCGTTTTAGTTTTCATTCTTTTCTCTGTTTGCCCGTCTTGCATCAGTCCACGCAGCTTTTCGCGCGCACGGCTCAATCGTGTTTTTGTAGCGCCGGCCGACGATTCCTGCATCACAGAAATTTCTTCAATTGAAAAACCTGAAATCTCAAACAGCAGAATTGCTTCTTTGTCTTTTACCGGCAACTGGTTCAGCGCGAGATGGAGATGGTGAATGTCCATAGCTGTTTCCGCATCAATATTTCTGGATTCCAGCTTGCGGAAATCTTTCTCGTTAAATTGTCCGCTGAATTTTTTCCGCCGTAAATGAGTACGGATAATATTATTTGCCGTAGCGATCAGGTAGCCCAGCAGCTTTTCTTTTTCGCGGATGGATTGAAACCGCTGGAGCGTAGCGAGCACAGCTTCCTGCACAAGATCTTCCGTTTCCATTAATCCGTAGGCATGATTGCTGCAATAGCGCACAAACTGCGTATGAATGGGCTGGTAAAGCTTCAGAAATTCCTCGTGTACCGCTTGGGCCATTTTAACTGTTCCTGGTTATGCTTAAAGTAGCTTAAAACAGGAAAAGGTTACAAAGGAATGTGTTAAAAGGGGGATTTTACTTTGGGAAGGACTTTTAGTCGTGGTAGCTACCGGGAGGGTGATTTTAGATTATTTGAGATACTTTCAATCTAAAAGGTCATTTAATGGATTAGTGGTTCTCTGCTTGTGTGCCTAATCCTCACAACGCGAATTTCTTTTACCTCAATATTGATTTGATAAGTAACTCTGTAGCTATAAATAATAAACGCCCTGAACTCTTTATTTAAAGGATCTTATAGTTTATCAGACTCACAAATCAGAACGTTTGTTTTAATAGTGTCTAATCTCGACAAGATTCCTCTTTTTACAATTATCGGTGCTTCGGTGCTTTGTTTAGATAAAAAATCAAGAATTTCTTTGAAGGTATCGAGGGCATATCTGTCCCAAACAATCTTAAATGACTTCTTCTTTACCATTTAGATAATTCCTTAATGGCATCTTTGTGCTTTACAAAATTTCCTTTTTCAATACGAGCCACCGCCTCATTAATTTCTTTGTTATACTGTTTTTTGGAAATTCGTTTCGTTTCCTTATCAACATTTAACAGGCTTTTAACCATTTCTAAAAGTAAAGCCTGCTGCTTCACCGATAGCAAAGGCAAATAACCGTCAAATTGTTTTTTTAATGCACTAGATGTCATTATGTGATGATTTTATATTCAAATTTACAAAAAAGCGACCAATAAAATAAATCAGTATTGCCATCTTATGAACGAAATCTACTTCGGCAATTCAATTCCTTTCAATCTCCGGTACAGCGTAACCGCATACGAATCCGTCATGCCTGCAACAAATTCGCAAACACGCAGAATTCTTAAATACAAATCACCCTGGCTGCTCTGGATGAATTGAGCAGGAAGCAGGCTGATCACTTTTTCGCTGTAGGGACGATTTTTTCTCAGGTCGTTTCCGAATTTATGATGATCATTTACCGCGTTGATGAAAAGATCGAGTAATTCAGCCACGACATTAAACCCTGCGGCTTCGATCTGTAAAACGTTTTTGGAGCGATAAACTTTTGCAATGGAAATTTTGTTGATCTCTTTTAACGGAGCTGCAATAGCGCTGTCAAGCAAATCAACAAGCGATGAATCAAATCTCCCGTCACAGATTTCTTTCTCTTTGGCGAGAAAAACTTCTTTACAGGCATTGATGAGCGTGTTAATAGCTTTTGCACGGAGGTAAGAAATTTTCTCACGCTCGTCGGTAACTGCGTCGTAACGGACCTGGTCAAAATCTTTTCCCAAAACAGCTTTGAGCAATTCTTCGCCCGTTCTGAAATCGATCAGGCCAATACGAATGCCATCTTCAAAATCAATAATGCGGTAACAGATATCGTCGGCCGCTTCTACGAGATAGGCGAGGGGATGACGAAAAAAGGAATATGGTGTGAGCCTGTCAATTTCAAGATGCGTGAAAAGCTTTTCAAAAATTTCAGCTTCGGATTGAAAGTAACCGTATTTTTTCTGACTGACTTTTCCTTTGATCAGCGCTGCATATTCCGCCAGCTTGTTTGAACGCGTTGGATATTTGGTAAATGCTGCAAGCGTTGTATAAGTCAGATTAATATTTCCGCCGGACGCTTCATTGTAATTCGTCAGGATTTTAAATCCATTTGCGTTACCTTCAAAATTGGTCAGGTCGGCCCATTTATTTTCATCTGTGATCGCTTCCGCAAAATGTTTTCCTTTTCCATTCGCAAAATAATCGCTGATAGAAGTTTCTCCCGAATGCCCGAATGGCGGATTGCCGATATCATGTGCCAAAGCAGCCGTGGCACACACTGCCCCGAAATCGGAAGCATGAAGATTTAATTTATACCTGTCGATAATTACTTTTCCCGCAATTTTCCCCAGCGAACGCGCCACGCATGAAACTTCCAGCGAATGTGTAAGCCGCGAATGCACAAAATCACTTTCCGGAAGAGGAATCACCTGTGTTTTATCCTGCAGCCTGCGAAAAGCAGACGAAAAAACCACCCGGTCAAAATCGCGCTCAAAATTTGTGCGATCGGGAGTAGTAACCCGCTTCGGATCTTTATCGCCGATCCTTGCTTCCGAAAAAAGTGTTTGCCAGTTCATTTTAGAATAAAGGATTTTAGATTTTAGATTGGATGAGGTGAAAAATCAGAAGTTTTCTTTTAGTGATGTCAGATGATAGCATCTGACACCACTAAAAATTAGGAGTTACGATGTACGATTTAATTATGATGTCCGGATTTTATTATAAAATCGTAATTCGTACATCGTAATTCGTACATCAAAATTGATCATTTCTCCGCTGTCTTTCTTCATCGCGCTTTTTAATTCCGTTGAAGATACTTTGGATAATGGTGAGTACGATGCTGAAAATTAATGCAGCCCAGAAACCATTGACAAAGAAACCCTCGATGAAATAATCGGCGAGCAGGATAATGACGGCGTTGATGACGAGCAGAAATAATCCCATGGAAATAAGTGTGACCGGGATAGTAAGTAGTATGAAGATTGGTTTTACTACTGAATTGAGAAATGCGAGAACGAGCGCGACGATGATGGCGGTGGTGATATTATCTATATGCACCATTCTTTCGGGTAGCAACCAGGAAGTGGCCAGCACCGCGAGCGTAGAGATGAGGATTCTTACGATGAAATTCATACTGTAAAAGTAGTATTTAGTTCTTTAGTTCCGGGTTTCGGGTTTGGAGTTTAAAAAGTTTCGAATTAAAAAGTTTCAAGTTAAAAGTGCGTTGGTGCTATGTGTAAATCCCGTCCATATCAGTTCAACCCAAACCCGAAACTTTTAACCCGAAACCCGAAACTTTTTAAACTCCAACCAGTTACCAATAATTATCAGCCACTTATTCTCTGAACTCACAACTATTAACTCCGGATTGAGATTTGGCACACACTTTGAAATAACCCATGCAAGGGACTAATCCCGGAAAGGAAAATCAATTATGAAAAATCTAATCTACTCTACAGTGCTCGCGGCGATCATCGCTTTGCCCGCACAAGCCATCAACTCTGAATTAAGTATTGCAATGGCGAACCAACAGAAATTTACTTTGGCGTTTGACAACAGCATTTACACAACGCCTTCAAATACATATAATGTCACGAATGTTCTTCCCGGAAATCACCGTGTGCGTATGACAAGTGTGCCGGTACAGATGATTGGTGGCACATGTGCAATGCCGCAGCTGCTCTTCGACGGATGGGTCAACATTCCACAGAACTCCCGCGTTACTGCAATGCCTGCAAGTCTTTCACAATTGAATATCGTAAGCATTGTTCCGATCGTTCAGCAATACAATCCATACGATCCTTACGGATACAATAACGGATACGGAAACGATCCTTACGGAAACAACAATCCCTACGGAAACAATAATCCTTATGGATACGGCGGTTACCCGAATGGCAATCCTTATGGTTACGGCAATCCGAATTATCCGAACACCGGTTATGGAAATCAGCCGGCTTATCCATCTTATTATGGAATGTCACCCGAAAATTTCTCGGCGCTGAAAAATAGTATCAACGGACAATCGTTTGACAGCAGCAAGCTCACAGTTGCAAAGCAGGCCATCGGCAGCAACAACTTAACAGCAGCGCAGGTGAAAGAGCTGATCGGATTATTCTCTTTTGAAAGCAGCAAGCTGGAAATTGCAAAGTTCGCTTACGGCCGCACCGTCGACAGGAATAATTACTATCAAGTCTCCGACGCGTTCACTTTCTCAAGCAGCGTTGACGATCTGTCAGGATACATTAATAATTATCACGGATAATTAAAGCATACCGCATACGCCGACCGCTCGGCGTTGCGGAACAGAAGACCGGGTTTTATGTAGCGTTTTTCTCGGTCCGAAAATCAAAGGGTCATGGCTCAGGTCGTGGCCCTTTGTATTTTTGATTTAATTTGCCTTTTCAAATTTCACATCATCCACCCACAAAATTAAATCGCTGTCTCTCGAATTTGCTGTTCCGCCGATCTCAATGCTGCTGTACATTCCTTTTGTGCCTTGCTGCGAATACAAAATATCTTTGGGAAGCGTCCGGTTGTTTTTGCTGTCGAGAATCAGTTGGCCGTCCTGCCAGAGTTTTACAGAACCTTTATGTTTCTGCGAAAGTTTTACCTCCCATATTATTTCCACCCATTGATCGCGTGGAAAATCAATTTCCTGTCCTGCAGTCTGAATAATGTCTTTCTCATAAAATTTATATTCCATCCGCAGCTGGTTATCTACTAATGCCAAACGTATTCCCGGACCCGCGCCAATAGCAGTCTGCTCTTCTAAATCAAAAAGAAAAAGCCAATCAGCCTTTTGTGTTCCCTGCAAATAATACCACGCGCTCACACGCATTTTTTCTCCATCCCAGAATGCCATGTTTTGTTTTGCAATGCTGCATTTGGAAAGCTGGTCGGTAGATTTTGCCGCGGTAAATTTCAACGATTTATTTCCTGAATGTGAGAAAGTGGAATCTACTCTTATGCTGTTTTCTGAATTGGTCAGCTGTGTGAAAGACCATTTTTCATCATCATTTAGAATAAGCTCCTCCAGTGCGGAATAAGATTCAAATCCATCTTCATAAAAATCCGGACCGTCAAAGAATTTTTCTTTGTTGCAGCCACAGATTAAAAACAGGCAGATCACGTAAGCTATTTTTTTCATTTGGCTGTTGTGTTTAATGTGTAACCAATGCTGATTCCTCCCCATTGCTGCACTTGAAAATCGGCGAGATAAGAAATCAACGGCGTGTAAGTAACGCGATAGAACCAATGTTTGTCTTCTCGTTGGTAGCGATAGCCGATAGCAGCCGTGGTGAGAAAGAAAAAGCTTCCTTTTGTTGTGATCGTAATTCCTTGCCCTAATCCGAATTCGATCTTATGCGCGTTTTTTCCAATGATTGCGTTCACCATTAAAGGAAAAACAATTCCGACGCCGTTGTTTTTGTCGATAGGAGCAATGCTTAATCCAACGCGCCAGGTGAATTCGGTGTTGTTCTTTTTGCGGAAGGATTTTTCGAAATTGATAGAGCCTAATCCTCCGCTGCCTGCGAGCTCGAAGAAAACTGACTTTCTTTTTATGAGGTCTGTTTGGGCGGATATCTTAATAGAAAAGAAAACAAGAAACAGAATGATAAGGAATTGTTTCATGATTTTCTTGGTTTTGTTCTTAGCTCGTCGAAGGATGGAGATTCTTATTTTACTATCACACAATTTAGCAAAATAATGGTCCCTATTGCTTTTCGAAATTACAGATTTTTCAGGAGCTATTTCCCGCTATTCATTACAAGTATCCCGGTTAAACCGGGAGGCTTTTCATTTCTATCGGGGCTAATAATACATTTTTAGTTTCAAAGAAGAGTGTACAAAACCCTCGCGGGAAAATTGCCACCAAGGCACCAGGGCACAAAGAAAAAAGGAATGGTTTTTTGCTCATGAAATTTGCAATCTGAATAATCTAATGGTGATTTCCGGAATCATTTCCGCCACTATCACCCCAGTATCCTGATCCGCTTTCATGAAATCCGGCATCGTTTTTTTTATTTAAAAAATGATGAGAACCCGGTGCTGATTTAGATAAGGATTTCAGCAAAATAATCCAAAAAAACGGAATGAGCCAGATCAGGATAATATGAATTTGTTTTTGTTTTCGTGTATAGACCGTTGTAGTTTTACTGAATTTAATTGCAAAGAAAAGCGTGTAGACAAAATAAACGATGAATAGGGTGAATGCGAAATATCCTTGAGAAGTCATTTATTGGATTGAATCGAGAATTGCTTTTATCTTTTCCTTCAATACCTTCAAATCGTTTTTCATTATCTCCCAAACCAGCGTGCTGTCTATTCCAAAATATTCATGCACAAAAATATTATGCATTCCAATTATCTGGGACCACTGAACAGAAGAGAATTTTGCTTTAATGTCATTTGAAATATGATTTCTTGCCTCTCCTATGATTTCGAGCTGTTTGATGCATGCAAACCGCATCATGGAATTTTCGACGAACGAATTAAAGGAAACTTCGTGCAGGTAACTCTCGGTTTCAAGTATGTCGTCGAGGATATGCAGAAGCCTGATTTTGTCCCCTGATTTATCGCGCATAGATCAATTGTTTTTCCTTATCAACAATAGGCTTAATGTACTTGTATAACCCATTGGAAGAAACAAGATCGACTTTTGTATGCAATAACTTTTCAAGCTCAATTTTCATTTGAATAAACTGCAACCCGATCTTTTGTGAATAATCAAGATCCACGAGGATATCGACATCGCTCTGCATATCTGCTTCTCCACGGACATAAGATCCGAAAATATAAGCCTTCAACACCGGCCTGGTGCTGAAATAATTATTGAGCTTTTCTATGGAATTCTGATCCAGTCGCATAATTAAATATACAACATAATTACCAATGGAAAGAATAGACAAATTAGCTTCGTAACCGTTCAGATTTTAATCTAAAATCACTCATTCTAAAATCCCATTAATCATCTCCGCACACCGCTCCCCATCCATCGCCGCTGAAACAATTCCTCCCGCAAATCCTCCGCCTTCTCCGCACGGAAATAAATTTTTGATCTGCGGATGATGCAGCTTCTCCCTGTCGCGCGGAATTCTTACCGGCGATGAAGTGCGTGATTCAACACCAACGATCAACGCTTCATTCGAAAGATAACCACGCATTTTTTCTCCGAAAGCTTTGAAACCTTCCTGCAATCTTTTTCCTATCGACTCAGGAAGTAATTCATGCAGCGGCGCAGATAAAACTCCGGGCTGATAAGAACATTCCGGTAATGATTTGGAAAGTTTTCCGTTCACAAAATCCTGCAATGCCTGCGCAGGTGCGGTTTGTGTTTTGCCGCCTGCTTCCCATGCAATTCTTTCTAAATCCTGCTGGTAACGCAAGCCTGCAAATGCACCGAATTTTTTGTAGTCTGTTAACTCCTGCGGATCGACGGCAACAACAATTCCGGAATTCGCGTAAGGATTATTACGTTTGCTTGGCGACCAGCCATTGGTTACAATCTCTTCCTGTGCAGTTGCGCATGGTGCAATAATTCCGCCCGGGCACATGCAGAAAGAATAAACGCCTTTTCCATTTACCTGGTGAACGAGGCTGTAAGGCGCGGCCGGAAGATATTCGCGACGTTCAGCTACTTCATCAGGGCGGCAATGATATTGCAACGAATCGATTAAGATCTGCGGATGTTCTACGCGCACGCCCATTGCGAAAGGTTTTGCTTCGAGCAGGATATTTTTGCGGTCAAGCAATTCGAAAATGTCACGTGCGGAATGGCCGGTAGCGAGAATGACATATTCGCAAGAGAAATTTATTTGTTTGTCGTGATGCTGCGCAATGATTGTTTTTATTTTATCATTCGCAATTTCAAAATCAGTAACGCGTGTTTCAAAATGAATTTCTCCGCCAGCCGCAAGGATGTTTTCACGCATCGCGACTATTATCTGCGGCAATTTATTTGTGCCGATATGCGGATGTGCATCTGCAAGGATCACTTCATCGGCGCCGTGGGCAACAAACAATTCTAAAATTCTATTTACATCGCCACGTTTTCCTGAACGTGTAAATAATTTTCCATCGGAATACGTTCCCGCACCGCCTTCACCAAAACAATAATTTGAATCAGGATCCACAATGTGCTCTTTGTTCAGCTTTGCCAGATCCCTTCTGCGGTCGCGCACATTTTTGCCGCGTTCAATAATAATTGGTTTTATTCCAAGCTCAATCAATCGCAACGCCGCAAACATTCCCGCAGGACCGGCGCCGATAATATGCACCGCTGGACTCTTGCTGACATCTTTAGGTTCCCATTTGAATTTTGATTCTGGCATGGGCTCATCCACAAACGCTTCCAGCACCACGTGCACCTTTATATTTCTCCCGCGCGCGTCAATGGAACGTTTGTGAATTTTATAACCGCTCAACTGCTCATCATAAATCGAAAGCTCTTCACACACACGCATCCGCAATTCCTGTTGTTCAAATGCGGTTTGCGGAGTAAGCGTAAGCGTGAGGGTTTGTATCATCGCGGTTATCCTTCAAAAGTGAAGGAGATAAGGAACACTCTTGAATTCAACTTGTCGATAGGAGTGGAGAGGATAGAGCTTGAATCAGGAATGAGCATGTCGCGCAAACCCAAAGATGTTTTTAATTCTATTCCGAATTTGAAATAGGGAAGAAAAAAATCAACGCCGGCGCCGACTTCCACCGCAAAATCATTACGGGCCAGCTTTACTACCTGCTGCGATACAGGAAGCCCTGTATTATTTACATCTTTTTGCGATGCAAGATCAAGCGTGTATTTTGCTCCGCCAATCATGTAGGCCGCAAAATTTCCAAAACGTTTTGAACGTATTTTGAAGTCAAGAGGAAAGTCAAGGAAGGTAGACTCCACTTTCTTTATAATGTCAAAAGTGTCCTGTCCTGCGAAATGATATTCAATATTTCGCTGACCAAATGCGATGGCCGGCGTAAAACGAAGCGTGACATATTGCTGCAGGCGTAATTCAGAAACAATTCCAATATTAAATCCGGTAGATGGAGATGAAAGAATTGTTTTTAATGAATCACCTGCAACTGCCTGCCAGTTATTGACATTGGTGATCACAAAATTCGTGCGGTTGACGCCAAGATAAAAGCCAAAGTGGATTTTATCTCCATAATATTCGGCGCGGTTTTGTGGCCCGCCGGTTCCTGTTCCGCCTTTTTGAGCAGATAAGGAAAGTGTGAGCAAAGAAAAAAGAAGAAAGGTTTTGAAACGGGTGATGACCATATAATATTGTTAACGGTGCAAAATTAAGTTTATTGCTTTTGATCCGCGGCGGCGGCTTTCTTTGTGCCTGTATATATAGAGGCGATGCCAAACGTCAAAGGTTGCCACGTGCACTCAGAAAAACCTGTTTTTTTCAGGATAGCAATAAATTGTTCGCCATCCGGAAACGCATTTACACTTTCAGGTAAATAAGTGTAGGCACGATTATCTTTTGAAAAAACTTTTCCGATGAATGGCGTGACGCGATTAAAATAAAAATTGAAGAGCTGCTTGACAGGAAATTTCCGTGGTCGCGAAAACTCCAGCACCACCAGCATTCCACCCGGTTTCAATACACGGAACATTCCGGCCATTCCTTTTTCAAGATTTTCAAAATTCCGCACACCGAAACCTACAGTAATCGCGTCAAAAGTATTTTCAGGAAATGAAAGAGTTTCAGAATCGCCTATGAGCAGCTTTATCTTTTGATCGAGCCCCAGTTTTTTTAATTTTTCGCGGCCGATCTTCATCATGCCTTCCGAAATATCGACGCCGGTAATACTTTCAGGATTCAGACGTTTGTTCGCTTCAATTGCGAAATCGCCGGTGCCTGTTGCGACATCCAGCATATTCTTCGGGGCAAGCGCCTTAAGAAGGCGCACTGATTTTTTCCTCCAGCCTTTGTGAATGCCAAGAGAAAGCAGCTGGTTCAGAAAATCGTACTTCGGCGCGATGTTGTCGAACATTTCCGCAACCTGCTCTTTTTTTCCGCTCGACGAATGGTAAGGAGTTATGGTTTCCCGCATCGCAGCAAAGGTAAGGCTTATTCAATTATAGAAACCTCTACCGGCTGATTTGAATTATCCGATTCAAATCGGCAATACTAATTCCTGCCGAAAGCCGGAAAAGCACCAGGATGAAAATTCGTTTGAACATTTTATTTGAAATCAGAGTTTGTTGTAAAAATTGTTTCGCCACCAAGGCACCAAAAAAGGTGACAAATCTTCAGCATTGCAACAAAAAAATGTTGTCCCCCGGATGTGGGAGACAACATTGTAAAACACCTTGAATGCTTTTTATTTTATTGCACTACAGAAATTTTCACGCTTTGCACAGCGCCTTCACCCTGCATTGAGCAGAAATAATTTCCCGGCGCAAGATTCAATTCTTCAGCGTTGATCTCAAGTATATGCGATCCTGCTGACTGCGAGCCATCAGCAAGAATTGCTACTTCACGACCGAACATATCGTACAATACGATCTTTACTTTTGATTCCTGCTTCATTGAATAATTCAATGTAGTGGTTGTGCTGAACGGATTCGGCTGATTCTGCTCAAGAGAGAAATAAGCATTCTGAAAATCTTCAGTGCCTAATCCTTGCGGACAGATCTTGTATATAAGTCCACTGGTTGTATAACCGCCTTTCATCGCGTACACACAACCTTCAGGTCCGACTTTTATTGTAGTAAGACCACCGGCAAGATTCTGCCAGGTTACCCGTGAAGTGACTTGATCATAAGCAGGTGCATTGCCCAGCGTAAGGTCATAAATGATTCCGTTATCATTGTCCGCAACCAGGAGATGATCTGTAAATTCAGGCATTACTATGCTGGAATAATATACTGCTCCTGTAAGTGCAGGCGGATTTGACCAGTCTTCCATCGGCAGGATCGAGGTCGGGTTGCTGCAGAGTACGGAAGTAGAGCCACGGTTATAAAATCCTTCGCAGGTATTCCATCCGTAATCTTTTCCTCGTTGAATCATATTCAATTCGTCCCAGGTATTCAATCCATTTTCGGTGCTGTAAAGCGAATCGTTTGGTCCGAAGCAGAAATCGAACGCATTTCGGTGGCCGTAGCTCCAGATAATGTCGCAGTTACCGGTAGAAGGATTTCCATCATCGTAAAATGGATTGTCGGTCGGAACATTACAGTTGAAAACGCCAAACGCGTGCACGTTGCTGCCAACCGGAACCGGATCTTTTCCAATGCGCAGAAATTTTCCATACGGAAGCGTGATCAACGGTGCGTAATTTCCGGCGCTGGTCTGATTGTATGCCAGGTCGCCGATCGAGAAGTAAATATGTGTCGGATCGCTTGGGCGGAAGTGAATATTTCCGCCTACGTGATTTCCGGGAATATTATAGGAAGTAATATCGAGATCAAAAATTACCTGCGGATTTGTTCCCACGTTGGCAAGCTCTGTAAAACGAACAATGCGAATGCGCTCGCTGTTGGCGAGGAAATGATTATAATACGCATACACATAATGATTCGTCAGAAAATCGGGGTCGACACAAACTCCGAGAAGTCCGCGTTCGAAATCAGAATTTACAGAATCAGAAAGATCATAAAAGTTTGCGAGGAAGGTTCCGCCGATTGTATAGGTCTTGATAATTGCGGAACCGGATGCAGAAGGAGTACTTCCATCACCTTTTTGCGTCAGGAAGATTCGTCCATCGCCCGAAAAGTCGAACGCAACCGAGTACTGAAGCCCGGTGCAGATGTTAGTAGTGGTATAAACCTGCGCCAATAGAGCAGAAGCAGGGGAAAGAAGGCAAACCAGTAAAAGTAAACGTATGATTCTCATGGTAATAGCTTTAAGATTTTGACCGAAGATATAAAAAAATAACAGGCCCGCTTTAGATTATATATAGCTTGCAGCAGTTTAAAGATTATTGGTAAAAACGAAATGGTTTCCGGTAAATTTGTCGCATGAATTCTTTCCCCGTCAGCGTATTTATTTCTTTAGGCTCCAATCTCGGGGCCCGGAAAGCGCACCTGGATAAAGCCATTCTGCTGATCTCGCAGCTTCCCAGTACAACGCTGGTGAGTTGTTCCGGTATGTACACCACCGCAGCCTGGGGGAAAACAGATCAGCCCGATTTTCTTAATATGGTGATTCAGATCAGCAGCAGTTTATTGCCGGATGAGCTGATGAAATCCTTGTTGCGGCTGGAAGAGCAGATCGGTCGTGTTCGCGATGAACAGTGGGGCCCGCGTATCATTGATCTGGATATTTTATTTTATGGGAATAAAATTCACTTATCTCCAACACTGACGGTTCCGCATCCGGAAATACAGAACAGGAATTTCGTGCTGGTTCCCCTGCAGGAGATCGCACCAGATTTTGTTCACCCGGTTTTGAAAAAAAGGATCACCCTTTTGTTGGCAGAATGTCCCGATAAGCTAACAGTGCTCAGCGAAATTCAGGTCTCCCATGGATAATCCCTATACGTATATTTCCATCGAGGGAAACATCGGTGCCGGTAAAAGCACGCTCGCCCGGCTGATGGCAGAACGAACCGGCGCGCGTTATCTTCCTGAACATTTTGAAGACAATGCTTTTCTGCATTCCTTTTATAAGGATCCGCAACGGTATGCTTTTACGCTTGAGCTGGCATTCCTTGAAGAGCGTTTCCGGCAGGTGCGGGATGCGGCGGCAAAAGGTGGAGCGCTGGTTTCCGATTATTTCTGGGATAAATCGCTTGTTTTTGGCCGGGTAAATCTTGCCGGAGAAGAATTACGGCTTTTTGAACGTCTTTATAATGTACTGGCAAATCAGCTGCCGGTGCCCGATCTTGTTATTTATCTTCACCGCCCGCCGGAACGCCTTTTGGCACAGATCAACCGCCGTGGGCGAAACTTTGAGCAGGCCATTCCGTATGATTACCTCGCTAAGGTAGGGGCCGGTTACCGGAATTTCTTCGCATCGGAGAAAAGAATGCCCGTGTTGTGGCTGACCAATGACTACGGTCCCGAAGCACTTTTGCAGGAAGTATTAACGCTCACAAGTAAACGGTTCAGCAATGGTTTAAACTTAATCCCTTGAAATCGTGATATTTCGGTGGAAAAACTGAAATCACCTGTAAACACGATTTTCCTTTCTTTTTTTGGGAATTTGTTTACTTTTGCCTCCGTACCATAAAAAAGTAAAAATCCTGACCAGATTATGAAACAATCAAAACTTTACGTCCTCGGACTCGCTGTTATCGCAGCAATGGGCTTTGCCTCCTGTAGTGGACTTGGCAAAATGGCCAAGAAAGAAGCATTAGTGAAATACACTGTTACGCCAAATCCGCTCGAAATGCACAATGACAGCGTGATCGTGACTATTAACGTCAGCTACCCTGCCAAATATTTTGGCAAAAAAGTAGCATTGACAGTTACACCACAAGTTGGCGATCACAAGTTCAAAGCAGTTACGCTTCTCGGTGAGAAAGCAGTGGGAACAGGAACAAAGATCAATTACAAAACAGGTGGTTCTTATACGTACACCGATAAAGTAGCTTACACATCAGACATGAAAGATGCTGATCTGACAGTAAGCGCTACCGGTGTAGTGAAAAAGAAAACCAAAGATATGCCGGTCCGCGTGATTGGTCATGGTACAATTATTACACCTTATCTTCTTAAGAATGATGATAAGCCGATCATCGGAAAAGATCAGTTCGTAAAAACAATTCCGAAAACAGTTGAAGGGAAAGCATTCTTCGTAATCAGCAGCACAACTTATGTCAACAAAAAAGACATTAAAGGTGATGAAATGAAGCCTGCAATGGATTTCATGAAAATGCACCGCACGAACCCGAACATGGAGCTGAAAAACATTTCTATCTCGGCTTATGCTTCACCGGACGGAGAATCAAACATGAATGCTGAGCTTGCTGAAGATCGCCTTGCAAAAACACAAAAAGACCTTCAGGCTTCTTTCAAAGATAAAAAGACAGGATATGAGCCTGCAACACAGGAAGGCTTCTACCAGAAAGCAACAACAGCTGAAGACTGGGCAGGTTTCCAGGCAGCAGTTTCTGCTTCTACTATTAAAGACAAAGAATTGATCCTTCGTGTTCTTTCTACTTACCCTGATGGTGAGAAGCGCGAGCAGGAAATCAAAAATATGTCTGCAACATATGTTGAGCTTGCAAACACTATCCTTCCGCAGCTTCGTCGTTCTGTTGTAACTGTAAACGCAATTCAGCACAATCGTACAGATGAGCAGATTCTTAAGCTTGCACGTACAACTGCTGACAGCCTTTCTGTTGAAGAAATTCTTTACGCTGCTACATTGACCAATGACATGAACGAGAAATTGAACTTCTACAAATCAGCTGAGCGTATGTATGCTTCTGACTGGAGAACTTCAAACAACGTTGGCTGCATTCTTTTGATGCAAAATAAACTTGCTGATGCAAAAGCTGAATTCAACAAAGCAGCATCACTTTCTCCAAACAACGCGATCATCATGAACAATCAGGCGATCGTAATGCGTTGGGAAGGAAACCGCAAAGACTCTAAAGCACAATTGGAGAAATCTAAATCTGCTGGTTCTGAAGTTTCTTACAATCTTGGCATCATCGCAGTTCAGGACGGTCAGTACGCTGATGCTGTAACAATGTTCGGAAGCAACACCACGTTCAACGCAGCGCTTGCAAAAGTGCTTGCAGGTGATCTTGATGGTGCTATGACCACATTGGATAAGAGTGCAGAAAAAGAAGACGCATTGTCTTATTATCTCCGCGCTGTTATTGGTGCACGTAAAGGAAATGCTGACCTGGTTGTGAACAACCTGAAAATCGCAATCGACAAAGATCCTTCTTTGAAAGCGATGGCTAAGACAGATGTTGAGTTCCTTAAATGGAGAGAAGACGCTGCTTTCAAAGCGCTCGTTAACTAATACAGGATATATTTGGTACAAAGCTCCCTTCCGTTCATTCGGGAGGGAGCTTTTTTTTGGTTTTTCGGGAATTGTGATGTAGATTTGATCCCCCCAATGACCCTTGCCATTAAGCCTTTCTTAAAATTTATTTTGCTGCTAGCCATAGCTGCATCTCCTGTATGCAACCTGTTTGCATGGGGGAATGATACGTTGGTGCCGGTGGGGCAGAATTATCTTGAAATGAGGGGCCGTATCCTTAAATCGGAAGGTCAGCAGCGGGACGAATCAAAAAATCCTCTTGACAGCGCGGTTGTATCTGTGGTAAATGAAGGTGGAAAAACAATCTGGAGCGGTTTTACGGATGCTAAAGGTCGCCTTAATATCAGGTTGCCGCTTGGCAAAAAGTTTACGATGTATTTTAATAAAAAAGGATTTGTAAAGAAATTCATCAGCGTTGATACGCATGTTACGGGCGATCCGAAAAAGAATTTTGACTTTACTTATGATATTGACATTTTCGAAAAGGTGGATGGACTCGATGTAACAGTGCTCGATTCGCCGGTAGCGAAAATCGCTTATAAGCCCTACGATAAAACGTTTACTTATGATGCAGCTTATACCAATAAGGTAAATGCCGGATTGCAGAAAATGTATCATGAATATTATGCATTGAAAAAGAAAGAAGCGCAATTGGCAGTTTCCGACTCGACGGCAACAATACCTTCAGGAACAAAACCTGCCGGAGCAAAAAAATCAATTCCATACGGGCAAGGGAAAAAGCAACGGTAAAAAAAAATCACCAATTACCAGATTACCAATTACCAATTACCAATTTCCTGTTTTCCCACTTTCCCCACTTTTCCCACAACATCCCATGTTACAATTCCGACGCTCACCGAAATATTAAGTGAGTGTTTCATTCCGTATTGGGGAATTTCGATCACGCTATCGCTTTCATTGACTAATTCCTGCCGCACACCTTCTACTTCATTGCCGAAGATCAAAACCAGCTTTTCTTTTTCTGCCGGAATAAAATCCAAAAGTGAAACGCTGTTTTCGGCCTGCTCGATTGAATAAATTTTCCAGCCCTCTTCTTTCAATTGCCTGATCGTTTCGAGGGCGGAGTGGGAATGTTTCCATGTGACGGTTTCCGTAGCGCCCAAAGCTGTTTTCTGAATTTCGCGGTGCGGTGGAACTGGCGTAAATCCACAGAGATAAACCGCTTCCACAAGAAATGCATCAGCCGTACGAAAAACCGATCCCACATTATTCATGCTCCGCACATCGTCCAGCAGAATAATTACCGGATTTTTTTTAGCGTTATGGAATTCCTCCTGTGTTTTTCTGTCGAGCTCTTCGTTCAATAATTTGCGCATGGTGTAAAGTTAAAAGGTTTCGGGTTTTTTGTTTTTTGTTTGTTGTTGTTCTTCGTTTTGTTATTAGAATTTTTTTAACCCGAAACCCGAAACTCCCCTTGTAACTATTTAAACTCCCCAAACGTCTTACTCCCAAATAAGCAGAAGAACCACCTGACAAATTGATACCATGAAAACAAAATTCTACACTCTCATTGCTGCTATTGTGCTTTCATCAGCTCCTGTTTTAGCATGCAAGGATTCACTCTCTGTCTCCTGTGAAGATCAACCGTTCCACTTCTGGGAAGGATTTGACATAGGCGTTAATGGCTATATGAATGTGAATAACAGCATTGCAACACCTGAAACATTTCCTTTCCTCGAGCTGGATTATGCGCGTTCACGCAGCTTTTCGTGGAATGTGGCACAGTATAACTTTCACATTTATAAGAATTACATCAATATAGTTACCGGTGCAGGTTTTGAATGGACCAGCTACGCACTTAAGCAGAATGTGTCGCTTGCAACAGATGTGAACATGGTGACAGTCGTAAACGAAACACTCGATTTTACAAAAAATAAACTGAGATCGACCTGGGTAAAAGCACCGCTTATGCTGGAATTTAACACGAACAAAGACGAAGACAAGTCATTTCACATCGCGGCAGGAGCGGAGTTTGGCTACAATATTTTCCGCAATCGCCTGAAGCAGGAATACACCATGTACGGCGACGAACAAGAACGTAAAACCAAAGATGATTTTAATCTGAATCCTTTTCGCTACAGCCTTATTGCAAGAGTAGGTTTCGGAAAATATACACTCTTCGCAAATTATGGTTTGTCAGAAGTATTCAAGAAAAATCAAGGACCTCAGGTTTATCCGTTCAGCGCGGGGATTAATATTCACCTTTAAAAATTACCAATTACCAATTTAAAATAGGAAGGCTGATCAATCTGATCAGTCTTCCTATCTTAAATACCCGTTATCCATTGGTAATTGGTAATCAGGTAATTGGTAATCAATTCCCCGCAAGTTCTTTCCCTCTTTCCTCTGCACGCACTATTCCATCAACGATTGCCTCGTGCAGTCCGCGCTCTTCGAAGACGGTTATTGCCGCCTCTGTAGTTCCTCCTTTTGAGGCTACTGTTTTGATCAGATCGTCAAACGATTTGTCCGCGTTATTTACAAGATGAAAAGCGCCGAGCATAGTTTGTTTGACCAGGGTTGTAGCGGTCACTTCATCCATTCCCATTTTTTTGCCGGCGTCGATCATGGCGCGCAGGATGTAATAAAAATAGGCGGGGCCGCTTCCGCTTAATGCAGTAACGGCATTGAGCAAATCTTCCCTTTCAAAATAAGCGGTGCGGCCAGTGGTGGCTAACACATTTTCCACTTTGCGCACCTGCGCCATCGTCACATTTGCGTGGGTGCTGAAGCCTGTCATGCCCATGCCTGTTTCTACAGGAGAATTTGGCATAGCGCGGATGATGGTGTGATGCGACAATGTTTTTTCCAGCTGCGCGATAGTGATGCCGGCCATGATGGAAAGTACGATGGTCTCAGGATTCAAAACATTTTTCAGCCTAGGCGCGAGCTCCGTAAAATCCTGCGGTTTGACAGCGAGAATAATTAATTCGCTTTCCGATATTTTCGGATCGTCGGCAAGCACCACTTCCCCGATGTTCATTTTCCGAAGCTCTTCTTTGCGGGTTTCGTTTTTTTCAACGAGCATTAATTCAGAAGTTGTGACAATGTTATAACGCAGGAATGAGCGGGCGTAAACGAGCCCCATGTTTCCGCAGCCGATAATGGTGAGTTTCATGGGGCAAAAGTAAGCAGGTTTGGATGGTGGAAGTTTTTATTGGAAATTTTTCGGCGGTTTGGTGATAGGGGTGTGAGCCATAACGATTGTCGCGCGCCTTTCAACCGCACAAAAGTGTCGCCCCTACGGGGCTTGATGTTTGATGAGTTTGGGGTTACAAAAGAGTCGACCCTATGGGGCTTTGATGTTTGTTGAGTTTGGGGTTACAAAAATGTCGCCCCTACGGGGCTTTGATGTTTGTTGAGTTTGGGGTTACAAAAATGTCGCCCCTACGGGGCTTGATGTTTGTTGAGTTTGGGGTTACAAAAGTGTCGCCCCTACGGGGCTTGATGTTTGATGAGTTTGGGGTTACAAAAATGTCGCCCCTACGG
>JALYQL010000061.1 GCA_030855855.1 Bacteroidota bacterium | reverse complement strand
GCCCCACGCAATGTCAAAATCCCATGTCGGCCCGATGGTTAATTTTCCGCCGTTGCTTCTTTTGTCTTTATAGAGATACGTGCTCAGGCGATAACCATCAACGTTCTTCGCCATTTCATCCACAAGAAAATAATCGATGAACGAATTCACATCAATGTAATGCGCGTAGCCGATTGCTGTATCTGCGAAATTCGGCCCCGACAATGCTGTTTCAAAACTATCGACGTACATCTGAATATACGTTTCCTGTTGCGGAACAATATTCACATCGCTCGGATAATCGTATTGAAAATAAATTGTCTGTCCGTTCGGGGCAACAGCCGGCGCAAATGAAGATGTCCATCCAGCGCCGCTGCTTGCTGTTGACTTATCGACTTTAATAATATAACCGCCGGTAACATCGTCGCCGGTAATATCTGTCGGTTGCAGCTTCGCAATATCCACACGATTGTTATCACGTTTAATTTTTTCAGTAAAAAGATAAACGCCCATGTATTGTCCGTCAATTACAACTTCCACAAATTGCCAGCGGGGAGCATACCATCCCATTTCACGCGAGAGATAATAGGAAAGTGAATTATTCAGCAATGATTTATCTGTATAATTCGCGATAAGGCACCAATCACTTTCTTTCGGCATTCCCAGGATAGAAGAGTCGATTGCGTTGCCATTCACATCCCACAATTCAAGGCCGTACGATTTTTTCGGAAAGCCTTGCGAGCTCGATCCGCGCATTTCAATTCCGATCTTTCCGTTGTAATGATTCCACGGATCGGTGAGGTAATTTCTGTTGCCTGTTCCGTTGTAAATAATTCCCATATCGCACATTATTTTCGGGCTGTCCGGAATTGTCTGGCTGGTATTGATGACCACCACCGGAAGATTGGAGCTTGAAAAGGAAAAATAGCCTGCAGGATTATTTCCAAACGTAATGCTCCAGCTGATCATATTCCCGGCATCACCGCCCCACGAATCGATCACGCGAAGAATCCATGTACCGTTTCCATTTTGATTATTATTTACAAAACCCATTTGCCCCTGCGGAATAAATGTTCCTGTAAACGGAGCACTTCCCTGGATTATGGGGGTGGTTGCTGAATTATTGAAGCAGGTGTTCGTGTAATTTTGGCCACTGCCGCCATTCCCGCTGCTGAGTATCGCGCTTGTTCCGTCGGGAGCAATAATGCGGATTTCAAGATCGGCATCATAGGTATGCGTGAAATCCACACACACAGTTTCAAGCCCGAAAATAGTCGTATCGATGGTCGCGGGTGATAATCCGGAAACCACAAGCGGAAAATCGTTAGTAGCCAGATCGTTAATCGGGCCGCTGCCGCCGGTGTATGTTTGTGAGAAAGCGGGGAACACGGAAAGTAAAATTCCGCAAATGGAAATGTAGATTTTTTTCATGCCCTGAGGTTGGATTTAAGCGTAGGGATGAAGTTAAGAAAAAATCAGCCGTATTACGGCAATGTTAACGACAGAAAGAATTAAGCAGAGAATTGGCGCAAATGGTGATCGGGATGTTTACATTGGGTTTCGCCCCATTGTTTAGGTGTCAGCTTTCCGAAAAAGCCATGCGGATGTTTGGTTGTTCCGGGTTCACCGGCATCATGCAGCTTTTTGACGAGCCCGAGCAGGCAGGCTTTTTCTTCGCCAAAGTTCTTTTTGCCGACACCAGCAATTCGGGGGCGGTTGAATTGTTCGGCTTAAAAGATGTTTCGCTGAGGAATGATTTTTTTATCAGCGGACCGATGATGCGACCGTGAAATCTTCTTTTCAATTGTGCTTCGCCGGGTGCAAGTCGCATCGCAAAACAGCAATGTGCAAGCATTTGTGCCGCATCCATTTTATCCCCATTTCCGTCTGCTTTCACGCTGAATTGATTCAATCCGTTTTACAAGATCTTTAAAATCAGTTTCGTTAAAAATCATCTTCATAGCCATAGTATTGGCATTCAGGGGTGATAATAAAGAATTGGACGGTAAGGGTGCAATTAGTGTGTAAATGTTAGTATGTTATTAATCAGGCATATAGATTGAATTCCACTGCAAATTTTGAGGAAACACAGGGCTTCTATTACCATTTTGGTTTATATTTGTGATTCACATTAAAAACATCATCACAATGGAAAGTGGAACAGTAAAATTTTTCAATGAGTCTAAAGGTTTTGGATTCATTAAGGTAAACGGATCAAATCAAGAAGTATTTGTACACGTTTCAGGTCTTACAGATCAAATTCGCGAAAACGATGCAGTAACATTTGAACTGCAGGAAGGAAAAAAGGGCCTCAACGCCGTAAACGTAAAATTGGCTTAATCACCTGTTTTATATTTGAAAAAGGCCTTCAGCTCCGTTTGAAGGCTTTTTTTATGCCATTTTACAAACTAATCAACATTTATTTTTTACCACAAAACGCATAATATCAGCACCTTACATCCACACCTTGGTAGGTTTTCAACAATTTGCTGTGTTGCTGTTGATATTAGGTGTATCTTTGGCGCTCACAAAAAACAATTATTACAATGGATAGTGGAATAGTAAAATTCTTTAATGAGTCTAAAGGTTTTGGATTCATCAAAGTAAACGGGTCAAATCAAGAAGTATTTGTACACGTTTCAGGTCTTGCAGATCAAATTCGTGAAAACGATGAAGTAACATTCGATCTTCAAGAAGGCAAAAAAGGCCTTAACGCCGTAAACGTAAAATTGGCTTAATCACCTCTTTTATATTTGAAAAAACCCCCTGGCTATCGTCAGGGGTTTTTTTGTGCTTGTTTTTTTTGATGCTTTTACGATTTTTTTTACGTTTCTACCGGTCTGATATACAATTGCTGTGTTATCTTTATGATTCACATAAAAAACAACATTACAATGGAAAGCGGAACAGTAAAATTCTTTAATGAAACTAAAGGTTTTGGATTTATTAAAGTGGATGGATCAGGCGAAGAAGTCTTTGTTCATGTATCTGGTCTTACAGACGAGATTCGTGAGAACGATAAAGTCACTTTTGATCTTCAGCAAGGCAAAAAAGGTTTAAATGCTGTAAACGTAAAAGTGGTTTCCTAATTTACGCACGACATTAAATTGAAAAGCTCTCGGGAAACCGGGGGCTTTTTTTGTTTTGGAGGGAACGAATTAAACGCATGTACGAAGTCGTATAAAGCTATTCCTATATTCGTTTGATTAATTCGTTCCCCTCTTTTAAGTATTGCTTGTTTTTAACACTGAAGACAAATTCCTTAAAGTACAGTCGAAGATTATTTGAACAGCCTCTGCAAAAACGAAATTGATGGCTGTGTAATGCGAACTGGTAATGTCGCTCCTACGGAGCTTTGGGGGCGAGGGCGTTGGTCCTTATTATAATTTCGCGCCTACGGAGCTTGCCTTTCTGTCAATGAATATTATATTTGGTTTAATAGCAAAAAATAGTTGGTAAAAACATCTGTGATCCAATATACACGAGGGTTTGACGAAAGGAAATTGAAAGTCGTTTCAATTCCCTTTTTTGTTTAGAGAAGTATCCATAAAGAGTATTGATTTGTTGCATGAGTTTTTTTAGTCATAAGCAACAAAGATTGAACTAAAAAAACCTGGATATCAATCCAGAGCTCAATCTAAGCTGCCCTATTACTGGCAAGTTGCTCTCCAGCATAGCTTGCTTCCTCTTCAGACATACGGATGCATTTTAAAAAATATTCTGGAGAAAAACACCAACTATTTTTTGCACCATTTCCTTATATTTTGATTTATGAACCAAGCTCCGTAGGAGCGAAATTATCGTAACAACACTCCTGAACAAATAACACAAGCTCCGTAGGGGCGACATTATCACTTCGCTTCGGCTTGCATATCTCAGCATGGGTGCGTGAGATTTCCTTTGTGAATTAGTGATTGTTTTGGGAAGGGAATCTCTTAAAAAACTTCTCTTTCAGTAAATAATTAATCTTCTGCTGTGTATCGATGTAATTTTCAGAATTAAACAGATTCTTAATTTTGAGGAAATCTCTTTTTAGAAAATTATTTAATGTTTTAATCCGAATAACATTCTCAGTAATTTCGTCGGAATTAATATTTTCAGGATTGTAAATAAAATCCTGCACAAACGATAAAGAATATCCATCCGTACGTTCGTCCTTTTTTGCAATGTTAATGTCCAAAAAAGATCTGTCATTATAATAAGTAAGCGTAATGTCTTTGTCAGCTAATTCAACAGCCCAATTTCCAAAATTCACCGGATCGTATTTTTCAGCGGCTTTGATGAAATCAAAATCATCAATCAGGAATTGATATAGCTGATCTCTGTTTTCGTATATGAGGATTTCTTCCAACATTTCATTTTACAAAGATCAAGCTACTTCAAAGAGATATCCTCTAATCAAACTTCGCTTCCGTCTCCGAACTCTTCTTTAAACCTTTCCGGTTAAATCGAACACCAAACACAAGCTCATGTGTGCCCGAAGAATAATTTCCCAGGTTGGTAATCGTTACATCGTACGAATAACCGATCATTAAATTTTCACGCAAAATATACCCGGTGTAAATCGCGATCGCGTCACGGTTGCGGTAAGATCCGCCGAGCCAGAATTTATCTTTGTAGATCGCGCGCATGCCAATGTCAAACTGGAAAGGAACCGGTTGGGCGAATTTTAATAAGGCAGATGGCTCAAGAACAAAATCATCTCCAAGCGGCTGACGGTAACCGAGCATTCCGTAATAATGCCGCGTCATCGTGCTTTCTGTGTTCGACATGTAGTCGAAGAATTTCAATTTATTTCCCTGGATCTGCATGCAGGATGCGCCGACCCAGAAACGATCGCTGTACAGATAAAATCCGGCACTGAAATCGGGAGTGAGAACCGATTGTAACGCATTCACTATAATAAGATCGCCCGGATCATGCAGATTTATCTTTTGTCCGTCGACCATAAACTGGGTAATGCCGGCAGACAATCCAAACGACAATTTTATTTTTTCCGTGAGCGGCGCATGATACGCGTACGACATATTAAAACCTGTGCGTCGGGTTGGCCCCACAATGTCCGTGAATAATTGACCGCCGATTCCCATGTGATCATATTTCAGCGGTCCGTTCATGCTGAGAATATACGTGCGCGGAGCGTCGGTGATGCCGATCCACTGGTAACGGTTTGCGGAAATTCCTTCGAAGTAATTATTCTTTCCGCCGATTGCAGGATTCATTACATAATCATTGATCATGTACTGGCTGTAATGCGGCAGCTGCTGAGAGATGGCTGCGAACGGACATAGCAGCAGTAAGAGGAACATCTTCTTCGCTGCCAATTCAATATTGCAAATCCCAAATCCCAATCGATTTTGAATCGTGAATATTGAATATTGAATGTTTTTTCCTCTCATTTTCATTTCTGTTATCGCATAATCGTTAACGGACCTGTATAGACTTCGGGGAATAACGGATCATTCAGCTTGATGATGTAATAATATGTTCCGACAGGTACGTCTTTCCCTTCGAAGCGTCCATCCCACGGCGGATTATACCCGATCGAGCTGAATAATAATTCGCCCCAGCGGTTGTAGACTTCTACCTGGCAATTCGGGAACAAATAAATATTATCAATTTCCCACACATCATTTATTCCGTCACCGTTCGGTGTAAATCCATTCGGAAAATCAATTACGGGAACAACAACCAAATTCATCGTATCACTTCCGGTGCAGCCATTCGCATCAGTTACAAATACAGTATACGAAGTTGTACCTAAAGGTGAAGCGACAGGATTTGCCACTGCAGGATCACCCAAACCAGTGGAAGGTCCCCATGAATACGTTGAACCTGCCGGACCGGTCGGACTTCCGCCGATAGTAGTCGTCATTCCGGAAAAAATAGATTGATCAGGGCCCGCGTTCACTGCTGGTCCGGGGGAAGAAATAACAAGCATTGTATCCGTAGACGAGCAGCCACCATTCGATGCAACGAGCACAAAGGTGTTGGTTCCTGTAGCCGGACTCACATTTACCGTGACGGAATTTCCTACAACTGCGTTAGAAGGTAATTGTATCCACTGGTAAGAAGTTGCATTTGTACTTCCGGAACCATCCAGCGTGAATGTTGTACCTACGCATGCAGTAGTGTCATTTCCGGCATCAGCGATAATAGTGATAAGCGCGTTGATGACAATCGTATCGGTAACCGCACAACCATTCGCATCGGTAATGGTAACCGTGTACGATCCTGAAAAGACATTGGTAAGATCCTGTGTAGATGCAGTAAATGGCGACGGACCTGTCCAGGAATAAGTATATGGAAGCGCGCCGCCGTTTATTGTAATATCAATTGCGCCATCAGGTGAATTATTGCAGGTTGCATCTGTCACAACAGGCACGCTGAGCACAAGCACTGCGGGAGAAGTGATGGTGCCGTTTTGTATTAAAGTACATCCGTTTGCATCGCTGATCGTTATCGTATAAATTCCCGAGCAGAGATTTGTTGCCGTTGCTGTGGTTTGTCCTGTAGGGTTCCAGCTGTAAGTGTAAGGCAATGTTCCGCCTGAAGGAATTGCAGTCATCAAACCGTTGCATGCATTCGCGCATAATTCATCCTGCACAAACGGAAACGATCCTGCCAATGGTGTTGGTGAAGTAATTGTAATTCCTGCAGAGCTCACGCATCCGGAAGCGTCAGTTGCCTGCACAATGTAATTTCCGGCACACAATCCATTCAGTGTATCATTAATCGCAGCATTGCTCCAGTTGTAGGTATAAGGTGAATTTCCACCGGTAACAGTTACTGTTGCAGAACCATTGCAGCTTGAATTACAGCTTTCGCCGGTTGCGATTGCAGTAACTGTCATTCCGCTGTTGAGGTTGCTTACTGGAATTGCCTGTGTTTGTGTGCAGCCATTCGCGTCCGTAATTGTCACTGTAAATAAACCGGCGCACAATCCGTTTATCGTTGCAGTTGTTTGTCCGCCCGGCGCCCATGAATACGTGTAAGGACCTGTTCCACCTGTTGGTGACAATGCAATACTACCGGAACAAACGCCGCAATTTGTATTCGTGATCAATTGGTTCGGAACGATAGCGGATGGTGAAGTGAGAACAAAACTTTGTGTCAATGTACAACCCGCAGAATCACGTACCTGCACGGTGTAAGTTCCCGCACACAAATTGCTCACCGACGAAGTTGTTTGTCCGCCCGGCAACCAGAGATACGTGTAAGGTAAAATTCCACCTGTAGGGGCAACTGAAATTGATCCGTCACAAATTCCATTGCAGGAAACATTTACAGTTGATGGATTCGCTGCTGTTGGTCCGCCGCTGCTGCTTATGGTGATGTTGAATGTCATTGAGCATCCCGCATTGTCAGAGACGAGCACAGTATACACTCCGGCGCACAATCCGTTTACAGACGATGTCGGTGCGCCATTGCTCCAGAGATAAGTGTAAGGAGCTGTTCCGCCGCTTACATTTAATGTTGCTGATCCGTTACATTGTCCACAGGTTGTTGCTGTGATCACCGGTGCAATGATCATCGGGTTCGGATCGTTGAGCGT
>JALYQL010000040.1 GCA_030855855.1 Bacteroidota bacterium | reverse complement strand
TTGTATGTGTTTATCCGCACGAACAAAGATCATACACGTCCGCAAGAGCATGAAAGTGTTTTCCGCGAGCTTCCTGTCGCCACCGACAGCACGCCGGAATTAATTCGTCACGCAACAGAAATGGTTTTGGAATTATTTCATGAAGGAACGGTGTACAAAAAAGCAGGCGTGATACTTTCAAATATTGTTCCGCGTTCCAACGTGCAGCTGAATGTGTTTGATGTTACAGACCGTGAGAAGCACAGCAAGCTGATGAAAGTGATGGATGTAGTGAACCTGCGCGACGGGCATGATATGCTGAAGTTTGCCGCCACAGGAATGACACAAAGCTGGATCATGCGATCAGGTATGCGCTCGCCGCAATATACTACGCGGTGGAAAGATCTGCTGGTGTTGAAATGAGATTTTGGCGCCATACCTTTTAGTGCAGAAAGAGCAACATAGGATTATTCACATATTTTATTATTCCTTCTGAGATTACTGGATATAGCGCTGCAATAAACTCCTTAAATTTGAATATGCCAGCAAAGAAAAAATCGAGGAAGTTAAAAGTGGAGGAGCCGAAAGTTGCTTACTTAACCAAACAAGCTTTAGTGCGAGCAGTAAAAAAGGGCACAAGAAGCAAGGCGAAGGAAGCGATCAAGCTAATGGGCTTCCAGGTTACTGTAAAGAAAGGGTGGGTTGTAAAAGTGGATGCTGATGGAAAGGTGCTGGAAAAAATCAAAAGATTAAGCCCGGTCAAATCTCCAAAGAAAATTGCTCTTGACTGATCGTTCCAACGCTTTACGGTTGCGTGTTTTCGCAGGCCCGAATGGCTCAGGAAAAAGCACCATCATTAAGTCGGTGAGCGAATATAAAGAACGTAACATTCCACTTGACTTTGGAGTTTATGTGAATGCTGATGACATTGCAAAAACAGTTACGGCAAGGCGATTTTTTATTTAAAACTTACCAGCTACGGGTTACATCAAAGGAATTCAGGGCCGTCGCTCTTGACTCGGGGCTAATCGGGCCAAAATTTTCACTTAAAAAATTCGACGCTTCTTATTCTTTTCTGAAGCGTTCGGGAATCCGGCTAATCAGAAAAAACAATGACGAAATTCTGGCCCAGATCATCGCTGATTTTCTAAGAAAAAAATTATTGAGCAGCAGGAAAAAATTTTCATTTGAAACTGTGTTTTCTCACCGGGGAAAACTTGAAATAATGAAGCAGGCAAAGGCAGAGGGGTATAAAGTTTATTTATATTTTGTTTCAACGGAAAACCCTGAGATCAATAAAGAAAGAGTTCAGCTTAGGGTTCGTAACAATGGACATGATGTTCCTCCAGATAAAATTGTATCACGCTACTATCGTTAGCTTGATCTTTTATTTGATGCCGCGCAAATTGCCTACCAGGTTTATTTTTGGGATAATTCAGGGCCTCAACCCGTGATGTTTGCGCATTTTAAAGTGAACGGGGACAAAAAGAAATGGGATGCGATTGATTATAAATTAGTTCCCCGGTGGTTCAGACATTATTATTCTGAGAAAGTAAGAAAAATTAAGCGCGATGGCTTTTAAAGCACCCCAAACTCAAATCCCCGCGCTTTCATCTCTTCAATATATTTCGGCAACGCATACAGCATTCTTTCTTTTGCTTTTTCGCTGTCGTGGAAAACTACAATTGAACCTTCACGCGAATTTTTTAGTGCAAGCTGCAGGCAGGTCTCGCCCGTGAGCGTTTTGTCGAAATCATACGTCAGCACATCCCAGAGTATGATGCTGTATTTGCCGCTGATTGCTTTACGTTGTGGAGGGCGCATTCTTCCATAAGGCGGGCGGAATAATCCGGAAGAAACAAAACGCGTACAATGAGCTACTTCAGAGAGATATTCTTTCGTGGAAGTATTCCAGCCATCCACGTGATTAAAAGTGTGATTAGCCGTCGTGTGCCCTTCAGCGATTACCTGCTGGTAAATTTCAGGATGTTTCTCTACATTATTTCCCACACAAAAGAAAGTGGCTTTGACACCAAACGTTTTTAAAACAGAAAGTGCCTCAGGAGTTACCCCGGGCACTGGTCCGTCATCAAACGTTAAATAAATTTTCTTTTCTGTTTTGTTCATCCTCCATATTGCGCCGGGATATAATTTACGGAGCAGGTAAGGCGGACGAACAGGCAAGCGCATTTTACTTATCAGATTTCTTCTCCGCGCCTTTTCCGGCGTTCATAGAATCTCTTCTCATTTGCGCCATAAACGAATCGATCATCGCCTGCTGGTTGGGCTGCTGCTGACGGCCTCCGCGCATTTCTGCGTTTTCCTGTTCTGCAGTTTTGATGCCCAGCGCACTCATGCGTGTTGCATAAGCTTTGGAAAGATCCACTTGTTTATTTTCATTCGCAGCGTTTTCAAGCATCTGCAAAGCGCGTTTAAGATTGGCGATATCCGAGGAATAGGCGCCTGACGATGAATTTTCCTGCACATCCTCGCTGGTATAAAACCTGAACTCTTCTTCACACTGATCGAACAGGATCTTTGAAAGCGCGTTTGCTTTTTCAACTGCCTTCGCTTTGTAATATCCTTCCACCATATAAGCCATCAGCGGCTCATACGGCACATGCTTTTTCGGCATCACTTTAAGTGAATAATCAAGCACTTCAACCGCTTTGCCGAATTGTTTATCCTCATTCAGGAAATTCGCAAGCGTGATCATCTGCAAACGCTGGTTGGTGGTGAAGCGAAGATTATTTTCATCCATATAAATATTCTTCGTCGTGTCTTCCAAACCACCCCATTTGAAACCAGGGAATTCAGGTGAACCTTTTACACCCATGATCTTGTTGTACATGATGTCGGTATTGCAAAGCACACTTCCGCTGAAGCTCTGACGGTCGCCCATCATCGGAACAAGACGGTAAGCAAGTCCTTCAAGGCGGAAGAAGCTGGTCATGCGATAGCCTTCAGGGCTGGTCTCATCTGCTACCTGTACATTGTCAAGATCCAGGTAAGAATCGCTTCCTGCAGTCACAGCAAAATAGACAGGACGCTTCCAGTTATTGGTTGCAAGCAGATCAAGAATCATAAGATCAGCTTTCATCAAATACTGTTTGTTGATCGTCCATTCCACGCGGTCGAGGATGAGGCTGTCAGGCGTATTTGCAGGAACAGTTCCGTTTGCCTTTACTGCTGCTTTGTCGACAGGGATATAAACGCGGTTGGAAGGAAGCACGAATACGGTATCCGCATAGCTGTTGCCATCATCGTCGGTGCCTTGATTTATTCTCATTGCACTACTCTCATTATTCCTGATCATATCGATCAATGCACGTGCGCTCATCGGTTGTCCGACTTTCACAGGTGGTTTGCCTCTTTCTTTCGGGAAAAGATCCGGGTCGAAATAAACCTGGTCGCATGAGCCCTGGCGTGTTTTTGATTTCGAGAGCGAGAACGGAACACGTGGCGAATCATAAGCGGCACGGCTCGCCTGGTCAATGTACCAATCCGTATTGAGCAGCGATAAATTCAGCACACGCATATCAGTGCGGTTTTCCTCTACTTCCTGTGCGTACCATAAAGGGAATGTATCGTTATCGCCATTCGTGAAAAGGATCGCGTACTTGTCGCAGGTAGTCAGGTAATTTCCTGCAAAATCGCGCGCAGTATAACGGTTAGAACGATTATGATCATCCCAGCCTTGTTGTCCCATGATATAAGGAATAGTGCATCCCATCACAGCGGCCATTCCGGCTGCAGCGACTTGTTTTATTTTTAAATATTGCGCAATAAGATCGTAAAGTGCGTAAACACCTAATCCGATCCAGAAGGCAAACGCGTAGAATGATCCCGCATAGGCATAATCACGCTCACGTGGCTGGTTCGGATATTGATTGAGGTAAATGACAATGGCAAGCCCCGTGAAAAGGAACATCAGCGTAACCACAAGCGCGCTTTTCCAGTCACGGCTGAAATGGAACCACAATCCCAGCAATCCAAGGAACAGCGGAAGCATATAAAATTTATTATTCGCTTTATTGTCGCGCATTCTTTGCGGCGCTTTGTCCATGTCAACATCTGCCATGGCTTTAATTCCGCTTTGCCAGTTTCCGTCAGTGACATTAGAGTGGCCCTGGATATCATTCTGTCTTCCCACAAAATTCCAATAGAAATACCGCAGGTACATCCAGTTCATCTGGTATGTGAAGAAATACCTGAGATTGCCCGTGAATGTAGGCTTCTTCATTTTTTTTAGCTGGCCGGTATTCCGGTCCGTCACTTCTACAGTGCTGTTGTTATGCGCAAAATCGCTCCACGTTTCATATTGCGCTTTATGCGATTGCGTTTCCCACATACGCGGAAAAACAGTGCACATTTCAGGAGCGTATTTATAAACCGACTGTTTGCGTCCATCGATAACTACATATTCGCCTGTAGTTTCATCTTGCGCGTAAACAGGATTTCCATCATCCGCGTAATCATCTCCTGCAGCAATCGGCGCATTAAAATAAGGTCCATATAAGATTGGCCAGTCGCCGTACTGCTCACGGTTAAGATAAGCAAGCAAGCTGATAGCGTTTTCAGGATTATTTTCATCCATCGGAGTATTCGCCTGTGAACGGATCACGAGCACGAAGAAGCTGGAATAACCGATGAGCAATACCGTGAAGCAAAGGATAACAGTGTTAAGTACTACGCGGTGATCGCGGTAGCGGTAAATGAGATAAGCCACGCCAGCACAGGTGATGAATGGCAGAAGAACTTTTCCGTACATCGCTGCTCCTACTAAAGTGAAGAAGAAAAATGCGCCGGCAGTTCCAAGAAAAATCTGGTACAATTGTTTCCCGCCACGTGTAGTGTACATCAGCCCGGAAACGATCATTCCAACGAGCAGGATGAAATAAATAATAGTACCGCCATTAAATGGAAGTCCGAGTGCATTCACAAAAAGAAGCTCGTAATTCGCCGCTGCTGATACAATTCCGGGAATAATGCCGTTCTGAACAACTCCTAATAAACCAACAGCCACTAAAAGCGCGATAATTAATCCTTTGCGGTCCGGGTTCTGGAATTTTTTGAAATAAACAATAAATACAATAGAAGGAATCGCAAGCAAATTCAATAAATGGACTCCGACCGAAAGTCCCATCATATAAGCGATGAAAACGATCCAGCGGTCAGCTCTCGGACTGTCATCGGCATCCCATTTCAGGATCCCCCAGAAAACGAGGGCGGTGAAGAAAGAAGACATTCCATAAACTTCGCCTTCTACAGCAGAGAACCAGAAAGAATCTGAAAAGCAATAAGCCATTGCACCTACAGCGCCGCTTGCGAGAATAGCAAACATGCGGCCTTCGGTAAATTCCTGCTTCATGGCTTTGATCAGCTTCTGCCCGAGCATGGTGATGGACCAGAACATAAAAAGAATTGTTCCTGCGCTGGCCAGGGCCGACATAACATTAATAGAAGCCGCGACGAATTTCGGATCACCCGCAAAAAGGGTAAAAAGGCGTCCGATGAGCAAAAAAGTAGGCGCCCCCGGAGGGTGACCGACTTCCAGCTTGTAGCTGCAGGCGATGTATTCACCACAGTCCCAGAAGCTTGCGGTTGGTTCTATAGTAGAAATGTAAACGATGGAGGCGACCACGAAAATGATCAAGCCTAAGACGTTATTCAGCAGTTTATACCTGGCTGTCATGGATTTATGATAAGATTCAACAATTGTGCGGGCGAAGATAGGAAATTCGGGTCTTAAGGTCTTGTTAAAATGGAAAGACAAAAATGAAATTTTGTGAAAAACGATAATGTTATTACTTTTGTCGCCCGCAGTGCCGAGGGCATTTGCTTATTGACCGATGGTGTAACTGGCAACACGTTTGGTTTTGGTCCAAAAGAGTCCAGGTTCGAGCCCTGGTCGGTCAACCAAAAAATCCTCCTTATCATAAGGGGGATTTTTTTATAATGTAAACTCTTCCCAATTACGAGGGATTTAGTGACTGGGTGATTTGATGACTGGGTAATTGAAAAAAGAAAATTTAAAACAGATTGCAATCATCAAATCACTAAATCACCCAGTCACTAAATCACCCGGTTTACTCATTATTCTCTTTCGTCTTCATTTCCTTCAACATCCGCATCGTCATTACTCCAAGCAGAAGAATGACAAGACCAATTGCTCCCCAGATAATTTTTTTGTCTTTAAAAATGCTGTCCCCAAGCTGTGCCTGATCTTCGGCTTTTGTTGAAATCCGTTTTTCGGAAATATCTTTTCTAATTCCGGATTTAATTACTTCTGGCTTTGCGGGAATTTTATCCTTGAAATAAGCAAGATCATAAACAGGCGCGGGAATTGAATCGTTTCCGAAACGGATGAAATAATTGTTTTTCTTTTCGAGATCGGCAACGAGATAATGTTTTACCTGGAATGCACGAATCGAACTAACGAGCAGCGGCTGATTGTCATCGTTGTCAATCCGCAGCACGAGATCTTTTACGCGCATTCTTCCGAGATTAATTTCATTCGCGTTGACCGATGATACAATGGTGGAAGAAATAAACACTTCCTCCTTTTTTGTAATTCCGCCTGTCGTGGTTTCTACAATTTGATAAAGAGAAGCCGCACGATAATAATCACCCGATTTGTTTTTCGCCGCAATCTTAAACCGCAGATGATCTACATACTGGCTGTCAGCAAAAGAGATATGGATATAGCTTTGCTTTTTCTTTGTGCTGTCGGTTTGTAAAAGCAGCGGCTGCGGAATTTCAAGACATTCTTCCGGAATAAAAGTCGGTTCGATATATCCTGCGCGCACTACAAAAACGGGTTGATTATAATTGTGCCACCACCACGTCCAGTCATCGAAATTGAAACGATAATATTTGTAATCGGTAAACGGAAAATCGAAGCGGAGAAGACTTGTTGTTTTGCGCTCGCCTTTGTTGTACGTGTTGAATGAAGCCACGGTGAAATGATCGACCAGCGCGAAAAAATGTTCGCCATCATAACTTGCCGTTAAGGTCATTTCTCTTTTCGCCTGCGCATTATTCACTTCAAGAACGATATGATCGATCGGATTTTCCAGGCTGTTCTTTACTGTAATGTGCGAACAGCAGCCGTTTGAATAATGTTTGTCAACGATCTGGTAAGTCACAAAACGATCAACACCTTGCGTGGCTTCATCTTTATAAATGAGATAAGACGTTTCTACATTATCCTGGTCGTAAATACGCACATCGGAAAAATGCGTTTGCAGCTTTGCAGTCACATCAGGTTGCAGCAGGATCCGGTAATAACCATCAGCGCCTACTGCATCCACCGGACTTTCCCAATGAAAAATCTGTGCGCTGATCGTGAGCGGAAACAGGCATGCCGCAAAAATATATTTAGCCGGTTTTTTCATCGCTGTCGTTTTTTTCAGTTGGTCGATCTTGTTCGAGCACCAGTTTTTTCAATTTCTGGTAAAGGAATGAAACCAGCAGGAGGATTACCCCGGAGATAATGAAGGCGATAATTTTTCCTGTTTGTGATTCGCCGTATATGCCGAGAAGAATCAGCTTGATAATTGTTACCGCAAATAAAACAAGCGCGATGATCCTGAGCTGACGGATATTCTTTCGCATTCCGATAACGATCATGATGAACGAGCTGATTCCCCAGAGAATAGGAAAGCCGATCTTATGACTTTGCGAAGCGAGCTGTTTTATTTCTCCCATTCCGTTTTCCGGATTCAAAAGATCACGGCCGGAAAATTGCGACATGATATAGCTATGATCCACCTCCGCGCTTGCGATGAAGACAAGCGTAAAGCACATCAGCCACAGGAAAATATCTTTTACCCCTTTGCTGTATTTCTCTTCCTTATTCAGGAAATGATAAATCAGGAAAGAGAAAGCAATAATGACAACAGCATATATGTAATGGAAACGGAATGCAGTATTTCCATCGCCATACATCAGCGAATAATTGCGAGCGTCGATCGTAGCGATGTGCGGAAAGACACCATAAGCGATCATCAGCAACGAGCCGATAATTGCCAGCGGATTGAAAAGATAATTCAGCTTTAATGGACGTGAAACGATATACAGCGCGAGTGCAAACAAGCCGGTATAGACTGAGCAATAAATTATATAGGCATCATCGGCCACCTCCCGAAGCTGTATGTTGTAACGCATCTCCATAAATCCGGTTAAGAACAAAAGGAAAACAGCGGTCACATTCAGAAAACGCCTGTAATCTATAGTGCTCCATTCATCAACAATGTTTACACGTTCCTCTTTTCTCATCAGCACAGAAGAAATGACCAACGAGATCACAGTCCTTCCTGTTTCATTGAAATTCAATGCCCGAAGCTATGTATGCATAAGATTATCAATACTTCACAGGTGCCAATGATCTTTCCGGTTTAATAAGGACGGTCTCTTAATAAATGCCAATTAATG
>JALYQL010000029.1 GCA_030855855.1 Bacteroidota bacterium | reverse complement strand
TTCTTCCCATTGCAAAACAATTGCGTGAGAAGGATTTTATTCCCGTTACGCCTGTTTCCGGTTTGAATGCCGAATTGCTGGGTCAGATATTAAATTGCAATTCAGCCAGCATTCATGTGCGTCGCGGCGATTATGTGCACAGTGAAAGCTCCAATAAATATCACGGAACATGTTCGATTGATTATTATGAACGGTCAGCAAAAATACTCGCGGACCAGGCTGATGTAAACCATTTTTTTGTTTTTTCAGATGATCCGGATTGGGTAAGGGCAAATATTGTTCTGCCTTACCCGGCCACATTTGTTTCGCATAACCAGGGAAGAGAAAGTTATTGGGATCTTTACCTGATGCGTCACTGCAAACATCATATTATAGCGAACAGCAGTTTCAGCTGGTGGGGCGCATGGCTTAATCCGTCAACTGAAAAAATAGTTATTGCGCCTCAAAATTGGTTCAATGATCCTTCCGCTTCTAATAACGAAATCATTCCTGAAGGATGGATAAAAAATTAAATATAGCTCATTGCGTTGAAAGTTATTTCCCTTCTCTCGGCGGAATGCCGGAAGTCGTGAAACAACTTTCAGAACGAATGGTGGCGAAAGGACATTCGGTGACTGTATTTACTTCTGTCAATCCTGAACGGAATGAAAATCAGTTGAATGGTGTTGCGGTAAAAGCATTTACTATTTCAGGAAATGCTGTGGAAGGAATAATAGGTGAAGCCGATAATTATTTTGAAGCGTTGAAGCGCGGAAATTTTGATGTCGTTGTTTTATTCGCCGCACAGCAATGGGCCACTGACGCTGTAATCGATAAGCTGAATGAGATTCCCGGAAAGAAAGTTTTCGTTCCGACAGGCTTTTCACATTTCTTTAATCCGCAATACAAATCTTATTATGAAAAGATGAGATCATGGATGCGGTCGTTTGATGCGAATGTATTTTTAGCTGACGATTACACCGATATTAATTTTGCAAAAGAGAACGGTGTTACAAACAATGTGTTGATTCCGAATGGGGCAGCGGAGGAAGAATTTTCTGCTCCTGCATTACCTGATATTCGTGCGAAGCTGGGGATAATACGCGATGAATTATTTGTGTTGCATGTGGGAACGTATACCGGAGTAAAAGGCCATCGTGAAGCTTTGGAGATTTTTATAAAGTCTTCAGTTAAAGAAGCGGTGTTAGTGCTTGCCGGGAATAAAAATAATTACCTCAAAAAAGCATTCCAGTCGCACTACAGTTATTTCTGGCTGCGGTTTCTGCAAATGCTGAAAAAGAAAAAAGTCATCATCACAGAATTATCGCGCGAAGAAACCGTTGCTGCATTTTCACAGGCCGATCTTTTTCTTTTTCCGAGCAACGTGGAATGTTCCCCGATCGTTTTATTCGAAGCAATGGCAGGCGGAACAGCTTTCCTGTCTTCTGACGCCGGAAATTCAACTGAAATCGAAAAGTGGTCCGGGGCAGGATGGATCTTGCCATGTACACGAAGACCGAATCGTTGGGTGGAAATAGATATTCCGGCATCAGTTAAATTGTTCGAAGCGGTTTGCTCCGACAAAAAGCAGCTCATTGAAAAAGGAAATTCCGGGAAGCAAGCCTGGAAAAGATCATATACATGGTCGCATATCGCGGATCAATACCTTGAACTTTATCAGAAAATTATTTCCAATTGAGCACAACGACAACGCACGGTAATTCTCCTCTTGTCACGGTAATTCTGCCGGTGCATAATGCGGCTACCTTTGTCGGTTCGGCAATTGAAAGTATTTTGTCGCAGACTTTTTCCGATTTTGAATTGCTCATTATCAATGACGGATCAACAGATCATTCAGCAGAAATTATTTCTTCGTTTAATGATCCGAGAATTACTTTAATCAATAATGAGCGCAATCTCGGGCTGATAGTTTCCCTCAACAAAGGGATTCAGCTTGCAAAAGGAAAATACATTGCGCGGATGGATGCGGATGATATTGCTTTGCCTCAGCGTTTTAAAAAGCAGGTTGAAAAAATGGAAAGCGATCCGGGAATTGCGGTGCTTGCTTCGTTTGTTGATTTTATAAATGAAGATGGAGAAATCACCGGAAGCTGGAATACAGATCGGGAAGCAGCTTCTGAAAAAGAAATCCGTGATTTGATGGCACGCACCAATTGTATCGCTCATCCGACAGTGATGATGCGTTCGGATGTTGCAAATGATTTTTTTTACCGGCAGAATCAAAAGGGAGCAGAAGATTGGGATTTATGGCTGAGAATTTTGGGTGATGGCAAACGAATTACAAAGCTCCCTGAAGTATTGCTTCATTACAGAATTCATCCTGCCAGCATTACAGGGAAAGATAAGATCGCTGAACCGCTGGAGAAACGCCTGATGCGTGTCAAACGTAAATTCATTTTCGGTCAGCTTGCAAAATTGAAGATCAATGGATTTTACATTGACGTTAAAATCAGCTGGCTGAAAAATTTCGCACGTCATCTCGTTTCAAATAAATTTCCTGAATGGGGAAGAAATCTGAAACGATATGTAACAAGTCCGCCGTGGAAAGTGATTTCACAGGGAAAAGTGTTCAGGCTGGAACTGAAAAATTATAGAGGCCGGCACTTTTTTGTATTCCCGTACATGCATGTCGGCGGCGCGGAAAAAGTTCATGCGGCAATTGTCGCGTCGGTTGCTGACCAAAAACCATTGGTGATCTTCTCGAATTTTTCAGACAATGATCATTTTCTGAATCGTTTCAAGACAAATGCTATTGTATTGGATGTTGCACATTATGTGAATTATCCGCTTACACGTAAAAAGGCAAAACAATTGTTGACTGATGCAATCAATAAAACGAATAACGCAGTTTTCTTTGGATCGAATGCAGGATTGTTTTATGACCTGGTTCCATCGCTGAACAACAATGTAAAAGCTATCGATCTCATCCACGCTTTTAAATATCAGCCGGGGGCGAATCTTGCGCATTTGAAATTGATTTCGTTAGCATCACGGATTGACGCAAGAATTTTTGTTTCCGGCGCGGCTAAAGAGGAGTTTGAAAAGTTCGCTTTCCATAATAATATTCCGAAACGTCTCAGGGACCGATTGATCAAAATTACCAATGGCATAATGGATGAAGGCGGAATTATTAAACCATTGACAAATGAGCCGGGCGTTTTGTTTGTCGGTAGAAACAGCCCTGAAAAACGCATGGAATTATTTCTCCGGATCGCGAAAGAAATGCCGTCTTCATTCCGGTTTAAATTAGTCGGCGCGTCAAATCCAGGTGGAGATTCACCTGTCCGTTTTTATGGCGAGCTGAATAATGAAAATGAGATAAAAACAATTTACAGCGAAAATGATTTTCTTCTTTTGACTTCCTCGCGTGAAGGATTTCCTATGGTGATCATGGAAGCGATGATGGCAGGACTTATTGTAATTTCTACGCCTGTCGGTGATATTCCAAATCATTTAAATGGTGAAAATGGAATAGTCACTTCATCTGCAGATCCGGAAATCGTGGTGGAAGAGATGAAGAAAATTTTAAATGAGCTGGTGCAATCTCCCCAACGTGTGCTGCAAATAAAAGCTGCGGCAAAAAAATACGCTCAGCAAAATTTCAGCGAAGCAAAATTTGTACAACACTACCGCGAATTACTTGGAGCCAATTCCTGATTCTTCCAGGATCTTTTTAAATCCTTCCGCCCAGCTTTCCCAATTCAGCTTGTTCTTAAAACGGGCGTAAGCTGCATTTCTCATCGCGCTATATTTTTCAGGAGCATTGATAAGTGATATAATTTTCTCCGCATATTCTTTTCCATTTGCATCGACAGGAAGCAGAAATCCGGTCACGCCGTCTTCAATTATCGTTGTAATTCCACCTGTGGCTGGCGCTAATGCCGGAAGTCCGTAAGCAGCAGATTCGCAGAAGACCAATCCGTATGCTTCGTATTTAGTAGGGAGAATAAAAAAATCACTTGTTCTGAAAAATCCATTCAGCTTTTCAAATTCCTGCGGATTATTCTTATTCAAAAAACCGATCACTTTCATTTTCGGATGAATCACCGGCGGAATGCATCCACAAACGATCAGCTCAGCATCGATCCCTTTTGAAATCAAATGCTGCAATGTTTCCAAAGCAGCTGGTCCGCCTTTATCTTCCCAATGGACACCGGCAAAAAATAATTGCAAGGGAAATTCCGGAAATACCTTTTCTGCCGGAGTTCCCGGAATAACATCAAGGTTCGCACCAAAAGGAAGCATCTTTATTTTGGAAGTAATTTCAGAATGATTCTTTTTTGCGGCACCTGCAGCCCATTCAGAAGAAAAAACAGAAAGCGTACTTTTCTCTATAGCCAAACGATCGGTTTCGATACTTTGTTGACGCGAAAAATCAAAAAGCCCTGTAAGCACTTTGTGGTAATCCATCGCGCCTTGTATCACACGATCATTGATGTAAATCACCGGAATCTTTGTATTAATTCCTGCAGCGATGCTTGTTGAGCCGACCACAATAGCAAGATCGTAATCGTTTTGTTTCAGGTATTTTGAATATTCTTTCCCAAGCGCCTTTCGCATTATGCGAGAATGACGGTAATCAAAACGCTTATGGAACAAACGTAACGTTAGAAAATTAAATGCTGAACACAAAAATCTGAGCGGCTGCGGTGTGTAGGAATGATAAACCTCAACTTCTCCTGATTTTTCTATTTCCTTCAGTAAAAAATAAAGGGTACCCGACCACGAACGTTTATCCCGCGGATTATCTGCTGTAAGAAATGCAATGCTGAGGGCTTTCATCCGGCCTAAAGTTCATCATTTTCCCTGAGAACGAAATTCCTTTCTTATCAATACCGCCATGTGTAAAACAAGGCTTTATTCCCACTCCGGTAAGGGCGTATATTGCCTTATCTTTGATAATAAGCCATTGAGGCCAATGATTTTATGAAAAAGAGGATATTATTCCTTGCTGATATCGATTCTGCGCATACGCGGAAGTGGGCCATTTCACTTTCTGAGCGCGGATATGAAATCGGAATTTTTTCATTGCGGAAAAGCGAATCTTCCTGGTTTAAAGATTTTCCGGCAATCCATGTTTTTAATGAAGACGGATTTGCCACGGAAAAATTTCATGTGGCTTCCGCGCTGAAGCTTTCTTATTTGCAATTTGTTCCTGCTTTGAAAGCGACAATTAAAACATTTCAACCTGGCATCGTTCACGCGCATTACGCAACGTCATACGGACTTTTAGGCGTGCGTTCCGGCTTTCATCCTTTGATAATTTCAGTCTGGGGCTCTGATATTTTTGAATTTCCAAAGAAATCTATTTTGCACCGACTTCTTGTTTTTAATAATCTGAAAAAAGCGGATGCGATTTTTTCCACCAGTGAAATAATGAAAAAGGAAGTGCAGCATTATGTGAATCATGATGTAGCAGTTACTCCGTTTGGTGTGGATATAAACGAGTTTTCTCCTCAGCAAACAGATTCTTTATTCTCCGGAAATCCGAAAGTTATAGGAACAATTAAATCGCTGGAAAATAATTACGGAATTGATGTTCTGATAAAAGCATTTGCGTTGGTGAAAAAGCAATATCCGCCCGATTTGAAATTGTTGATCTGCGGTGATGGAACAAAGGAGCAGGAATTAAAAAAGCTTGCTGAAGAAACCGGTTATGGAACTGATATTCTTTTCGCAGGAAGGATCAACCAGCAGGAAGTTGCGCGTTATCATAACATGATCGATGTTTTTGTTAATGTTTCATTGCAGGAAAGTTTTGGTGTGGCGGTAGTGGAAGCAATGGCATGTGAGAAGCCTGTTGTGGTAACGTCTGTGGGCGGACTGAAAGAAGTGGTGGAAGAAAATGTTTCGGGAGTTTTTGTTCTGCCGGCAAATGTTGAAAAAACTGCTGAAGGAATTTTTGGTTTATTGAATGATCCGGAAAAGGCAAAGCGAATGGGTAAGGCCGGAAGAAATAATGTTTTAAAAAAATACGATTGGAAGAAAAATCTTGACGAGATAGAAAAATTATACGCTGGCTTATTATCGCGATAAATTGGTGTTCTTTTTCGCAGCGCTTTTTCGCAGCACAAGGAAATGAAAAATTCCCTGCAGGTAACCAAGTCCATATGCGCTATGCAGAATGAGAAATGTCTGGAAATAATTGTTAACCTGGGTTATTTTTTCTGCTTTCGAAAATGCTGTTATGCCTGCCATTAAAACATAAGGCAGCGCGACACCACAATAGATAATTATCGGCCATAAATAAATAGTAGCCGTGCCACCTGATTTCACGAATGCAATAAATGAAACGATGGCTATTGGCAATACCAATAAAATGAAAAGCAGGAATCCGGCAGGAGCGATCTGTCGTAATGTGGTAATGGTGCGGTGTTTTTTATTGACATACACTTTCCAATAGCCATATTGAAAATATTGTTTGAAAAGATTTTTGAAATTGCCGCGGACAAAATATTTCACTTTCATTTCCACATCAAGAAATATTTTCCCGCCCGCTTTCAGGATTCTGAAGCTCAATTCATCATCCTGGTTCCTGACGAGCGATTCATCAAACAATCCGGCTTTTTCAAAAACGGCTTTTCTGAAAAGCGGTGTTCCGACTGTATCAACGTAGGCTGATGCTTTTAAAATTCTGAAATTTCCAGCCCCGACACCGAAAGGAGAATCCATGGCTTTTGCTATGATCTCACCAAGTTCATTTTCAAAAACGTTTTCAACTTTTCCGCCAATGCACCATATTTCGGGATGAGATTGAAGTTTTGAAATTCCTTTCAGTATATAATCTTCCGCAATAATTTGCCGTGCACCGATGATCTGAATATAATCTCCTTTTGCATTTTGTATACCGAGATTAAAAGCAACCGGCGTTATACGTTTGGGATTTGTAATAAGATGAAGTCCGGAATATTTTTTTTGTAATTCGCTGATGATTTGAAGTGTTCCATCATCACTTTGCCCATCGACAATTAATACTTCAAGAGCACATCCTTCAGGAAGATGACTTGCATAGATTGCACTTACGCATGCTGCGATATTTTTTTCTTCGTTCCGGCAGGGGATTACAACGCTGACAATCACTTATTGTCTCTTAGGATTTTGGCTGGAGTGCCGGCAACAACTTTGTTTTCGGGTACATCTTTAAGCACAACACTTCCCATTCCAACAATAGAATTATCTCCGATTTTCACTTTCTGCAAAACAGATGCGCAAGGGGAAATCCATACATTTTTTCCTAATTCCGCACTTCCTGCAATCATCGCATGTGCAATAACGAGTGAGTTTTCACCGAGCTGAACGCCATGTGCAATATGAACGAGATTATCAATTTTTACATTTTTACCGATAAGCGTTGTGCCGATAACTCCACGATCAATGGCAGTATTATTTCCGATTTCCGCTCCTTTGCAAATGCGGACGTTTCCAATGTGAGGAATCAATTCATATTGTCCATCTTCCGATTGTTCATAGCCAAAACCAATGCCTCCTATTGTACAATTTGCACCAATCTTCACGCGATCTTCAATGATTGTATCATACAAAATCACTGTATTGTGGCCGATTGAAACTTCATTGCCAATTACACAACCTTCTTCAATCACAACTCCGTGACCGATCGTACAATCTCCCGGAATGGAAACAGAGGAATGAATCGTTGCTTTCGGGGAAATGTATGCCTCGTTTTTTTTGACGAAGAAAGTCTGCAGCACGCGCATAAAAGATCTGCGTGGATTTTCAACTACGATCCAGTTAATCGTATTGAGATTTTTATGCATTGTTTTTGTTTCTTCAAACGCTTTTGCACTCAGAATTACATTTCCGCAGGTAAGATATTCCAGGTGCGATGAATTTTTATCTGAACACCATAACAAATCACCGGGTAGAAAATTATTTTCCTGCCCGACTTTGTCATTCCCGTCCGTACCGGCATGGGCGGGCAGGCCGGCATCCAATTGCACAATCCGGCTGATATCTGTTTTGGAATCGCCAATGAATTGTAACGGATTTAATTCGCGGATAATATTTTCTAACTGGACCATGCGATTAATTAATGATCAGGCGAAGAATGTCGAATGTTTCAGCGTATTCCTGCCCGATCTGCACACCGCGAGTGGTGGCGAGTGAGCGGACAAATTTTTCACTTGCATAAGGCCGGTGTTCCTGCGATTTATATTCGGCAAGCGCTTTCACTTTTGTGGACACATTCGCTTCATTCAGAATAACGAAGCTGGAAGTTGTAAATGTCATATTGTTCCACGGCATTTCGTAAGCCATGATCGAGCTGAATTTAAAAGCACGCAAACCTTCTTCGGCAATAGTTTGATGGTCCTGGTGAATATCATTCAGCGAAGGCATAAAAATCAATTCAGGTTTCAGCTTCGTGCGCAGCTTGATAAGATCCTCAAGAATTTCCTGGCGGCGATAATTAAACGTGCGCACATCATAATCAAAAAGAAGCAGGTTCGAAGGCGCAACTCCGAGTTGTTTGGTAGCAGCTTTTACTTCAGTAATGAGAATGTCGGACGGAAATTGCGGAAGGACGGATTGCTGGCACGCTGAAAAAGCGGCGTAATACACTTCATGTCCTTCTTCAATTAATTTATGAATAGTTCCACCACAACCGAATTCTCCATCGTCGGTATGCGGTGCAAGCACAAGAATTCGTTTGGGAGCAATCTTCATCAAGATGGTTTTAAAATTCGCCCAAAGGTAGGTAAATACGGCGTTCTGCCCAAGAAACTAAGGAACGCTGAATTCAAGCCGTATGCGTATTTTCGCTTCTGGTTTAACCGCAAACTGAACAACCAATTCACCGGCGGAACGTCTTGATCATATTGAATGAAACAAATTGCCAACGCATTCCGCTATTGTTCGCTTGTAATGATTTACCTCGTGGCATTATTCATGCCGTTTGGATTTCTCATGGGACCGCTTGCTGTTTTACTTTTCGCGGGCTGGCTTTTTTCAGGCGATTGGAAATTGAAATTGGAAAATATAAAGACCGCAAAATTTATCTGGTTGTGGATCGCTTTTTTTACCTGGAACCTGGCGAGCTATATGTGGACGGGGAACGAAGCTTCGGGGCAATTTCACATACAAGTATTGCTTCCTGTGCTTGGACTTCCGTTGGTTTTAGCAAGCATGCGATTTGATGAAAAAACCACAAGAAGGATTTTAGCGGTTTTTATTTTCGGTTTGTTTGCATCGGGATTATTCATGCTTTCACGTTCAACGTGGTACCTGATCACTGAAGACAGGAATACTTTTTATTACCAGGATTTCTGCTATCGTGTCGTGCATCCTTCTTATCTCGCAATGTATTTCTGCGCCGGGATTATGCTTTTGTTTCATGGAATTCTGCTGCAATCATTTTCACCGAAGCCCTGGAAAGTTATTGCAATCACACTTTGTCTTTTTTTCGCTGTGATTATTTTCCTGCTTTCTTCCAAAGTCGGATTGATCGCGATGATCTTATTATTCGGTGGATATATTATTTATTCGATCATCCGTTTCAAACGCTATGTTGTCGGAATCGCTGCGTTGCTGGTTATGTGCATCGGTTTTGTTGTCGCATTAAAAGTTTTTCCGAAAGTCGGCGAGCGTATTCAGAATATGACCGGAATGTTCTCTTCGCAACAACCGATAAATCCGGCTGAAGTTGAAAGCAATCGTGTTCGCTTCCTGATCTGGGAAGCTGCGACTGCGGTAGTGGAAAGACATCCGGTAAATGGAGTAGGAATCGGTGACGCGCAGGATTCGCTGATCGGCGAATACAAATCACGTGGAATGACAGGGGCAGTGGAGAAAAATCTGAATGCGCACAGCCAGTTTTTTCAGACTCCGGTAGCCACAGGAATTCCCGGTTTGATCTTATTGCTGTTATTATTTATCGCGCCGATCGTTTACGGACTTCGCAGACAATTCGGTTTCCTTGTATTGACCGCCGCCCTGATTTTTCTCAATTTTCTTCCCGAATCAATGCTGGAATCGCAGGCCGGGGTGATATTCATGAGCTTCTTTTATTGCTTAATTTTGTTTTCAATCGACAGAACGGTTCTTTTACCTATGAAAGCACCACCGATAAAATTTCCATTATGATTCCATTTTCGCCACCACGTATTGATCAGAAAATAATTGACGAAGTAGTTGCTACTCTTAAGTCGGGATGGATTACAACAGGTCCGAGAACAAAAGAGTTTGAAAAAAGACTCACAGCTTTCAATGGAAATAAGGCGACGTTATGTTTGAATTCTGCGACAGCCGGATTGGAGATCATGCTCCGTTGGTTTGGCGTGAAAGAAGGAGATGAAGTAATTCTTCCCGCATACACGTATGCCGCCACTGCAAATGTAATTGTGCATTGTGGCGCGACTCCTGTTTTTGTGGATGTGAATGCGGATGATTTTAATATTTCTCTTGCGGCGATTGAAAAAGCAATTACTGCAAAAACAAAAGTGGTAATGCCTGTTGATTTTGGCGGATGGCCTTGTGATTACGATGCGATCAATGCGCTTGTGAAAAATAAAGAAGGATTATTTCAGGCAACAACAGAGGAGCAGAAAACACTAGGTCGCATTCTGGTTCTTGCAGATGCTGCACATTCTATCGGCGCAATTTATAAAGGGAAAAAGACCGGGGCAGTGACAGATGTTTCCGTGTTTTCATTTCACGCAGTAAAAAATCTGACAACAGCGGAAGGTGGAGCAGTGGCTTTGAATCTTCCGGAGCCATTTGATAACGCTGCGGTCTACGGCAAACTTTGTATATCGACATTGCACGGACAAAATAAAGACGCGCTTGCAAAAAGTCAGCGTGGAAACTGGAAATACGATATTGTGGAAGCCGGTTACAAATGTAACATGACGGATATTATGGCGGCAATCGGTCTGGTCGAGCTTGCGCGTTATGATGCGGATACATTGGCGAAACGTGAAAAGATCATCGATCAATATAACTGGACGCTGTCTGCTTATTCATGGGCCGAAGCTCCTGTTATTCGAAAAGGCGAATCATTTTCTTCGTGCCATTTGTATGCATTGCGAATCAAAGGAATCAACGAAGCGCAACGTGACGCGATCATCCAGAAAATTTTCGAAAAAGATGTAAGCGTCAACGTCCATTTCCTCCCGGTTCCGATGACCAGCTTTTACAAAGGAATGGGATACGACATCAAAAATTATCCTGTAACCTATGATAATTTTTCCCGCGAGATTTCTCTTCCTGTATATTACGATCTCAGCGACGCAGATGTAAAAACCGTTTTGCACGCAGTTGTTTCATCCATCATCGAAGTAATCGGCATCTGATCATCTGTAATTTGTAATCTGTCATCTGTAATTTGTAATCTGTCTGTGATCAAACGAATTTTCGATATTGTTTCTTCCCTGTTTGGATTAATTATCCTGTCACCATTTCTTTTCATCATTTCCGTTTTGGTTTTAGTAAGTAGTCCGGGAGGAATTTTTTATCGCCAGACACGCGTCGGAAAAAACAATAAAGATTTTCGCCTCTGGAAATTCCGCACGATGAAACCGGATTCGGATAAAAAAGGTTTGCTCACGGTAGGAGGAAGAGATCCGCGCGTGACGGGCATTGGTTATTTCCTCCGCAAGTATAAGCTGGATGAATTGCCACAGCTGCTCAATGTGCTTACGGGAGATATGAGCCTTGTTGGTCCGCGGCCGGAAGTGCGGAAATATGTGGAGATGTATTCGCCTGAACAAATGCGTGTGTTGAATGTGCAGCCCGGAATTACAGATTATGCATCTATCGAATATTCCAACGAAAACGAATTGCTGGCAAAATCTGCTGATCCCGAAAAAACATACATCGAAGAAATAATGCCTGCCAAGCTGAAGCTGAATATGAAATACATTGAAGAGAAAAGCCTGGCAACGGATCTGAAAATTATTTTCAAAACCATATTTAAAATTATAAGCTGAAATGGCGGAAACACAAACACCAAACCGTCTTCGCGCAATTGTCAGCGGCTCTATCGGCAACCTTGTGGAATGGTACGATTGGTATGCGTATATCGCCTTCTCGCTGTATTTTGCCCCGTCGTTCTTTCCCAAAAGCGATACCACAGCACAATACCTGAACACAGCCGCAATTTTTGCTGTGGGATTTTTAATGCGTCCCATCGGCGGCTGGCTGTTCGGAAATCTTGCAGACAAAAAAGGAAGAAAATTTTCGATGACGCTTTCTGTGCTGCTGATGTCGTTTGGTTCGCTTTTGATCGCTTGCACACCTTCTTATCAAAGCATCGGAGTTGCTGCGCCTGTTTTTTTATTGCTGGCGCGATTGCTGCAGGGATTAAGTGTTGGCGGCGAATACGGAACATCGGCAACCTATCTCAGCGAAATGGCAACGTCAAACCGCAGGGGATTTTATTCCAGCTTTCAGTATGTGACATTGATAGGAGGACAGCTGATTGCGCTGGGCATTCAATTGTTGCTGCAAAAGTTTTTCCTGACCGAAGAGCAAATGCAAAGCTGGGGATGGCGAATCCCGTTTTTCATTGGCGCGATGCTTTCATTAGTTGCGTTGTATTTGCGGAGCCAGATGGAAGAAACTGCTGCCTTTAAAGAAGAACGTCACGATGCAGCTGCGCAGAAGAAACAAGGTTCCTTGCGTGAATTAATGCGCTATCCGAAATCCATTGCGATTGTTGTCGGACTTACGTTGGGCGGAACGATTGCATTTTACACGTACAGCATCTACATGCAAAAGTTTCTGGTGAATACTGTTCATCTCGCCAAAGACACCGCCACGCTGATCACGTTTTGCTCTTTATTCATTTACGCCGCGCTGCAGCCGCTTTTCGGTTTGTTATCAGATCGAATAGGAAGAAAACCATTGCTGATCGGCTTCGGTGTTCTCGGAACGCTATGTACAGTTCCGCTGCTTACAGCGTTGAGTCATTCCACGAGCCAATGGGAAGCATTTGGCCTGATCATGATCGCGCTGATCATTGTAAGTGGCTATACATCGATTAACGCGATTGTAAAAGCAGAATTATTTCCAACAGAGATCCGGGCGCTGGGCGTTGGGTTTCCTTATTCGATCACGGTTGCAATTTTCGGTGGAACGGCAGAGTATGTTGCGCTCAGCTTCAAAGATGCCGGGCATGAAAATTATTTTTATTGGTATGTAACGGTCTGTATTTTTATTTCGTTGATGGTGTATTTGTTTATGCGGGATACGAAGAAGAATTCTTTGTTGAAATAAGTGTTGTATGACGATATTTTTTTCAATTGTTGCGTCGCGATGCTCGCGACCCGGTCATGAAAATTATTTTTATTGGTATGTAACGGTCTGTATTTTTATTTCGTTGATGTTGTATTTGTTTATGCGGGATACGAAGAGGAATTCTTTGTTGAAATAGTTGTTGCGTCTTGATTGGGTCGCGATGCTCGCGACCTTGTGTTGCGTCGCGATGCTCGCGGCCCGGTCGAGGAAAATGTGACTTTTTTGCTGGAAAGGCTTTATATAACTGTGAAGCACTTTTATTGTTTTATTTCTATTTGCTTGTTTATCGCCGAGCCAGGGAATGCTCAATATTACAATGAGTGTGCACCTTCCACCGGTAACGATACTGTGATATTCAGTGAAGGAGCAACTTTGTCTTTCCTCGTAGATAGTTTTTACCGGGATACGTTACGGAGAAGCAGATTTTATTCTGATCAAAAAATGGTCCGGGAGTTTAATTACAATCCTGATGGAAGTCGTGGTGAATCATTCATTTGTTACCAGGATGGGAAGAAAAATTGGATTAGGAATCTTGATCATAATACAGGGCATATGGTAGAGGCAGGGTGGGATGAAGCAGGTCAAATGGAATATTATATGGAAGATCCTACAGATAGTTTTGACGCCGGATATGAAAGGTATTATCCCAATGGAATTCTGGCCATCAAAGGTTTTTATCGTAATGAAGAAGTGCTGCTGGTAAAATCCTATACCGATACCAGTTTTGTTCTAAGCAATAAAAACGGCTCGTATCTGTGGCCGCAAACAACCCAGGTGGGGCTATGGTATTATTATTATCCCAATGGGAAAGATTCTGCAGTAGGTAATTATGCTTATACTGTATTTCAGTTCGATACACTATTTCCATCTTTGCCCGGTGACTTATGGATTTCAATTGGCACAACTACTTTTTCTGAAATCAAAACGGGTACGTGGAATTATTATTCTCCGGAAGGAGAATTAATCCGCAGGGAAGAATGGGATGGAGGAAATCTTTTGCGAAGGGAAACGTTTTAACTGTGGAATTGTCTGATAAAAGCGTCATAGATTGGAAACATAACCAATCATCAGAATATGAAGCAGCTTAGAATACCAACATCCCTGATTTTTGCAATCGTTTTTTCGATTCAATTGAGCGGTCAATCAACACATTCATCGCCAGGCGCTGATTCAATTAAGATTCTACTTTCCATTGATGAAAAGTTTGTGAATATAATTAGCTTCAAATCAAGTATGGATTTCGATTCGACTTTTTTGTTTAAAAATGATAGTGTTCTTGTCTCATGGAATTTAATTTGTGAATCGAACTTATGCGTCTGTTTCGGCGGAAGGGAATACTATCTTACTCTGCCACCGGATTTGAGTTATTATTCACATACAATAAATGTAAAAATGACTTCTGTCAAAAATAGTGGTAAGCGATATAAAGTGTTTTTTTATTCCGCACAGGCCGGTCAGCTTTCTATGGCTAGGCATGGTGTTACTGCGAAGTTGTATAAAATACGATCATCGCGACTAAATGCCTCCAGGTATAACACCGTCGGGGTGTAAGACCGTCGGGGTCTTCGGGTGCGCGCGAGTATAATTTAAAAAGTAGTTATGCTCCAAATGATTTCTGTTTTTTCTGGATGAAAACCCTCCATGTGTAACACCGTCGGGGTGTAAGACCGTCGGGGTGTAAGACCGTCGAGGTCTTCGGGCGCGCGCGATTATAATTCAAAAAGTAGTTACGCTCCAAATGATTTCTGTTTTTTCTGGATGAAAACCCTCCATGTTTAACACCGTCGGGGTGTAACACCGTCGGGGTCTTCGGGTGCGCGCGAGTATAATTCAAAAAGTAGTTATGCTCCAAATCTTTTTTTGCGTGAGGGGATAGCAGTGAAAAGCCCACAGTCCCGGCTTAGCCGACACGAGGACTTGTAACGTATAGCCCGACCCCATGAAGTATCGCCCTGCGCGTTTACTTCATGGGGGCACGCCCAATTGAAATAGTTAATGCATTAATGGTTCGCGGCTCGTATGCCTTACGCGAAGTATAATTATCTCCGTTTTACCAGCATAATATGAAATACGGTAGCTCAAAACAGAGAAGGCTCTGAAATCAATCGATTTATTTTTGCTGAAGCGATCTGGTGGATGTGCCTGCGGATGGGCAGGTAATTTTCAACCAGGCTCAAAATAGTATTAGCCACAATTGATGCTGCAGAAGGAGATTCGGAATGTAGATATTCAAGTATTTCTGCAAAGTGTGAAGACGCAGCTTTACTCCATGTAACTGTTATTTTCTTTTTAGCCATTTTTTAGTTTTCGCAACCACTTCCTCATGGCTAATGCCTTTTCCATTTTTCACTTCTTTTAAAGCAGCTTCAATTTCAATATTATATTGCTCAATGCTGATGCGTTTTTCTTTCGTATCGACATGCAAAATATTCTTAACCATATCTAAAATCAACGCCTGCTGACTGGAAGATAACAAAGGCAAATAAGTATCGAGTTCTTTTTTTATTACTGCTTGTTTCATGGTGTTGAATTTTGTCTTTCAAAGTTAAATAAACAGATGAATTTTTTGCGTAAAATTCTTTTACCCACAGCATAGCATAAAGAGAAAAAGAAATGATTGAAAGAAAACGATTTGAATAGGAACCGCGAAGATCGCGCTTGAACAATAACAATTTCGAATCCCGGATTTTCGAATTAAAAATCCTCCAACGCCTTCCACAACGTCTTCAACTCATCCACTTTATTCGGATAACCCAACTTCTCATACGAAGCAATAAGGTTATTCAGCAAACGACGAATGATCATCAAATTCGAACATGGCGTGTAAAATTCCGCGTTCGGCTCTAAGCGTTGTTGTTTTAAGAAAGAATCGATCTCTTTTTTATTGACCGGCGCCCCGCGTGAAAACGGATTGATGTAAAACAAAACACGATCGGGATCTTCCATGGTGGGACTCATGCCCGGACCATTATCGACATAAGCGAGAATAAAATGTTCAGGCAGATTGACACCGTAAACAGGAATACGAAGATCCTGCGCGATGACGGCGTAGATAATGGAAAGTGAAACAGGATTTCCTTTTTTACTTTCTAAAACATTATTGATATATGAATTCTGCGGCGCGTGATAATTTTGCGTGTTGGAAGAAAAATTATGCACGTCGAACAAAATGTGATTGATGACGCGGACTTTTTCTAACGCGGTAAGATTATTATTCAGCTCGAGCCAGATATCCTGTTTGATCTGCTCGATATGCTTGCGCAGATGTGCTTCGTCGAGATCGGGATATTGATAACGCGCTACAAGTAATGCGCCCGTGAGCAGATCCTGCTGTTCGGGTAATGCCCACTCGCGAAGACTGCGGCGGATATTATCAAATTGAATGCGATGAATTATTCCTTCAATACGTTGTTGTAAAACGGAATCGAACGAATTTTCCCATGCATTTTCGAGCACAGGAATAACCTCTTCACCCAATTGAAGGAGCTTTTCCTTAATCTGGGAGAAAACCTGCTCATCCGGATCGTCGAGCAGGCTGACTAAAGCATGAATTTGAGTTTTGTCCATAGCGGAATGGATTAACCGTTCTATCAAATATACGGTTAAAAAAGGCTTTTTGTTTTACCGTTAAGATAGTTTTACACAGCCAAACGTTCAAGAACAAGTAAAACCAGCCTTTCGATGGCGGTTTTGTAATCCTTGCTATAGCCTTTAAGCACGCGGTTAGCGATAATGGCGCAGATGGTGCAACATTCGTGGCCGAGTAATTTTCCGAGACCATAAAGTGCGGACGTTTCCATTTCGAAATTGGTGACGCGATGCTTTTCAAAACGGAAGCTGCCGAGCTTTTCATTCAGGTCGGGCAGGGCAGGTTTGAGGCGTAATTCCCGACCTTGCGGACCATAAAATCCCGGGGCGGTGGCGGTGATGCCTTGCGTAAGATCGTGCGCCAGCTGGTTTAGTAGCTTTTCGGACGCTTTTACGGTGTACGGATAAGGTAAACCTTTGAGCCAGCCTGCATGTTTCATGAACGCTTCGGCAATGGCAGGTTCGTCGCAATCGGCCATTCCTGCGTAATAATTGAGCAATCCGTCGAGACCCATTCCATGTGAAGATGCCACAAAACTATCGACCGGAATATCGCCTTGTAAAGCCCCGGAAGTGCCGATGCGGACAATGTTCAGACTGGTTTTCTGGGCTTTTATTTCGCGCGTTTTGAGGTCGATATTGACCAATGCATCCAGCTCATTGAGCACAATGTCAATATTATCGGTGCCAATGCCGGTGGAAAGCACGGAAATCCGTTTTCCCTTGAAAAGACCAGTATGTGTGGAAAATTCCCGGTTAGAAACCTTGCATTCGATCGAATCAAAATACTTCGAAACAGTTTCCACCCGTCCCTGGTCGCCGACCACGATGATGTTTTGCGCTATTTGTTCCGGGAATAAATGCAGGTGAAAAATGCTGCCGTCGGGATTTAAGATCAGTTCGGATGGAGCGATGGGCATGAGAGGAAAGTTTTGGTAAAGATGGGAAATTTCAATGGGGGAAAATGATGTGCAAATGTGCAGATATGCAAATGCGCAGATTGGGCTTCCGGGCTTGGGGTGCGCTGAAAAATTACTGTTTCTGGATATTTCATCTGCACATCGATGAATCTGCACATCTGCACATCTGCATATTCATCGCTTCTCAAAGTAAAGCTCTCATTATCAGCTCACACCGCCCTGATCGCTTTTTTTCGTACCTTTGCACTACTTTTCCAAATCTGCAAAAACAGCTTAGAATCACTAAACTATGAGTACCACTTCCAACAAAATTGTAGTGCCGGTCGATTTCGGTGACCAATCACAGATTGCGCTTGAACAGGCAGTTCGCCTTGCCTCGGTAATTCACGGCGATATCACACTTTTGTATGTTATTGAAACCGGCGGATTGCTGGGACGTTTTGCAAATCCGTTGCAGGATGAAGGGTTGAAAAAAGAGATCAACCAGAAGATGGAGGAAATGATTGCAACGATTGATAAAAGTTCCGGATTGAAAGTGGAGAGTGTAGTGGCTCACGGCTCTGTTTATGATAAAGTAGCTGAAGTAGCTGAATTGCTTAACGCGCGCTTTATTGTAATGGGAACCAACGGAGGAAAAGGAAAAATCCGCCGTCGTTTTATCGGTTCAAACGCGCTTCGTGTGGTGCGCGAATCAAAAGTTCCTGTAATCACCATCAAAGGAAAAGCGCATCGTGAAGGCTGCAAAAACATTGTATTGCCGCTTGATCTAACAAAAGAAACACGCGAAAAAGTTGCTAAAGCAATTGAATTCGCAAAACTTTATAATTCTGATATCAGGATTGCATCCGTTCTTTTCACTACCGATGAATTCATCGTCAACCGTCTTACCCGCCAGCTTTCACAGGTAAAAAGTTTCGTTGAAAAAGCAGGTGTTCGCTGCACAGCAGAAATCATCAAAGGAATTAAAGGTGAAGAATCGCTCGGTCAGATCATTATCGATTACGCCAACAAAGTTGAAGGCGATCTTATCATGATCATGACACAGCAGGAGCAGGACATCACCGAATTATTTATCGGCTCCGCAGCGCAGGATATTATCAACCGTTCCGATGTTCCGGTGCTTTCGATCATTCCTTCACCTAAAAAAGATCTTTCAGAATTCCTTCCGTATTAAGCAAGAGGAATTCAGCGACTATTGCTAAAGCCTCTCGTTTCCTGGACCTAACAGGTGAGAGGCTTTTTTCTTTCAGCAACTTCATCTATTTTTGATTCAACTAACCTTAACGCGCACTTCTCTTATGAAAATGGAAATCAAAAAAATCCTGGTCCCGACAGACTTTTCTGAAACCGGTTTGCTTGCTTTGGAGCACGCTTCATTTCTTGCACGACTTGTAAAAGCCGAGCTTATTATTTTGCATGTGCTGCCGCTGAATGAATATCATTTTGAAATTCCGGAGCCTGTGATGCGCATTGAGAATCATGATGAAATAAATAAAATTGTTGAGCAAAAGCTGGCTGAAGTCGCTAATGATACACGGACGAATTACAGCATCATGCCCCGTACGATGAGTACACGCGGAAAGATCGCAAATGAGGTGATGCAGATTGCACAGGATGAAAAGGTCGACCTGATCGTGATGGGAACACATGGCGCTTCAGGATTTGAAGAGCTGCTCATCGGATCGAACGCGCATAAAGTGGTGACGCTTGCTCCATGCCCGGTGATTACAGTGCAGACACATGCGAAAAAATTAGGCTTTACAAATATTGTATTGCCCATCGACCGTTCGCTTCATTCACGTGAGAAAGTAGCTTATGCGATCGACCTGGCAAATATTTATCAATCAAAAGTTCACATTCTCGGTTTGCTGGATGAAGTAGAAGAAGGTGGATTTGATAAGCTCCAGATCGTGCTCGACCAGGTGCAGCATGCACTTGAAAAAGCGGAAGTGATCTTTGAACGGCATACAGTTAAAGGAAGCCATCTTGCCGCTGAAGCATTGAAATACGGAAAAAGTGTCGATGCAGATCTCATTATAATAATGACTGATCATGAGTCAGCGCTTACGGGACTTTTCATGGGACCGCTTGCAAAACAAATTGTGAACCACTCACGCATTCCTGTGCTGAGTCTTAAACCACATTATGGTTCTTTCGAAGCGTTGGATCTCAGCGGTTCGTATTCTGCTTTTTAAGATTCACGATTAATATAACACATAACTACGGGCTATAAGTCCGCAGTTATGCGTTGTAGTGATTCGAATTAATGTTAATTCATCGCCAGTTTGATAATTAGTGGTTTAACTTTTTGCTGCATCGGATTGTAAATTTATTTACGCAGGAGCAAACTTTAATTTACAACGCGTTGTTCAGGTGTTTACACTTGAATCTTTGAACTAACAAACTCATCATATTCAGGTCCTTTTCACGTAACTCTTTCGGGGCAATTTTGCGGCAACCAAACGCAAACTTAATTACCCATGCTCCGAAAAATTTACGCTTTATCCTTGTTGTGCTTTGCTGCGATACAAATCAATGCACAGTCCCCCGCCTCTTCAGAACTCCGGTTTACTTTTCTCGGCCGTTACTCCAGCAACACTTATGACGCAGGAGCAACAGAAATCGCAGGCTACGATGCGGCAAGCAAAAGACTGTTTTCTGTTAACGCTGTTTCCGGAGATATTGATATTATAAGTCTCGTTAATCCTTCTGTACCGGTTTACGTCAGCTCAATCGATCTGGCGCCATATGGCAATTCAGCAAACAGCGTATTCGTAAAAAACGGAATTGTCGCTGCTGCAATTGAAAACGCAAATAAACAGCTGAATGGGAAAGTTGCTTTATTTAATGCTGCAACCGGTGCCCTCATCGACAGCGTTACAGTAGGTGCATTACCCGACATGATCACTTTTACTCCTGACGGAAACAAAGTGCTTACCTGTAATGAAGGTGAACCAAATAGTACATACACTGTTGATCCTGTAGGTTCAATAAGCATTATAAATATTGTTAACCTGCTTACCACAGGAATTACACAGGCAGATGTAACAACGCTTGATCTCTCCATTTATAATGCGCCATTTGTGCTCCCTTCGAGCATCTGCTTCCGCGATCTGTAATGGTGATGTGGCATCGTTTACTGCAAATGGCGGCGGACCAGGATTTACTTATCAGTGGACGCTGAACAATTCTAATATTTCAAATGCAAATTCCGCAATGTATTCCGGATCTGCTGGCGGAAACTATGCTGTGCATATTACAGATGTAAACGGTTGCACAGCAATTTCTCCTGCTGTTCCGCTTACTGTTAATCCACTTCCAACGGCTGTAATAACTCCGCTTGGTTCAACTACATTCTGCCAGGGTGGAAATGTTTCTCTAATGGCTTCGGTGAACAGTGGAAACAACAGCTACCAGTGGTATAATAATAGTCAGCCTGTTACCGGCGCGACGAATGCAACATGGACTACGAATACTTCCGGTACTTATTCTGTAAGCGTAATTATAAATGCAACAGGTTGCGATGCGACTTCTTCCGGAGTAAATATTACAGTCAATCCAAATCCTGTTGCAACGTATACGGCAAATGGAAATATGCAATTCTGCCTTGGAGATACTTTGTGGCTGCAGGCGCAAACCGGTAGCGGCTACAATTACCAGTGGTATAATAACAGCCAGCCGATAAACGGTGAAACAAATTCTGATCTCACTGTAACTACAAGCGGTAATTATTCGCTTAATGTAACAGATGCTAACGGATGTTCATCTGCTTCAGGATCGCCGTCAGCTGTAACAGTGTTTGCAGTTCCGGCTGCCCCGGTTATTTCACAGACAGGAAATGTGCTGACATCGACTCCGGCGTTTTCCTATCAGTGGTTGCTCAACGGTAATCTGATTGCAGGTGAGATCAATCAATCACACTTTGCCTTAGCCGGAGGCGATTACCAGGTAGAGGTCACCAACAGCAATGGCTGCACCGCGGTTTCAGATACGTTAACAATGCTTACCACCGGCTCAATTGCTGTAGGAGAAAATTCATTCCTGAATGTTTATCCTAATCCATTCAGCACACAATCAATGATAGAGCTTTCGGTAAATGCAACAGCTTCCGTAACATTAGAGTTGTACACTATAGAAGGACAACTTATCTCAACGCTTTACACCGGCGTCTGCCAGCCGGGGCTGAATAAATTTGATTTGAATCCGGCAAACATATCCGCCGGTATATATCTTTTGAAAGTGAATATTGATGGCGCAGTAAAAGTTGTAAGATTGGTTAAGCAGTAAAAGGTCAAGGTTGTTGAAAAATCAAAAGGTTCGGAATATTTCCGAACCTTTTGATTTTAATACCTGAATTTACAACTCCCAACTCCCAACTATTTATTATGTGAATTCTCTTTTGAGCCGAAAACTTTTTTCATAATCTCTGTTCCACGTGCAAGTGGATTTACACGAATATTTGTTTCCTCGTCGCCGATCAGCTTGAATAATCCGTCAATACCGCGATCACAAACATATTGATCAAGATCAGTATTCACAGGATTGTGTCCCGGGATCTTATTGTAAGCGCTGGTGATCGGTGTCCAGTATTTGGTAAGCTGCACTTTTTCTGTCGCGCTGTGAACAGTCGGCTTGAATTTCACATTTAACGGCGCCGTGCATTTTACTCTCAGGTAATGTGTAGCCGATGTATCAACTCCTCTGAGGATACCGAGTGCATCGGTGATCGTCATTGTTTTTACCGCGTCGATAAAAATCGGAGCGGCCCCTTTTGCAGCTTCTTCAGCAGCACGGTTCAATGTTTCTTCGAATTTATCCACCTGTCCTTGCAGGCCGAACTTCACAGCCCAGTCTTTTACATGCTGCACAGCCGGCGGGAATGGAATGCGGATTTTTGGGTTTTTATTGTAACCATCTACTTTAGAAGCAGATTCGCTTGATTTATTGGTTCCCTGCATCAGCGCATCTTTGAGCGCATTGGCAATTTCAGCCGTGGTCAACGGGGTGCCGGTGCCGCTATTAACTGTTTCAAGGCCTTTATTGACCTGGTCAAGCGCTTTATTAAGATCGCAGGAAGTGATAACAATGGCAGCCGCTGCAGCCACTAGGAGAATATTTTTCATATTGTTTTTTTGAGGTAGAAACAATATTACAAATACTTTGCCAAAACCGGAAATAGTTCGGGTTTGGAGTTAAAGAGTTTCGGGTTTTTCGGGTTTTGTGTTAAGGAGTTTCGGGTTTTGAGTTTCGGGTTTAAATAGTTTTAAAACAAGGCCACGTCAGATAAGTTTATGAAACCAGAGCTGAATTTACCCCGCTTTGATTTTTTTTCTGTAAAGCTGCGTTCGACAGTCAGCTTTTTGTGATAAAAAATGGTCATCCTGGCGAACTTCGAAAAACAGGCTATACCTTTACAGCATGTTAGCAGAAATAATCACCATCGGCGACGAGCTTTTGATCGGGCAGGTTCTCGATACCAATTCCGCATGGCTTGGACAGCAATTAAGCCTTAACGGAATTCGTGTAAAACAAATGACGTCTGTTTCCGATGATCCTGCGCATATTGTTGCCGCTCTTGATGAAGCGAAAAAACGCGCTGATATTATTCTCATCACCGGCGGACTCGGACCGACAAAAGACGATCTCACAAAAAAGACGTTAAAGGATTATTTCAAAATGGAATGGCGGACGGATGCGCAGATCCTGGAAGATGTGATTGAAATTTTCAAACGCTTCGGAAAAGAAACAACTGAAATAAATAAATTACAGGCGCAGGTTCCGGATGGCTGCATCGCGCTGAGGAATAAAAACGGTACAGCTCCCGGAATGTGGTTTGAATCGGACAAGAAAATTTTTGTTTCGATGCCCGGCGTTCCTTACGAGATGAAAGGAATTGTAACAGACAGCGTGCTTCCGATGCTGCGTGAAAAATTCGGATTGCCGACAATTATTCACAAAACAATTCTCACACAAGGAATCGGCGAATCGGCGCTGGCGGAAAAGATAGAAGCGTGGGAAGATTCGCTTGCGGCCGATAAAATAAAGCTGGCGTATTTGCCTTCTCCCGGAATTGTGCGTTTGCGTTTGAGCGTGGAAGGCGATGATAAAGAAATGTTGTTTAAAACGGTAGATAAAAAGTTAAAGGAAGTAATGCCTTTGATCGAATCGTTTGTTTTCGGATTTGACGACGACAAGCTGGAAAAAATCATCGGCGACTTGCTGAAAAAAGAAAAGAAAACATTATCGACAGCCGAATCCTGCACAGGAGGATTAGTCGCGCACAAGCTGACTTCTGTCCCGGGAAGCTCCGAATATTATTGGGGAAGCATTGTCTCTTATTCATACGATGTAAAAACGAGCGAATTAAATGTGCCGTCGAAAATGCTGGAACAATTCGGCGCGGTAAGTGAAGAAACAGTCAAACAAATGGCCATCGGAGTGCGCGAACGTTTGCACACCGATTATTCCATCGCTATCTCAGGAATTGCAGGCCCGGATGGCGGAACAGAGGAGAAGCCCGTCGGCACCGTGTGGATCGCTGTTGCAAAAGAGGATTTTGTTTTCGCGAAGAAATTTCAATTCGGCGATAACCGGGAAAGAAATATTCTGCGTTCTTCGATTAGTGCGTTGGCGATGTTGAGGAAGATGATGTTGGGGGAATTGGATACTGAATAAAACGCAATAGATTTATTTTCTCTTTTCTTCTTATTCTAATCCGTTTTTATAACCATACCCTGCATTCTTGTTATAAATACATACAGATTTCTTTAAGTTTTTGCCCGACAGATGACCCAATACCAGTGTTGCAACGAACGATGTGCCGCACACCACACCAATTGGAATCGATTGTACATCTGTGTTGTTGTATGTCGTAAGAAATCCTATGAAGGTTCCCACTGCCAAAGCCGTAAAAAACCAGGCTCCGCCTTCCTGCCTGCTTGATTTTCGTAAGAAAGTATTTGCTTCCGCGTCAATACTCAGGTAAGGTTTTATTCTGCGGTTACAAAACCCGGGAGATTTTGGCTCTCCATTATTCATACGGAACAAAATTTTTCTCTTCGACCCCTTACCATCTGCGTTTACTTCATATGAATAGAGTAAATGAATCGGTGGCCTGGAAGAAGTATTTACAAATTGAATGCTTTTACTTTCACAGTGAAGCGGTGTAAATTCAAAATTTAATTTGTTTGAATTTATATTTTTAAAGCCTGCAAAGGATTGGGCGTTTGTATCAAATCGGCCAGTTAATAAAAGCAGGGTTACAAGGAAAAATAGTTTTGAAAATTTCATAGCGCAAAGTAAGTCAAAATCGGGTTAATGGACAAAAATGGTGGTCGAAATCGCTAAAATACTTATTGGCATTAGCTTTGGTGAAATTAATGTTTATGACTAAAAAAACTGCTTTTATTGCAATTGTAAAATAATCTCAAAAGAAGGTTTTTACAATGGAGTTCAACGCTATAAATGCGCTTCCTGTGGCAAACGATTTTTAGATAAGTCCCGAATAAATAACAATTTAATTTGGGAGGATTATATTAAAGGCAAGCAAACTTATTTGCAGCTCGGCATAAAATATGGGTGTTCCATAAAGACAATTCAACGAAGAATAGATGCGGTGCAAGTATCTCATCAGACAACCTTTCCCAGTGTTGTAAATCTGCTAATGGACACTACTTATTTTGGAAGGAAATTTGGTGTAATGGTTTTCAAAGATAGCATTACAGGACAGATTTTATACAAGCAATATGTGAAACAAGAAACCAATAAGCTGTACTTATCAGGGATAGAAGAGATAGCCAGAAGGGGCATAAAAATACAATCCATAATCTGTGACGGACGTAAAGGACTATTGCAATTGTTTGAGGGTATACCG
>JALYQL010000020.1 GCA_030855855.1 Bacteroidota bacterium | reverse complement strand
CGGCAGAACGGTACAATCCTTTATTGAGACTATTCATATTTCCTGCGCCGCACATAAGCACACTTGTATCATTTGCAAGCAACGCAAGATCCATACAGACAGGAACATTTAAAACCTGGCTCCATGTTGTGCCCGCATCTGTACTTTTGTAAACACCAGCAGTTGTGGCAGCGAAAACAGTCTGGGGCCGCAACGGATTAATTACAATTTCCCAGATACCTTCCTGTTGCTGGTACGTCCAGTTCAACGACTGTGTCCATGTTACGCCACCGTCCAGGCTTTTGAGAATTCCCATTCCGTAAGATCCGCGCGTGGTGCGTTCTGTGATGCCAACGCCGAATGTTCCCGGATTATAGGTTTCACCGGTTCCGATGTACATTTCATTTGCGTTGGAAGGATTGATCGCAACAGTGCTTACGCCGATCACGGGAAATCCGGTTGACACATACGTCCATGCATTTGTTCCGATTCCGCCGACTGTGGATTTCCATAATCCGCCACCTGCAGAGCCAAGCCACACAATATTAGTATCGGCCGGATTTATCGCGACACACAATGTTCTACCGCCGATATTATTCGGGCCGATGCTGGTCCACGCACCAACAGCCGCTGAACGTTGATTTGCAAAGCGCGCATTGAATTGATTGAACGCGTTTGTATATGCGTCCTGTGGAATATCAACACCCGGGTACGCCCGCGCATGATTCATCCATTGCAATCCTTCGAGCGCTTCACTTTTTTCTTCCGCCTCGTTTTCAGAAATCCCATTCAACGATCCTGACAAATTAACAGGAGAATGTTTTGTTACAGGATTCATTTGAGTAGTGAGAAAAATTACAGAACAGGTAAGGACACCTGTAAGAGCAAATCGCAGTAGTTGCATTTTATCCGGGCTTTTTTGGGATTTGAAAGTTCTGCTTTTTTAGAATGAAATCCTAAAAAGGGATTTACGAATTACGATTTTAAAAATGAAAATCATCCATCTTCAAATAATCGTAATTCGTACCTCGCCACATAGTGGTCACTATGTGATAATTCGTACATTTTTCCTCTCAACACCGTGCTTTCCTCCCGAAAGCCCCTCATTAACAAACCTTAACCTCCTGTAAATCGTATATCAACAACAAGCAGTTGAAAGCCACGTTATTGAGGCGAAAACCGGTCTTTTTTCTTATTATCTTTGTGCTCAGGCAACCAATGAACGACACTACTAATCCAGGCGAGTTTCCAGCGGGCAAATTGCTCTCAACAATCCAGCTGCCGTCTGATCTGCGCAAGCTCAGCGAAGACCAGCTTCCACAGGTTGCAAAAGAATTACGCCAATACATTATTGATCTTGTTTCCAAAAAAGGCGGACACTTCGGCGCGAGTCTTGGCGTGGTGGAATTAACGGTTGCGCTTCATTACGTTTTTAATACACCGTTCGATCAATTGGTATGGGACGTTGGTCACCAGGCTTACGGACATAAAATTCTCACCGGCCGTCGTGATGTATTTCATACAAACCGTCTTTACAAAGGTATTTCCGGTTTTCCTAAACGAAGCGAAAGTGAATACGATGCATTTGGTGTAGGACATTCCTCCACTTCTATTTCTGCCGCGCTTGGAATGGCTGTTGCCGCTAACCGAAAAAAAGAAGATCGCCATGTTGTTGCTGTGATCGGCGATGGCGCGATGACTGCTGGAATGGCATTCGAAGGATTAAATCACGCCGGAATTGAAAAAAGCGATCTGCTTGTAGTATTGAATGATAATTGCATGAGCATCGATCCGAATGTCGGTGCTTTGAAAGAATACCTGAGCGACATCACCACATCTCATACTTACAATAAGATGAAGGATGATCTGTGGAAGCTGCTCGGAAAAATTTCTAAGTTCGGCCCGGATGCACAATACATTGCTTCTAAAGTAAGCGATACGTTGAAAGCGGCATTGCTCAAACAAAGCAATCTTTTTGAATCGCTGCAGTTCCGTTATTTCGGTCCTATCGACGGGCATGATGTTGATCGTCTTGTCAAAGTAATGAAAGATCTGAAAGATATTCCCGGTCCGAAAATCCTGCATGTGCTTACCACAAAAGGAAAAGGATTTAAATTTTCAGAAGAAGGAAATCCGACCTTGTGGCACGCACCGGGATTATTTGACAAGACCACAGGCAAAATTATCAAAGCTGTAAGCAATGAACCACAAGCTCCGAAATACCAGGATGTTTTTGGTCACACGTTAGTGGAGCTTGCAGAAAAAAATCCGAAGATCATGGGAATTACTCCCGCGATGCCTTCCGGATCTTCGCTTAACATTATGATGAAAGCGATGCCTGATCGTGCAATTGATGTCGGAATTGCAGAGCAGCATGCAGTTACTTTTTCAGCCG
>JALYQL010000008.1 GCA_030855855.1 Bacteroidota bacterium | reverse complement strand
GGCTGATGCAGCACAATTCCATTTTCTGGGCCGCAACCGCCAATGCCATTAACAAAGATGCAAAAGCAATGGCCTGGCTCCGCGAACATAAATTCATTGTTTACGCAGATCTTGCCATGGCCATTTTAGAATATTACAAACATGATAATTCGGATTTTTCCGGTTATTATAAAGCACCACAGTAATGGGAAAGGAAAATTGGGTAAATAGCAAATTGGGTAATTGGAGTTTCAGAGAGTGACGATTGCTATAACTGATACAACCCACGTTTCATTCCTTTTTTATGATTATTTCTCCTGTTCATTTTCCCAATTTCAATTTTTCCCACTTTCTTAATTTCCCTTTTTATGCGAATCATAGGCAACATCCCCCACCCCGATATGCGGATCACCGTGTTTCACATGAATGATAAGTTTATTGTGAAATTTGAAGCGGGACCGATGGAACAAGTATTTAAATTCGACCAGGAGAGATACCCGGGATTTGAGGCAGTGCAAAAATTAGTGGACGCAGAATTTATTGCTAATGCGCTTAAGCGATTTAATGAAATGTTTTTGGAGATGAGACAGGCTGCGGAGCGACAGAATTAGGGGGGGACGAAAAACGAAATTAAAAACGAAAAAGTGCGAAAAACGAAAGCGTACGAACTACAAATTACAGTTTCGTTTTTTATTTCGTTTTTCTTTCGTTTTCTCCCTCATTTCGTTTTTCGTACCCCATATGCAGTATTTGCATGCTTAAGAAGAATATTCCCCTTTTTTTTGCGTTGCTTTAATAACATCAATAAACCATTCCCCATGAAAACGCTTCTCACCATTTTTCTGTTACCGGTTTTTATTTTAATTGCTTCCTCCTTCTATTCGCCGAATTCCCAACTTACTTTACAAAAAGCGTTGGAAGAAAAGAAAATTGAAATCGAAATTATTTATACCGGCATATTTCCCGGGAAACTAATGGATCTAAAGGTGAAAAACCTGACGAATAAACAATTGAATCTTGAAATGGCACCGGGCACTGTTTTTATTCCTGATAATGGTGAAGAGCAGACATTGACCACTACTAAAGAAGAGGTGCTGGCTCTTGAAAAAAGCGCAACAAAAACATTCCATATCTCTGCTTACTGCACTGAATTGCACGACAAAGGTTCAACCCAGGCATCCACATTCACTGTATCAAACACAAAAAGGCCAATGCTTCTGAAGCTGGTGCATTTTTTAGACTCGATGAATCTCCCGGATCAAATGGCTGTGCAGCATTCTGTTTGGTGTGTTACAGACAGCGCGAGCGTTTCGGATGTTTATGTTCGTGATCCGAAAGCTTCTAAGGCATTGCGTGCATACCTGTGCGCGCTCACCGGGCAAAAAGACACCTGGTACAGCACAGAAAAAGAGATTGTAATGGACGAAGAACGCAACATTGTTACGGTTCCTAAAGAAGTGAAAGGCGATATTGCATTTGAATCGAAAGAGCCGGTAGAGCTGCAGGGATTTGTGAAAGACAGCACCGGGAAAATAATCTTAACGAACGAACACAAAACAAATCTTCCTGCAGGAAAAATAAAATTCGAATTCAATCTGAAAATTGCAGGCTGGGCACCGGGAAATTACTCTGTAGTGTACACTAACAATGGAAAAGAAGTAATCAATCAGCCTTTTTCGTTTTAGGAAGCGATACGACCATTTTATTAGCAAACCCTTCCGCCAGATCAGTAAAGCGGCAGGAAAAAGTGGCAGCGGCAGTGAAAAAATAAAAAAACTATGTGTATTTCTTTGCCTCTCAGCATCGTCGCCCGCACTACACAGCAAAGGACGGTGTACATTTCATCCCGCTTGCACTGCCATAGCCACTTGTTTCCTGCCGCTAAAATTCCACTGAGATTTTTCCCGAAGCCATTTCAATGCGGATAATAATCATCATGATCATCATCCGGTTCGGGCAATTCTTTTGCTGCTTTAGGTAATAAAGCTGTCGGAACTTTCGGGTAGACGTGGTGTAAATGATGAAACGCAAAAGAAGAAATAATCGGAGTCCAGACATGTGCCATTTTTACAGCTGCTAAGCGTGCTGGATTTTTCGAAGCAAGCTTGTGCGGAATGTAAGAAGCCCATAACGGCATGAGGCAGCTCAGCACAAATGCAACGCCCCAATACACCAGCGGAATTATTGACCCCGTGAAATAATACAGCAGTATAAACGCGACCAGTAATAAAAAAGTGATCGCAGTTTCAAGCAGCTGAATATTCCGCGTGGCTGGCGCCATTTTCAAAGAGGTAAAACGCATCGTGAAGACATGATAAGCTCCGTTCAGGAAAACCTGCTTCAAGGTCCATTTTGCCGGCTCTCCTTCCGGATCTTCGTCCCCGAGGCATTGTCCGTGATGACGAAGATGCGTTACGCGAATAGCATGACCACTTTTCAACAAAAGCAGCGCGCTCATCGTCAATACAAAATTTGTTGCTGGCTTTGAAAGTCCGAGCGAATTATGAATGGCGTCGTGCATCTGCACAAATCCACCCATCACCGTAGCCACTGCAACAGGAATTGCCAGCCACCAGATGTTGAATGAAGCAAGCACAATGTAGCTGCCAAGCAACAACCATGGCCGTGAAAGCTCCACGATCTTTTCGAAAGTGGTGAGCTTGTAACTGTTTGGGTTTGGTTGTGCTTCCATTGGATTTGTTTTTATTCCCTGACCTCTTCCCGCAACGGTTTTGCGTAAGCAGGAATTTCACCGGGCTTTATGTTTGCGTATTCAGCTTTATAAAAACCGGAATAGCCGAAAACTTCACCGAATGTTTTGTTGTTCACTTTTACGCTGATAGTGAAGCGATCATTTTTTTCATCATACGCTTCATTTACTTCCGCGATGCCGGAAAAAAGATCGGGATAATTAAAGCTGATCTGATTTTCATAAAAACGCTGTGCGCCTGAACGAATGGTAATGCTTCCATCTGCATTTGCTTTCAGCTCCAGGTCGGCCACCCGATGCTGTTTTGTTCCGAGATAAGAAATTATTCTTTTTTGTTTCTCACTGTACACCATTGTCTCGTCGAAATTCCTTGTTGTGTTTTTGAAATAGAATTTCCTGATCCACGCGATTGTTTCACGGCCGAAACTATCGGTGTAGCTGTAATTTTCAATGGTAAACGGAATTTTTGTTCCTGTTTCCGGAAACATCACATTGCGCATAGTGGCGAGCTGAAGAAAAGGTTTCGTATGAATTCCGGCGTTCCATATCCGGTCCATTTGTCCTGCGCCTTTCATGAAAATTCCTTTTTCGGGCGATAATCCGCAACGCTCCTGCATTTTCGGATGGAGCTTTCCAAAATCAGTACCGAGGAGCTTTCTATAGATGGACATTTTTATTGGTGCGGATATTTTTATCCGGGATATATTTTCCAATCATTAGCATTATCGTAGATAAACCCATAATGCCAAATGCAGTGGTGGCCGGATTGAACGGATAAATATAAATATCAGGCTGCACTATTGCGGCGCCAATGCCTAAGATGATAAGCGCGGAGATATTCAGCCAATGTAAAATCCTTAGCCTGCCAAAAAAGATAAATGCCAAACCGAAAATCACTTCCGCGGCGCCGATGGTATAAACTGCTTCCCTTTCGATTCCTTTAAAAATCCCGGACGCGCTGACCATGGATAGCTCGCCCGTTTCCATATACAAAAGCTTTGGAAAAACACCATGATAGACCCATGTTGCGGCAATGGTGAAATTGGCAATGAACAGAACTGTCGGTAATTTTCCGGAAAGCGCGGGAGAAATTTCTTCGGAGGGCGAAAGCTTTGAATCCATGTTGGTTTTCGTTTTCACACCGGGCAAATAAGTATGTAATTGCAACCACAGCCGGAAAGCAGCACGGTACAAATTTAACAAGGATTCCCATGAGAAAGCAAGAAAAGCAATCAGTTGTTGTAGAAGCTATTCGTCCTTACGCGGATTCTTCTGCTCTTTCATCAATTTGACACCGGGCATGGAAGCTCCCAATAAAAATCCCCACGCCTTTAGTCCTTTGATATCATCAAAAATAACTTTGCAGATAGCAGTAAGCGGAATAGCGAGAAACATTCCCGGAACTCCCCACATTAAATTTCCGGCAATGACAACCACGATAGAAACGAGCGCATTCAATTTTACTTTTGAAGCAACTACACGCGGTAAAATAAAATTATTATCAATAACCTGAATGAATGCAAACAGGCCTAACGTGATTAATGCATAAGTTGGCGACTCTTTGGTAGCAAGCGCCATTAAAACAGATAACGAGCCCGCGACAATCTGTCCGACATAAGGAATGATATTTAACAGGGCAGCAATAACACCTAATAGAAGCGCGAACTTTACCCCTATAATCAAGAGTCCGATCGAATATAATGTTCCGACGATCAAGGCTTCTAATAATAAACCGGAAAGATAACTTTTGATAGTGATCTTGGTAGTGGCCAAAACATCTGCAACCACTTCTTCATTGTCGTATCCACAAAGTCTGTGGATAAATTCTACTAATAATGGTTTGTAGTAAAGGATCAGAAAAATATAAACCGGTAAAACCACTGCAAGCATGACGATGTTCCCCAGACTGAGTAAGGTTTTTCCCATTTCGGGAGTTCCTGAACTCAGCATTTTTTTCACATTGAACATGGAATCGAACTTTTGGGGACTTAACCCGAAGCTTGAAGATGCCCATCCTTTTACATCATTGAGCAGGGAGCCGAAATTTGTTTTTATCTGTGGTATCATTTCTTTAAATCCTGACACCTGCGACGCTACGAGAAAACCCATTGCCGAAATAACTATTATACCGAGCAATAGAGTAATGCTAATAGCAATTAGCTTATGAATACGCTTGCGCATGAGAAAATCCACAACAGGGCTGAACATGATAGCAACCAGCGTGGCGCCGATAAGCGGAACAAAAATCGGTCGCCCTACATAAAGGATTGCAAAGAGCGCTGCAAGTCCGATAAGAATAAGCGAAAGTTTTGCGTAATGAGGAAATTCGGCCTTGGTGGAAGTTGTCATTATTTTTAAATTTTAATGACATGTATTTCAAATAGCATGCCTTGTGGTAAGAAAAACGAAATCAATGACCTGAAACTGGAAAAATCATGCTTCCTGGCGGTTATAAATTCTCCCGGAAGAATGCAATCGTCGGCTGCACCACAGCAATCATTTCTGATGGAAGCTCTTTTGATTCCCACGGATGTTTTCCGCCAAATGTATGATCGCCGTTTTCAATTTCTACCAGTTGTGCGAATAAATTCCATGAGCTTAATTTTTCGGCTTCAGAAAATGGCACTGAAGTATCCGCTTTGCCATGTACGATAAGTTGTGGGACCGGCATGTGATTTACAGCGTGCGGAATGCTTAATTTTTTCCGGTGCTTGTAAAAATCCTCGCGCAGGGAAAAATTAACCGGCATCAGCTGACCAGTGCGCGAATTCATTTCATAAAGCACTTTATTCTTCTTCCATTCGATCAGCTCCGGTGGATTTACTCTCGGCTCGAAATCGCACACACCCGCCCACGTGGCCACCGCTTTCACACGTTTATCATGGTAGCCTGATAACAGCGCGATCCCTCCGCCCCTGCTGTGACCGATTAATCCCAACCGGTTCGGATCGCAATTCAATTCTTTGCCGCCGCGCCAGAAAATATCATCGATCACCGTATTGAGATCGGATAATTCCTGGGAGAATGTATTTTTTGCGAATGCTTCAAGGTCTGTGAATTCGCTTTGCTGCTCGGGTGTTGTTCCGTTATGCGAAAAATTAAAACGCACAACAGCAAACCCGGAACGACAAAGGTATTCTGCCACCAATGGAAAATGTCCCCAGTCTTTAAAACCTTTGAAGCCGTGCAGGAAAATCAAAACAGGTACAGGATTATCGCCGACTTCAGGTAAATGATAATCCACCGCGACAGGCGCGTGATCATTTAAACGAATAACGGTTGAGAGTATCCTGTTCATTATTTATTTTCAAATTGTTCAGGGTCGACGTAATATTCCATACGCCGTAATGATTCATCCACAAACTTATAGGTAACGGTGTATGATTCGGGCTTATACCGTTTGAAATAATTCGTGTCTTTAGGTTTCGGCTTATATTGAAGATAAACTGTATCGCCTTTCTCCCATTCCATAAACGATTGATTGGAATAAACCGACATGACATAATGCAAAGGCATTCCTATATAAACACCATGACCGGAAACAAAGTTAAAATCCGAAGACGGAATGGATCTTACGGAAAGTTCAGGTGAATGTTCCTCCCCTTTCCGTTGCACGATGATGGCATAAGGAACTTCTTCCCGTTGGGTATTATCAGTCACCCGGATTTCCATTTCCTGTTTTTTGTCCACGCTGCTGGTGTAATAAGCAACTGCATATCGCTTGCCGATAGCGCTTTTATTAGAGCCATTCTGCCTGTAATATTCTTTAAGACAATCCGGATTTCCAAGAATAATAGATTGGATAGCAGTATCCGGCATAAAAGCGTAGCTGGCATCTTTACCTTTCATCACTTCATGCGGTGTTTCCGGGTGAAGGCGGGCAATGGAATCTTTGAGAGCGGCAGAATCCACAACAACTATTTTTCCCGGGCCGGGGCCACAGCTCGTGAGGATTAGGGCAGAAAAACCAATAAGTAAAATGTATTTCATAAGGAAGAGTAGCATACAAACTTAAGAGATCAAATGGAATGAAAAGTCGTTGCGGGAAAAAACTTCAATAACTTTGTAAACAACCGAGACAATTTGTGAAAGACAAAAACCTGCTCCCCAAGAACGATCCTTACGCTTCCTTGCGCATCCGTGATTTCAGCATTTATCTTGCCGCACGGTTTTGCCTCACGCTCGGTGTGCAGATCCAGAGCGTGGTGGTTGGACTGCAGATTTACAAACTGTCTCCCGGAACAACTGCCGACAAAGCGCTCAGTCTCGGATATATCGGTCTTTCGGAAGCAATTCCGTTTATCGCTCTCGCACTTTTCGCCGGCCATATTGCTGACATCGTAAAGCGCAAACGCATTATTCAATTCAGCACAGCCTTCCTCCTGATCTGTTCCTGGTTGCTTTTTTACATCAGCGCGGATAAAGAGCTGATCACTTCACTGGGAACACTTCCTATTTACGGGATCATTTTCTGCACCGGCATCGCACGCGGATTTTTAGGTCCTGTATTCCCCGCATTTCAGTCGCAGCTTGTTCCGCGGAATTTGTATGCGAACGCTTCAACTTGGAATACAAATCTTTGGCAAACGGCAGCCGTGCTGGGGCCGGCGTTGGGTGGATTAATGATGGGCCTGATCAGCATTGAATTTTCATATGGAGTAAGCTCTTCATTAATGACGTTAAGTTTTTTGCTGATGATCCCGGTCTTCAATCATCCTGTTCCGCTGAAGGAGAAAAAAGAAAAATTAAAAGACAGCCTCACTGCCGGAATCCGTTTTGTGTTCAGCAACCAGGTGATGCTTTCAGCTTTGTCGCTTGATCTATTTGCTGTGCTGTTGGGCGGCGCGGTGGCGATGATCCCGATTTTTGCATACGATATTCTTCATTTGGGGAAAGATGCTGAAAAAGCTGTTGGTTTCATGCGTGCGGCGCCTGCAGTAGGATCAATTATTATGGGAATGTTTCTTGCTTATTTTCCAACGACAAAAAAAGCAGGGCGAAACTTATACATCGCAGTTACCGGCTTTGGCTTGTGCATTATCGGGTTCGCTTTTTCGACTAATATTTATTTGTCGCTCACCTTGCTGTTTTTCAGTGGTGCTTTTGATATGATAAGCGTGGTGATAAGGCATACTATCATGCAGCTGATGACGCCTGATTCGATGCGCGGACGTGTGGGTGCTGTGAGCAGTATTTTTATTGGCTCCTCCAATGAGATCGGTGAAATGGAATCCGGCCTTGCGGCGCGTTTGCTGGGAATAATTCCTTCGGTCGCTTTTGGCGGATGTATGACTGTACTGGTGGCGAGCGGAGTAATGTTCCTTGCCCCAAAGCTGAGAAAGCTGAACCTCGATAAGATCTTATAACCGGATATTTTCAGTTTTAGTTGCGCGTAAATCCAGACCTGCGGTGCAGCTATCGGCCATTTCGCCTTCGTATCCACTCTATAATAACAGCAAGAAGAATAATAAAACCAGCGCTGGCAATTCCACCGACAGCACGCGCAACAACTTCTCCCGCTTCTTTTCCTCCCGGTTCTCTTTCGTATGGTTCCTGCGCGTTAATTTCTTTTTTTGCCCAGAGTCCGAAGACGAGGGCAAGCAATGCAAATAACGCAGCGATACCTGTAAGGAGATAAAAAGGTATGAGAAGGCTGCAAAGTAAAAAAATGAAAGCGGCAATCATAACCAGCTTTGCCAGCACCAAAAAGATAATCGCGACCCTTGCTTTTTTATTAAATGGTTCTTTCGGCGGATCAATAGTAATTGGAATGACTACCGGCGCGGTTTTCGGTATCTCAAAATCACTTTTCTTTTTATTCCCGGTTTTTTCACGGAGCGGCGACAAGGCTAATGGCTGGGGTGAAACGTTCCGCGATTTAATTCCGGTAACAGTAATAGCAGGAATATTCTGAAATGCTGAATCGCTTTTTATTGCAATTGAACTGTTTGCTTTTTTCTTCGCGATGTAAAAATCCATTTCGATAATGACGTTTTTCAATTTCTGGTAAATGCGAACATGAAGAACAACATATAGCTGCAAGTAAAAAGAAAGTAAATTTTATTTTCATCCGGCAACAGCTTTGGCATTATGAAGACGAATGTAAAGCTATTTGGTTGTCCGGGTTATTGCCGGATTTCAACTAATAGTATTCATAACACTATATGTTTCAAATAATCGCCAACAAAAAAAGCGCAGTTATAAAATCTAAGATTGTTTTCATCAGGGAGATTTTTTAAAGTTTTGAAAAAACCACGCCGGCATTCACCGGCGTGGCCGAAAAGACCAAGCTGCTTTTCTTCACCTCGCACAACTCCAGGAAACTTTGACCGATTGTACGGTAGTGATATAATCTTTAGGAGAAAAAAGGAAATTGGAAAATTCGAAATTGGGAACAAGGATTGGGTAATTAATCTTGCTCAGCAAACGTCCTCCATTTTCCCAATTTCCATTTTAAATTGGTAATCCGGTAATTAGGTAATTGGTAATCAATTCCTCTTCCTCGCATTATACCCAATGGAAAGTCCGAATCTCCAACCTGATCTTCCTGGTACAGCAAACACATTTACAGGAACATTCAGGTTTCCGCTTCGGAATGTTTTACCAATTCCGAAAACGAAGTTCGATCCCAGCTTCGGAGTGCCGCGGCTATCCATGCGCTCAATGAAAGCAGGCGCCGTTGTTGAATTGGGGTTCAACGTTTGCCATTCAGACCTTCTGATCCACTTATTTTCACTATCGTAATAGCCAAATTCTTTTTGCACAATATTAAAGCTCGGTCCGAAGGCGAATTCCCATCCATATTTATTCGCACGTAGCCCGTTCATGATCGTGAAACTCGGAATGAATAATCCCTGGTCAAGGCCCGTCACCATCGGAATAAATTCAAACAATGCCTGGAATTGGCCGGAAGCGAGATACTGCTGTTCAAATTGATAGCCGAACTGAAACATCAGGGGAAATGCTTTATATCCGCCCTGCGATTTTTCAGCATCAAGAATAGATGCGGCTTCTCCTGTAAATAACGTAGCGCCCATTCTTGGTCCGCTAAGATTCATTTTTTCAGTCACAGGCATTCTTGATCGCGCATCATAGCTGTCCGGCTTTGTCAATTGGCTGATCACATTCGCATCTACATTGCGGTCAAAAAGCTGGCGGAGCATTACAGCTGTCATCGTCTGAATTTCACTATGCAGATTAAGAAATTCTGTCACCTGTGCGCGCTCAATTTTTTCTCCTTTTACATCCACCAGGTGCATCGTATAAACAATAGACGGTCCGAATATCTCAACACTTCCTGTAAGCATTTTATCGGCGCCCAGCGATTTCCCTAATTCCACAAGACAAATTTTCCCATAACAATTATTGATCTTCAATTCATTTTTTTCCACGAGGTAATTCACATCATAACGATCCATCACATCAAACGTGTCGAGTTTTTCCAATTCGATGCGAACAAGATTTCCCATCGAGATAGGATCGTATCCCGGAATTTTCGAATCGAAATTGAGCACAGCTACTTTTGCTTTGGCGGTTGCCGGCTTTACGTCCTGTGCTGTTGCGCTGATAGAAAATCCAAAGAGGAAAATTCCTGCGATAAGATGAAGTGCAATATTGTTTTTCATTTTGCCTGGTTTTTAAGTTTGATGAAGCAAAACTATTTCACATGCAGGCTGATGGAAAATTGCTTTCCGCGGCCGATGAAGTGATCACCGCAAACAGCACAAATCAGGCGCTTAATTTGGGTTCGTATCTCTTTTTTTGCGATTTTTACAACTATCCGACCCGTGAATGCAATAATTGCAACTATTTCTGCGTCAGGATCCAAACAAACTCATCAGAAAACAAACCATGGCTGCCAACGAAAGAACCATCCAGGAGCAATTTATCCAGCGGCTTAAAGAAACAATTCCTCCGAATCATTCTTTAGTGGATGAAATGGCCGACCTGCTGGGCGTAAGCACCGACAGCGCCTACAGAAGGATCCGTGGAGAAACAGCGCTTACAATCGATGAAGTTTCTAAGATCTGCAGCCATTACCGCATTGCATTTGATTACGCCGGCGTGACCGGAGGAAGAGGCGATTCTGTCACGTTCAGCTACAATCATTTGTCGGATAACCCGGAGAGCTTTGAAAAATACCTTGAAAATATTGTAAGCGATCTGCGGCAGATAAAACCGCTGGAAAAAAAAGAGATTATTTTCGCTGCTGAAGATGTTCCTATTTTTCACCATTTCCAGTTCCCTAAACTTTCCGCCTTCAAATTGTTTTACTGGTCGCGTTCTATTTTGAATGCAGGAACGCCTGAAGGAAAAATGTTCGAGCCGTCCGCTGTTTCTCAGAAAATGCTCGATACGGTAAAAGAAATTTACGAATTGTACCTGCATATTCCTTCGATAGAGATCTGGTCGGAGGATACGCTCAACAGCACTTTGAAGCAGCTTGAATATTATTGGGAATCGGGCTTGTTTAAAAATAAGAAGGATATGAATGATGTGCTGGATGATATTGCCAAAATGATCAAACGGATTGAATGGCAGGCGGCGCACAGCACAAAATTTCACGGTGAAGTTCCGGGCGCGTCGACTACGCAGAATTATACGCTTTACAATTCTGAATTGATGATCGGTAATAATTGTGTGCTCATTTCCGCGGGTGCCGGACGACGGGTTTATATTTCGCATAACACCTTCAACACGATGGTAACAACGAATGCAGGTTTTTGCGATGAAACGGAAAACTGGCTGAAAAATCTCATTAAGAAATCCACACCGATCAGCGGCGTTTCTGAAAAACAGCGATTTCGTTTTTTTAAATCGATGAACGATAAGATCGCGAAAATGCAGGAACGTGTTGCTGCCGAAGTCTGAACGCAATGAAAAAGCAGGCGCTGAATGATAAAGAGCTGCGGGGATTTCTGGAAGAGAAAGTCAGCCAGTATAATCGTCCGTCATTTATTGAAAGCGATCCTGTTTCTATTCCACATCATTTTTCACGCAAAGAAGATATCGAGATTGCAGGATTTCTTGCCGCTACAATTGCCTGGGGACAACGTCCTGTCATTATCCGCAATGCAAACCTGCTGATGGAACGCATGGATCTGTCGCCGTATGAATTTGTGATCTCGGCTTCTGCAAAAGAATTGAAAAATCTGGAAACATTTGTGCATCGCACCTTCAATGGAATGGATGCGAAATTTTTTGTTTTGGCTTTGCGGAATATTTACAAAAAGCACGGCGGATTGGAAAATGTATTTGTGGAGGGAATAAATGTTAGCTTCAAAGCCACGAAGGCACAAAGCATCCTTGAAGATTCACCAATACAGAATGCGATCATTCATTTCCGCGAAACATTTATTTCCATCAGGCACGATACGCGTTCGGATAAGCACATTTCCAATCCCGGAACAAATTCTTCTGCGAAACGGATCAATATGTATTTGCGCTGGATGGTGCGGCAGGATAATGCCGGTGTGGATTTCGGTATATGGAAAAGCATCTCTCCTGCCCTGCTGCAAATTCCGCTTGATGTTCATGTCGGAAATGTTGGCCGTGAATTAGGATTGCTCGAACGCAAACAATCGGATTGGAAAGCGGTAGAAGAATTAACCGCAAAGCTCAGGAAGTTTGACGAAAAAGATCCGGTGAAATATGATTTTGCTTTGTTTGGGTTGGGGATCTTTGAGGGGTTTAAGAAATAACTTTACGAAACAATTATAATCTTTCCTTTTTTGATCTCGATACTGTAAAGTTCGGCAGAATCAACACCCTCTTCATTATATTTCCCCGCTTTCCATATTTTTAAAGTCAGGAACACTTTTAAAATTTCAGCATCCAGCTCAGGCTGTCCTGATTCATTCTCAACAACGCACCTGATCATCTCTCCCTGGCAGTTGATAATACAATTGATCATCATCTTTCCTTTAAATTTAGGATTGACCTTAATAAAATCCACTTCAGCATTCAATTTAGTTTCAAGCTGCTTCTTTGTCATTGGCGGAACAGGCGGAACCTGGCCTGTAAATCCCGGTATAAGCGCATATACATTTGCAGAATCGCAGGCGCCCGGTAAAGGTCATTTTACTTCCATCTTAGCAATAAACTGAGCAGAAAGTGTGTGAATAAAAAGAAGCGCTAAAAATGTGAATGTGATTTTTTTCATGGGAGATTTTTTTATGTTTTCCTTGAGATTTACATGGAAGTTATTTTGCCATGATGGAACTAATATAAGTTGTTTTGAATGTGCGCGTCGATTTCACTTTGTTCCAGGAGCGCGCGTGGCCTTTCATTTAATAAGTATTCCCCTGCAACCTCAAAGAATCTTTCAGCGATTTCGTAAAGATCTCTCGCCCCATTCCCGGCTCTTTAATTTTCATCTCACGGAAATTCGTTTCATCCGACATCGTGAAAGCCGAATCATTATTCGCATTGAGGATTGTTTTTGTAAGGATCGTTTGAGTTTTCGGATAATAGTAATAATC
>JALYQL010000261.1 GCA_030855855.1 Bacteroidota bacterium | reverse complement strand
CAACAGAAGATCGCACAGGTCTTACTGCAGGAACTTATTCTGTACAGATCACCGATGCAAACGGTTGTACAGGAACAGTGACTGCAACAGTAACTCAACCAACATCACCGGTTTCAGGAAGCACAGTGGTAACAAACGTTGCCTGCTTCGGCGGTTCAAACGGATCAATCAACTTAACTCCTTCCGGCGGAACTGGTCCGTACACATTTAACTGGCTTCCTTCAGGTCCGACAACAGAAGATCGCACAGGACTCACTGCAGGAACTTATTCCGTACAGATCACCGATGCAAACGGTTGCACTGGAACTGTGACTACAACTGTTACTCAGCCAACGTCTCCTGTTTCAGGAACTACAGTGGTAACAAACGTTGCCTGCTTCGGCGGTTCAAACGGATCAATCAATTTAACTCCAAGCGGTGGAACAGGTCCGTACACATTTAACTGGCTCCCTTCTGGTCCGACAACAGAAGATCGCACTGGTCTTACTGCAGGAACTTATTCCGTACAAATCACCGATATAAACGGATGTACAGGAACAGTTACTGCAACAGTGACTCAACCAACATCTCCTGTTTCAGGAACTACAGTTGTAACAAACGTTGCTTGTTTTGGTGGATCTAATGGTTCAATCAACCTTACACCTTCAGGCGGAACTGGTCCGTACACATTTAACTGGCTGCCTTCAGGTCCGACAACAGAAGATCGCACAGGTCTTACTGCTGGAACTTATTCCGTACAAATCACAGATATAAACGGATGTACAGGAACTGTTACTGCAACTGTAACACAACCACCGGTAATTGTTATTACATCAACGCAAACAAACGTTTCGTGTAACGGCGGATGTAACGGAAGTGCAACAGTAGTTGTATCAGGCGGAACACCAGGATATACTTATTCATGGTCTCCGTCAGGTGGAAACGCTGCGACTGCTTCTGGATTTTGCGCCGGTACTTATACCGTAACTGTGACCGATGCAAACGGTTGTACAGCAACAAGAACAATAAGCATTACACAACCACCTGTTATTATAGTGACACCTGCTTCGCAAACAAACGTTTCTTGTTTCGGTGGAAGTAATGGTTCCGCTTCTGTTATCGCTACAGGCGGAACTGGAGCTTTCACCTATGCATGGGCACCTTCTGGCGGAAACGCGGCATCAGCAACAGGATTAACAGCAGGAGGATACACAGTAACAGTCAGGGATGCTAATCTTTGCACCGCAACTGCTACCTTCCTCATCACAGCACCACCAGCGCTAACGTACACCACCATGCACACAGATGTTACCTGCAACGGCGGAAACAATGGTGATGCCATGGTAATGGTAAGCGGTGGAACAGGAGCATATACTTATGCATGGATCCCTACCGGTGGAAATGCTGATATAGCAACAGGACTTACAGCAGGAAATTACACGGTAACAATTACTGGTGCAAATTCCTGCTCAACAACCGCAACATTCTTAATTGCGGAGCCAACTGCGATCACCTACTCTTCCATGCAGACAGATGTTTCCTGCTTTGGCGGATCAAACGGTGATGCGATGGTAATGGCAAGCGGCGGAACAGGTGCACTTACTTATGCATGGACTCCGACAGGCGGAAACGCGGCAACAGCAACAGGACTCGCTGCCGGAAATTATACAGTGACGATTACGGATGCAAGCTCATGCAGCGCTACTGCTTCGTTCGTGATCACACAGCCACCTGCGATCACTTTCACTTCTTCGCAGACAAACGTTTCCTGCTTTGGCGGAAGCAATGGTGTTGCAACAGTTGTGGCAAGCGGCGGAACCGGCGCATTGACGTATGCATGGACACCTTCCGGCGGAAACGCAGCAACTGAATCAGGACTTGCTGCAGGAAATTATTCAGTAACAATTACTGATGTGAATTCATGCTCAACAACTGCAACATTCTTAATCGCTGAACCAACTGCGATCACTTTCACTTCTTCGCAGACCGATGTTTCCTGCTTTGGCGGTAGCAATGGTGATGCAACAGTTGTTGCCAGCGGCGGAACCGGCGCATTCACTTATGCATGGTCACCATCCGGTGGGAATGCTGCAACTGAATCAGGATTGTCGGCAGGAAATTATTCAGTAACAATTACGGATGTGAATTCATGCTCAACAACTGCAACATTCTTAATTGCTGAACCAACTGCGATCACTTTCACTTCTTCGCAGACCGATGTTTCCTGCTTTGGCGGAAGCAATGGTGATGCAACAGTTGTTGCCAGCGGTGGAACCGGCGCATTCACTTATGCATGGTCACCATCCGGCGGAAACGCGGCAACTGAATCAGGATTGTCTGCAGGAAATTATTCCGTAACAATTACGGATGTGAATTCATGCTCAACAACTGCAACATTCTTAATTGCTGAACCAACTGCGATTACTTTCACCTCTTCGCAGACAGATGTTTCCTGCTTTGGCGGTATCAATGGTGATGCAACAGTCACAGCAAGCGGCGGAACAGGCGCATTCACTTATGCATGGTCACCATCCGGCGGAAACGCTGCAACTGAATCAGGACTTTCTGCAGGAAATTATTCAGTAACAATTACGGATGTGAATTCATGCGCTGTAACTGCTACATTCCTCATTACAGAACCACCGGTGCTTGTTGCCAGCGTAACTTCTACTGTTAATCCTTCCGTATGCGCTGCAGCAGATGGCTCGATCGACATCAGCGTAGCAGGTGGAACGGGCGCTTACACTTTCCTCTGGAGTAATTCAGCCGTGACTGAAGATATTTCCGGAATTGCCGCGGGTTCTTACAGCGTTACGATAACGGATGCAAACGGATGTACTGCTATTGCTTCGGCAAGCATCAATGATCCGGGTGCTCCGGTAGTTACCCTCTCCTTGCCAATGGACACTGTATGCGGAAGCTTCCCGGCAATAATTAATCTCTCCGGTGAATCACCTGCAGGCGGAATATTCAGCGGTACTGGAGTGTCAGGAAACACCTTCGATCCGTTTGTTGCAGGAATGGGAAATCATTACATCACTTATACATTCAGCGACATCAACGGCTGCACAGCAAGCGCTACAGACAGCATCTTCGTTGAATCGTGCATGGGTATCGAACCTGTTGCTGAAACACATCAATGGAACCTGTTCCCGAACCCGACAAACGGATTGCTGAACATTGCATCTCCGGAAAATGTAAATGGCAATGTAGTGATCCAGGTGCTCGGCACAGATGGCAAGCTCATCATCAGCGAAACCAAATCCGATTCCAAAAACATGATCATCGATCTCAGCGCACAACCTGTCGGAATTTATTTCATCCGCATTACAGGCAATGACGCAGTTTCGTTTTATCGTGTGGTGAAAATCTAAAACAGAACATCAAAATAAATGGGAAAGGCTTTCTGAAAAGGAAGCCTTTTTCATTTTGTGTTATTGTCAGCCTTCTATACGATTATGAATTAATTCTATACTCCACAAAGACATTTCATTTCAAAATCATTCACGATGACAAGAGTAGTTTATCCGCAGGTTTAAACAGCCACACTTCTGCAGGCTCAGTGCAGGCACCGGCACCAGGTCACAAAGAAAAAAAGCAGAAAAGAATTCTCACTTCAAGAAAGTCAAAAGAGGAATTTCATCAGCAGGTTTAACTCACCACCTACTACCCACTGCCTAATGACTACTGACTAATGACTACTGACTACTGCCCAGTACCTACCTCTTCTCCGTATCCTCCGGAATTTCCTGCTTCTTGATTTCTATTGCCAGGAGATCAGAATAATAAGCTTTCTTTTTAGCATCGCCGTGTGCGCCGAAATATGTTGACAAGAGCTGAAGCCTGACAAGATCGCCGCTATAAATTTTTGCCGCACGTTCAAGAGAAGCAATGCCATTCACCGAATCATTGTAAGAAAAATAAATAGCAGACATCGAAACCCATGGCACTTCGGAAGAAGATTTATAATAAGCGGAAAGGCGCAAAAGTCTGAGCGCAGCGGCAGTATCGTCGGTGATCATAATTAACCGGCTCAGTTCCTGGTAAGCCTGAACAGAAGTTGAATCCGAGCGGATGCTCTGCCTGTAAGAATAAGCGGCCGAATCATTCATCTTAATCAGCACATATGCTTTTCCAAGGTTAAACCATGCAGAAGCATAATCCGGGTTGATCGCGATCGCTTTTCGGTAACAGGAAATCGCCGGCCTTGGCAGATCCTGCAGGAAATAGGCTGTTCCCATATTTGTCCATGCCGGGTAATAGTTCTGATCGTAAGCGATAGCCTTACGATAATACGCCCTGGATTGAAAAAAAAGATTCTGCGCTTCGCCTGCCTTTTGTTGCTTTACAGACATTTCCGCACTCTTCTGCGATTCGTATTTTGCCTGTAATGCATCCATTGAAAGCAACGCCCCGCGAAACATATACTCACGGATAGAATCGCGCGCGGCCAACGAATCTTTATTAATCTTGCTTTTTTGCGCCAGGGAAGGCAACGCAGTCAAAACAAGCAGTATAGCCAGTATATTTTTCAATGAGTTAATACCAAAAACAGATCGGGGTGAGGTTTTCATGGCTGCAAAAGTACTAATTGCTCCCAAATACTTCCTTTTACTACTACACTTCCTGCCCTTTTTCATTGGTAACTGGTAATTTACGCTCCTTTCCCATTGATTTCTCATCGGTAATTGGGAATTGGGTAATTGGTAATTATGTTTCATACCTTTGCACCCTTATTTCCAAAAGAAAATGATCACAGTTTCTAATCTTAATCTTCAGTTCGGCAAACGCGTTTTGTTCGATGAAGTAGACCTCAAATTTACTCCCGGCAATTGTTACGGTGTTATTGGTGCGAATGGCGCAGGGAAATCAACATTCATGAAAATCCTTTCCGGCGAAATTGAGCCTACAAAAGGATCTGTTCATATCACTCCGGGCCAGCGCATGTCTGTGCTGAGCCAGAATCACTTTGCTTTTGACGCTTATCCCGTTTTGCAAACAGTGATCATGGGAAATAAAAAGCTCCTGAAAGTGATGCAGGAAAAAGAAGTGATCTACGCAAAAGATCCTTTCACAGATGCTGACGGAATTAAAGCCTCGGAGCTGGAAGCGGAATTCGCTGAGATGGACGGATGGAACGCAGAAAGTGAAGCCGCTGATTTACTCAGCAAGCTCGGCATCTTTGAAGAAATGCACGGCAAATTAATGAGCGAGCTTAACGGTAAAGAAAAAGTACGCGTGCTCCTCGCACAGGCTTTGTTCGGAAATCCGGATATTCTTTTACTCGATGAGCCGACAAACGATCTTGATGTGGAAACCATCACATGGCTGGAAGATTTTCTTGCCGATTATAAAAATATCGTGCTCGTGGTTTCTCACGATCGTCACTTCCTCGACACCGTGTGTACGCACATCTGCGATATTGATTTCAAAAAGATCTCGCTTTACACCGGTAATTACGATTTCTGGTACCAGGCTTCACAGCTTTCTTTGAAACAAAAAGGTGATCAGAATAAAAAGACAGAAGATAAACGCAAAGAGCTCATCGATTTTATCGCGCGCTTTTCTGCAAATGCTTCTAAATCACGACAAGCTACCAGCAGAAAAAAATTACTCGAGAAGCTGAATATCGATGACATGCCGGCCAGCAACAGGAAATATCCTGCGATCATTTTTAAAATGGAACGCGAGCCCGGCGACCAGATTCTCAACGTGGATGCTATTTCAAAAACGGTCGACGGCGTTCACCTGTTTTCTAATATCAGCCTGCGTTTAAAAAAAGGTGACAAGATCGGTTTCCTTGCAAAAGATCATGTGGCGCTTTCTAAATTTTTCGATATTCTCGCAGGAGAAGATACGCCTGATTCCGGAAAAGTGGAATGGGGACAAACCATTCAGACAGCGTATTTGCCGAATGACAATCACAAATATTTCACTGACAACAGCGATACGCTTGTGGATTGGCTGCGCCAGTATTCCAAAGACAAAGACGAAACATTTATCCGCGGATTTTTGGGCAAGATGCTTTTTTCAGGAGAAGAAACATTGAAAAAAGTAAGCGTGCTTTCCGGCGGAGAAAAAGTACGTTGTATGGTTTCGCGCATGATGCTTAACGGTGCAAATTCCATCATCCTCGACGAGCCGACAAACCATCTTGACCTTGAATCGATCACGACGATGAATAATTCCATGAAAGAGTTCAAAGGAATTGTCCTATTCACGTCTCATGACCACGAGCTCATGCAAACGGTCGCGAACCGCATTGTGGAAATCACACCTTACGGAACGCTGGATAAAATGTTGACGTATGATGAATACATCAAAGATCCGGAAGTAAAAGCGCAGCGTGAAGCGATTTACAATACAGGGGCGAAGAAAAAAATCAAAGCCTGATTATTTTCTGTTAAATGGGAAATGAAACTTTTGCAGCGTATTACAAAACAGTCCCGACGCAAAAGCTTCTTGACATTTTACGCGAAAAAGAAAAATACGAGCAGGCCGCAATTGAAGCAGCAGAAACAGAATTAACCAGCAGGGAAGTTTTGTTTGATGAAGCGGCGCTTTCAGAAAACAATCCTGGTGAAAAAAAGGGTCACGCTGCGTACGCGTACATTGAAGCGCTACGGGAATTTGTTCTTCATCCTTTTATTTCTAAGCAAGCGGCAGTAACTCACCGTTTTATTTTGCTGCTTATTATTGCTGAAGAAATTTATCACTTGCCAAATCTGCGAATATATTTTTCCCCGGTATGGGGTTTTATTGAAGGCCCCGTAGAATTTAATTATGATTTCATTTACAGCCTGTCCTTAGTTCTGCTTTTTTTAGGATTCGAGGCTCTTTACATGGCACAGATTTTTCGTTTTACAAAACAAAAACGATTTGCATGGATCATGCTGACAGGCGTAAATTATTTTGGACTCACATATAAATTGATTGTTGTTGGTCGCGGCTTAATACTGGCTTTTAGTCCTTCACAGCATTCGTATTTCAGGACTGGTATTTTCATCAGCGCATTATGGCTCGCCTTCTATTTCCTGAAAATGCATTTGCTCGGCAAAAAAGAAATACTCGAAATGCACCGTGTCAGTCGGAAGCTTCATGCAGGCACTTTTGTCGTGGCTGCAGTTATTGCGATAGTGTTTGCCTACACCTATTTTTGGATGCTAAGCATTCCGCCACCACCGCATATTGATATACCGGCTGATAGTATCCCGCCAACAGCAGAGCCTGCCCATTAGCTTTAACAATTTGTAAAAAGCACGAAAAAGCTGTTTAAAATTTTATATTTGTATGCCCAGTGGATTTCACCGGGCAGGAGTCATCCCCGGCTCTGGTTATAGGGTTGTTTTCTTAATAAAGAGAATAGTACAACTATGAACATTACGCGGGGAATGCGGAAGCAGCTTCAACTATTTATTTTTTTTCTTATAACCTCTTTTTCCTTTGCACAAAATGCTGATGGACTTGTCGCGCGGTATTATTTTAATAATGCGGATGTCAGTAACGATGTCGGTCCCCTTGCACCCCCCCATGATATTTCTTTCGGAGAAGACAGATTCGGAAATTCACGCTCTGCATGTATTTTACACGGAACCGACAGAAGCTACCTGAATCTCGGCACAAGTTCTGTTTTGAAGCCTGCAGAGGGCACCATTTCTATATGGGTAAAAATTACAGCAGAAAATTATAGCGGTAGAGGAGTATTGTGGAACCCCATTGTATTAACAAAAAACGGACCGGGTGATGATTTTATTGAAGCTTACTGCATATTGTATGGTCTGAAACAAAAAACGCTGGGAGTAAGCAGCAGTTTTTCCTATGAGAACCAGATTTCAATTTGTGCAAACAACACACTGCTATTAGGACAATGGTATCATATTGTGATGACCTACACTGATACCTCATTGTGTTTGTATCTAAATGGAGAGCTTGAAGATTGTGCAGCAAAAAATTTTCGGACAAAATTTCTCGCTACGGATTCTGTTATGATCGGCAATGCTGCAAGTATAAAAAACAATCGTTTTTTTAATGGTCATGTTGATGATGTCAGCATTTACAACAGGGCGCTCTCGCCTGACGAGATCAGGGATTTGTACAATGAATCCAATCCCAATAAAACGCACACCATCCTGAAATATATTTTTTTGTTTATTCTTTCCATCATTTCAATTTACCTTATAGTGACGATGGTTAACCGTAAGATCAAACGTGAGCTGATAAGGGAAAAAGAACAAAACAGGTTACAGAGAGAAAAGAACAGGTTACAAAGTCAGATGTATGAAATGGAAATGAGAGTAATAAAAGCGCAGATGAATCCGCATTTCATTTTCAATTCGATGAACTCTATTCAACAATTTATCCTGGCAAAAGATACGAGCAATGCTAATATTTACCTGGTAAAATTCTCCAAACTGCTGCGAAAAATACTTGAAAGTAACACAGACGAGCATATCAGCCTGGAGAACGAAGTAGATATTCTGAGTAAATATATTGAGCTGGAAGCATTGCGTTTTAAGTACGCCTTTAATTATGAAATAAATACGGATGCTGCCCTCATGAACTCAATGATCAGGATTCCGCAAATGCTTATTCAACCTTTTGTAGAAAATGCTATCTGGCATGGTTTGCTGCCAAAAAAAGACAACAGAAAACTAACCATCACATTTAATCGCACGGGTAACGATCTTTTATGCTGTACAATAGACGATAATGGTGTTGGTCGTGTTGTTGCTGAAGTTGCAGATTCAATCCCGAAAAAAAAATCATTAGGCATTCACTTTATCAGGCAAAGACTGGAGCTTATGAAGAAAGAATGGGGAGGTGAATACAGCATTGAAATAATTGATAAAATGAATGACTACGGCATGAGTAATGGAACGCGCATTATTATTAAAATACCAATTCTCAATGAATAATATACTTAAAGCCGTCATTATCGATGATGAACCTTCGGGAATAATTGCACTGCAGTTATTAATTGATGAACACATCAGCCAGGTGAAAGTGGTAACAAGCACAACCAGTCCAATAGAGGGAATTTCAGTAATTGAAAATTACAAACCTGATATTGTTTTCCTTGATATCAGCATGCCCGGGATCAGCGGCTTTGCATTGCTAAAACAGCTTAAGCACAAAAACTTCAATCTGATTTTCACTACAGCACACCAGGAATATGCCATCGAAGCCATAAGGCATGATGCCAGCGACTACCTGTTAAAACCTATCGATTATGATGATCTGAGAAATTGTATTGATAAGATCATAGCAGAAAGAAATTCACCAAAAATTCAGGATAAGCCGGCTTTTTCGAATGTAATAGGCTTATCGGTTAAAGATGGAATTCTTTTTATTAAAAGCGCTGATATCATCAGACTCGAAGCGTCAGGCAGCTACACCACTTTCTTTCTTGATAACAAAGTAAAACAAGTAGCCTCGAAAGGTCTGAAAGAATATGAATCCCAGCTAAATCCTGCCGTTTTTTACAGGTGTCATAATTCACATGTTGTCAATTTAAAAAAGGTGGTGAAATTTATTACCAATAATGGTTTCCTTGCTCAAATGACAGATGGATCTACAGCAGAGATTGCAAGAAAAAATAAAGATCAGTTTTTAGAACGATTGAAGAGTATTGGTGAGTAGAAATGGTTCGGAGTCAGGAGAAATACCGGTGATTTCAGCGGCAGAAAAAATTTCCATAAATACAATTAGCGTTACTCCCGGCTTAATATTCCACAAACCCAAACATACATTCCATGCGCTAAAACACGTATTCCGTAAAACGGATTGCACAGATTAAGAATTACCTCCGGTTGATGTGGATCATTATTCCATTTTTGAAGTATTCCAGAATTCAAAATTCATTAACCAAATCTTTAAACCAATGAAAAAATTATTTATTGCAGGCCTATTGAGCCTCTGTACTTTTATAGCCACAGCACAGGATGAGCAGGTACCCGGAGTAGTCACCATCACCGCCGATGAAACGTATGCCCCGGGGCAACCAATCAGAGTTTTCGGAGAATATATTCCGGTTGATGCGGCAGTAAATGCTGCCGGTGAACATACGTGGAGTTTATATAGCACTGATGAAGATGGTAATGTAAATGGCGATCCTTTAATTACAGAAACATTACCAAACGGGCCTGAACCGGAATATAACTTTCATGGCAGCGAAGCTTTGCCAGCGGAAAGAACGTACGTCATCACTCTTTCAGTAACAGACATGCAAGGCCGGCAGGTGAGAGGACCATGGGCATGGACTACAATAACCATTTACAACATCACCGCGAATAGCTCTGTTCACTGCGGCGATAATATAACCGCCACTGGATCGTTTTCAGCAACCGGTCCGGGCTATACACCTGTTATGAGCTACGACTGGGGAATGAGAATGTGCGATGCAGCAGGAAATTATACATTTCCCTTTGATTATTTTTTTCAGAGTTACAGTAACGCAGTCTCCGGCTCTTTCACTACACCAACATTTATTTTTCCGAACAGCAACCAGGTGGCTTGCAACACTTACTGGAAAATCAGGATCGTATTTAAAGATGTCAATAATAACGTACTTGCCACGCGTACCAAAGTCATTTACATAACCAGTTCCGCTATCACAGCCAATAATACATTTTGTTACAACTCGCCAGTGAGTGGCTCCGGCAATTACTGGTCAGGCCCGTCAAATCCGTTGGCCGCTTATCATGTATGGTCGGTGACACCTTCCAATTCTGCAGGATATACAGGTACAAACCCGGCTACCTATGGCCCGCAACAAACAGGCACAACAATAAACGGGACCTATATCGCTGCTAATTATATCTTTCCCGGCAACATTTTTACTTTTTCATCGGGTTCGTATTATTTGCTGACGGTAATTTTCCTTGATGGAAATTATGCGATGATCCCAAATACAAATGCAACTAAAGTTATTTATATTTCGCCTCTCCCACAACCTACAATTTCAGGTCCGGCGTCCATCTGCGGCTCAGGAACATATACTGCAGGAAATCTTTCCGGAAGTTCTCTTTACAATTGGAAGGTTTCTAAAAATTCGTTCTTAAATCCATGGATCGGAAATACAAATCCAGTGACAATACCTCCACTTGCGTTCGACAATATTCATCTCCAGGTAACAGATGCGAATGGTTGCCAATCTATTCCAACGTCATTAGCCGTTACGAACAGTTATGTGGATCCGACTTTCTATTATTGGGGAAAAGGTGCAGTGGACGCTTCTCACTTCTGGATGGGATTTCAGAGAGCAAGCAATGGAGGTGGGGATGTTTACACAGTTGAAGAAGTAAATCCCGCGTCACCATACGCTAGCATAGGCACGGTATACAGCAACACCTGTTGGGGAACATCAACTATAATCTATCCGTTCAACTATAACGGTAGCACTACGGGTACTACGTATAATTGCACCACCGCACCCTATCCAAAAGGATATTTTGATAATAACAAAACGTATAAAATTACACGTACGATAAATAATGCTGGCTGCATTTCAACTTCGTATCTTATTTTTGATGTGAATGGTGTCTGTTCCGGTTGCCGCATGGCACAAGTTGAAAATAATCCGGCCAACACCGATAATGCTGATAATAATTTCCTTGTATTTCCGAATCCGAACAACGGAACGTTCCAGGTTAAGTTCAATGCACCGGCAGACAACGCGCAAGCTGAATTATTCAACATCATGGGAGAACGCGTAGATGCATTTAACATCACCGGAGACACCTACAGTTATTTACCGGCACAAACACTTGCCAGTGGAGTGTATTTGTTGCGGATTAATAATAACGGCACACTGTTCACCAAACGGATTGTAGTCGAATAAAAATTTCTGCAGTTAATTGGAAAGAAACCGGAATGTGCATAGTGCATGTTCCGGTTTCTTTGTTTTGTATGTGGAATCCTGATTTAAAGCTGCCGGCATTTCGTATAGCGAAAATCCTTTTGTTCTTTTTCGTTCAGAGTAAACATGGAAATAGCCCTTTGCTATTTCCAACATACACAAGCCGGATCATTCATTAGCAGATCCTGCCCATTAGCCCGAACAATTTGTAAAAAGCGCGAAAAAACTGGTTTAAATTTTATATTTGTATGCCTGTGAACATTTCACCGGGCAGGAGTCATCCCCGACTCCGGTTATAAGGTTGTTTTCTTAATAAAGAGAATAGTTACAACTATGAACATTACACGGGGAATGCGAAGGCAGCTTCAACTATTTATTTTTTTACTTACACCCTCTTTTTCATTTGCACAAAATGCTGATGGGCTTGTCGCGCGTTATTATTTTAATGACGCGGATACACGGAATGATGTTGGTGAGCCTGCAAAGCCTGTAGGTGTTTCTTACAGCGAAGACCGTTTTGGCCGCCCTCGTTCGGCTTGCAATTTTCATGGAAACAGTCATAGTTATTTAAACCTCGGCACAAGTGCGGTATTAAAACCAACCTCCGGGAGCATTTCACTCTGGATGAAGCTACGAACCGAAATTGCAGCCGGATCAGGGGCTGAATGGAACCCGATTATCGTAACCAAAAGCGGGCCGGGTGATGATTTTTATGAATCATATTCGATCGTATACTCTCTGGGCAGTAACAAAATCTCTGCGGGATGCACATTATCAGAAATGGAGCAGCTTGGCGTTTATTCAAGAGAGCAGATAATGATTGAACGCTGGTATCACTTGGTGCTGACGTATGATGATAAGTCTGTTTGTTTTTATGTTGATGGTGTGCTCCAGGATTGTCTTGCCAAAACTTTTCGCTCAACATTCATGGCTTCTGATTCTGTTGTAGTTGGTAACTCGGCAAACCAAAAGAACAATCGTTTTTTTGCCGGCTCCATCGATGATATCAGCATCTACAATAAAGTGCTTTCGCAGGAAGAAATAACCGATTTATACGAGGAAAACGATCCGACCAGGTTTTACCCGCTGCTTGCCGGAATTATGATCACCGTGGCAACCATTGCAATTATTGTCGTCTTCCTAACAAGAAGATTTAAACGTGAGCTGGCAAAGGAAAAAGAAAAAAACAAAGTCAGGAGCCAGATGTCTGAGATGGAAATGAAAGTGATAAAAGCACAGATGAACCCGCACTTCATTTTTAATGCAATGAATTCGATTCAACAATTTATTCTGGCAGATGACACAAAAAATGCAAACACTTATCTTGTTAAATTTTCAAGATTGCTCAGAAAAATACTTGAAAGCAATACCGATGAATATATCACTGTGGATAATGAAATAGATATTCTTACAAAATATATTGAAATAGAATCATTGCGTTTTCAACATGCTTTTAGCTATGAAATAATTAAAGATGAAAGATGTTCTGGCTCCACTACCCGTATCCCGCAAATGATGATTCAGCCTTTTATTGAAAATGCGATATGGCATGGTTTGCTCCCGAAAAAAACCGATAAAAAGCTGGTAATTACATTTGAATGCATAAGTGAAAGGTTGTTATCTTGTACCGTGGATGACAATGGCGTAGGCCGTTTTTTTTCAAAACCTTCCGAATCGATCGCGAAGAAAAAATCGTTCGGCATTCAATTTACAGAGCAACGGCTGGATTTGATGAAAAAGGAATGGGGCAGCGAATGCAGCGTTAAAATAACAGACAAAACTGACGCAGAAGGAAAAAGCACAGGAACACAAGTCATTATACTTATTCCAATTATTCAAGCCTGATTATGTTAAGAGCGGTTATTATTGACGATGAACTTGCCGGGGTAAATGCTTTACGATTATTAATTGAGAAACATTTACCCGGACAGGTAAAAATTGTAGCCTCCACGACTATCGCAAAAGAAGGAATTGCCATTATAGAAAATTACAAGCCGGAAATTGTTTTTCTTGATATCAGCATGCCTGAAATGAATGGCTTCACACTTTTAAACCAGCTGCAGCACCGGAATTTCAGCCTCATCTTTACTACAGCGCACCAGGAATATGCCATCCAGGCGATCAAGCATAATGCATTCGATTACCTTCTTAAACCTTTGGACGAAGCAGAGCTGAAAAGCTGTATCGGAAAAATTATTGAAAATGAGAAAGCAGAAAATAAAACAAAAACTTCTTATTCCAATACAATAAGCTTGTCTGTAAAAGACGGAATAATATTCATAAAAAGCTCCGACATCATCCGCCTTGAAGCTTCCGGCAGCTACACTGTTTTTTATCTTGAAAACAATGCAAAGCAGATCGCCTCAAAAAGTCTGAAGGAATATGAAGGGCAGCTCAATCCTTCACTTTTTTACCGTTGCCACAATTCGCACCTCGTTAATCTGCAAAAAGTGGTGAAGTTTATCAGCAACAATGGCTTTATGGCTCAAATGGCAGACGGATCGATTGCTGAAATTTCAAAAAAGAATAAAGATGCTTTTTTGGAGCGGTTGAAAAGCATTGACGGGTAATTAGTTTTGAGTTCGGAGCTTTCGGGCCGCTTCTTATCCGATAATTTCATTTCCCCAAAAAAGCCCAAAGCAACATTCCACAAACCAGGAACAGCATTCTGCAAATCAGCAGGATTTTGCATCCATGATTATTTCATTTTTGGCTAATCATCTATTAACCATTAAAATGAAAAATATGAAAAAGCTTTTCTTATTCGCAATTCTGGGATTATCTGCGTTCACAGCGAATGCCCAGTTAACCATCACTCCACCGGCAGTCTGGTGTTGCGGCACCGACCTGACAGTAACAGGATCATGGTTTGGCACCGCTCCCGGACCATCACAAATATCATGGCAATTATTTCATTCTGATGCATACGGCGAATATGACTATTCTGTTTATGGACCATTAACAGGTGCAGGTCCGGTCGGCACTTTTACATTTCCCAACACATCAACGTATACTACCTGCGGAGAATATTATTCAGTGCAGTTGGGCGTCCTCATTGGATCTACATGGAACTATACTACTCAGCTTGTTTACGCCAACCCAACTCCACAGCCAGCAATTACAGGTTCAGCATCATGCGGATTCGGCAACTACAGCGCTACCCCAACCGGCTCAGGTTATACTTACCAATGGAGCGCATTCCTGAACACTTCGCCATTTACTTCACTTTTCCCTAACGGTAGCAATTGCGGTGTTGGTACCGGTGATTTTAATAAAGTAAAGGTAATTGTAACAGATGCGAACGGCTGCTCGGGAACCACGACCCTGAATGTTACCAATACTTATCCTGCCATTAGCGCGGATTATACAATTACCCGGACCTCTTATGGTCCAAATGATCCGTACTATTATATCACCATTACCCGTAACGGAAGTAATTCGCTTACTGGTGTGACTGATGTTTTTCAGATTCAGGATATCACTTCCAATGCACCAATGTCTTACAACAACTGCTGGACCACCTCGGCTCCTAGCTGGTCATGGGGTATTAATCTTTTCGGGTATGACGGATCCTCGTTCTTTACTTATACCAATAATTGCTCAGCAACTGTTACTGGCTATGCTTATGGCCGTTTACTAAAAACCGATAATTACCGTATGGAACATTATGTTTGGGTAAACGGTTGTATGAAATATGCTGTTCATGAATTTAATTTTTCGAGCGGGATCTATCTCAGAACAGGTTCACAACAGGAAACTAACCCCGACATAACTTCGCCACCTTTAGCAATCTTCAACGTCTTCCCAAACCCCGGCAACGGAACATTCCAAATTAAATTCAACGAGCCTGTAGATAACGCGCAGGCTGAATTATTCAACATCATGGGCGAACGTGTAGAAGCATTCACCATCACAGGCGATACGTACAGCTATTCACCAACATCAACATTGGCAGCAGGTGTATATCTGCTCCGCATAAATAATAACGGCACACTTTCCACAAATCGAATCGTGGTCGAATAAAAAAATAAATTCAAGCAGAACTCCTACCCGGAATATGTCAATGTACATATTCCGGTTTTTTTTATTTATCGAATGATGCACAAATACACATTCCGGTTTATTTTTTGCTACGGATCTCATCCGAAACCGCAATCGGTCATAAGATTTAACCATTGCATCGAAAAACAGCTGACCCTACGCGTTTATCTTCCGAGATTGAAGTGAAAATTAATTCACTTATGAAAAATAGTTTACTTCTTTCGGCCATCACTATTGGAATAGCGCTCGGATTTAATTCATGCAAAACTGTTTACGAGCCGAATACGCTCAACACGCCACTCTTCAATAACCACGGAGAATTCCGCGCATATGTGGATCCGACAAATGTGCAGCTCGCTTATGCAATCACCGATCATATCGGGGTGATGGCAAATGGATATCGTGTAACTGCACAAACAGATAATAACACTATCAGCGGTAATGGCGGATTGGTGGAATTTGGTCTTGGCTATTTCAGACCGGTGAACGGATTCATTCTTGAAACCTACGCCGGTGGTGGATTTGGCCACGTTAAGTTCAGCGAAAACCGTCAGGAAAACAATACAACAGTTGTAAGAAATTATTCAGCAGATGGAATGCGTTTCTTTATTCAGCCTAGCTTTGGATATGCCGGTAGATTTTTTGAAGCTGCCGTCACACCACGTTTTTGCCTGGGAAAATACAGTAACATTCAAACAAATTATACCACACAGGAACAAATTGACGGCAAATTCTATAATATAAATGAACCTCTCTGGGCGTTCATTGAACCAGCAGTAACATTGCGTGGCGGATATAAATGGATAAAGTTGCAGGCTCAATTCGGAATTTCGCAAAAACTAAACGGACAGCCACTGAGCTACAAATCTTCGTTCGTCAACATCGGACTTACATTTGATCTCAACAGATCGAGGGAAGAATAACTGATGCGGGAACATTTACCTGGTTGAGATTTAATGACCGGGTAATTTAATGACTGGGTGATTTAATGACTGGGTGATTTAATAACTGGGTAATTTAATGACTGGGAGATTGATTCGGCGATTAAATATTGTTAAACCCGATACCGGGTAATTTTAGCCGGGCAATTTCCAACGCTTTTCTCCTGAATTCATTGCTGGAATTTCATTATCTTTAATGATTCACAAATCATTATGATGAAACGAATCTCCTCTGTACTTACCGGGCTGTTTATGTCCGTTTTTGCTTTTGGCCAATCTTCTTCTTTGCCTGCAACGTCCATTGAGGAGGTTGAGCTTATTACCGGAGGGGTGCCTGGTACTTTTGGAGATTTTCCGTCACATTGGATTCGCAACGAGCAAACACAGGCGCAGAATTCCATCAGCGATACCATCGATATTCTGCATTACACCGTAAAGCTTTCCATTACAGATTTAGTCACAGACACCATCCGCGGCGGAACAACCCTGAAAATAACTCCGCGCATAAACGGTATCACCACGCTCCCACTCGACCTGCTGCACATGACCATCGATTCTGTTGTGCAGAATAATAATTCACTTGTGTACACTTACAATGACACGTTGCTTACGATCATACTTGCCTCTGCAATGAACATCGGTGACACAACGGATATCGCAGTGTGGTATCATGGTCGTCCGCAATTGGATCCCGGCCCTTCTGTATGGGGTGGATTTTATTTCCAGCCGCCCTACGCGTACAATCTCGGTGTGAGCTTTAATTCCGATCCGCATACATTTGGCCGTGTATTCCATCCCTGCTTCGATAATTTTGTTGAGCGTGCAGCTTATACTTTTATCATCGGGACAAATAATGGTAACACTTCTTATTGCAATGGAATATTAGGTGCAGATACAACTGATGCAAATGCCGTGCGCTGGAGAACGTGGGATCTTGCAGAACATATTCCGTCTTATCTCGCTTCTATTTCTACAGCAACCTACACGCAAGTGAACTGGTCGCACACAGGTGCATTCGGAACAATCCCAATTATATTAACAGCACTGCCTGCGGATACAACCAACATGAAAAATTCATTTCTCCATCTCGAAGATGCGATAGATGCTTTTGAAACGCGCTACGGTGAATATCGCTGGCCACGAATCGGGTATTGCCTGGTTCCGTTCAGCAGCGGTGCGATGGAGCATGCTACAAATATTTCTTACCCGCGCGTAGCTGCAAACGGCTCGCTCACCTACGAAACAATTATGGCGCATGAATTTTCTCATCACTGGTGGGGCGATCTTGCAACGTGCAATCATGAAGGTGAAATGTGGCTCAACGAAGGTTGGGCTGTGTATTCAGAATATGTTTTTACGGAATGGGTTTATGGACGAACTGCATATAAAAATGCTGTCCGTTCCAATCATGATGAAATGGTCCATCTTGTGCATTTGCGGGAAGGCGGATATCTTGAGCTGGATTCAATTCCGCATCAATACACATATGGCGACAATGTGTACCTGCGTGGTTCGGATGTTGCGCATACGCTGCGTGGCTACATGGGCGATTCACTTTTTTGGGTGGGATTACAATATCATCTGCAGAACAGCCAGTACACTGATGTAACAAGCGCGCAATTCCGTGATAACCTGATTGCAGCGACGGGGCAGACTTTCCTGAATGACTATTTTAATGATTGGGTGTTCAACGCCGGATGGCCGCAGGTTTCTGTGGATTCGTTTGCAGCTGTCCCGAATGGTCCGGATTTCGATGTGACATTTTATGTGAAGCAAAAATTACGTGGAGCTCCGGCGTATTTTACCAATATGCCAATGGACTTTACATTTTTTGACACGAACTGGGATACGATCACACATCGTAAATTTGTTTCAGGCCCGAACGGAACATTCACTGCAACGCTTCCGTTCAATCCTGTAATGATAGCGGTGGATGTAGAAGAAAAGATCAGCGATGCGATTACCGATGAAAAGAAAACGATCAAGACAACCGGGACGCATAACTTCACACTTGCCCGTTGCACATTAACAGTAAGCGCAATTGTTGACTCGGCTTTTATCCGTATTGAGCATAATTATGTTGCTCCCGATCCGATACAGAATAACGTAAATAATTATCGCCTTTCTACAGAACGCTATTGGACAATCGACGGAATCCTTCCACCGACATTTGTTTCAAAAGCAAGATTCACCTACGACGGCCGCACCAGTTCCACTGCCGGACCAACAAACTGGCTCGACAATCTGCTCACAATTCCGAATGGCGACAGCATTATTTTGCTTTACCGGAGAAATGCAGCCGAGGACTGGCACGAATATCCGTACTATACGAAATTTGTTTTCGGTTCACCAGCAACTTCAAAATACGGTTACGTCGATGTCGATTCGCTGAAGCTGGGACAATATGCATTCGCGAATGGTGTATCACAGGTTTTGATCGGTGTGAATGAAATTGCGGCGCCGGCGCCAGAGCTGATCGCGTATCCGAATCCTGCCGGAGATCATTTGACAATAGACTGGCAATCGGAAAATCCGGAACCCGTGCTGGTGAGCATTTACGATGCTGACGGAAAAATTGTATTTACACAAACCATGACCGGCGCTGAGGCGAAATTAGAAACCGCGCGTTGGATAGATGGATTTTATATCGTGGAAGTTATCCAGTCGGGGAAATTACTTGGAAGAAAACAGGTGATGATCCTGCATTGAGAAAAAAAATATTTCAGTAATTTTGAATAAGAATTAAAAACATGAGCCTCGCAGCAACAAAACTCGAATTGGTCGAACGTCTTTTGAAAACAGAAGATAAAAATGTTATTAAATACATTAAAGCAATTTTCGATTCTCATGAGGGCAGCTGGTTTGAAGAATTGCCAGATGAAGTAAAAAAATCGGTTGAAAAAGGATTAGAGGATACAAAAAATGGCAAAGTAATCCCTCACGAAGAAGTGAGAAAGAAATATCAGAAATGGCTAAAAAAATAGTCTGGTCTGAACAATCGCTTTATACTTTTAATAAGGTCATTAAATTTCTTGAGGAAGGATGGGGTGAAAAGCAAATTCAAAACTTTATCCTTGAAACTGAACGTGTCCTTGAATTCATTGCTGAGCATCCTTATATTTTCAGAAACACAAAATACCATAACATCAGAGAGGTTTAGTCACACCACATAATTTATTGGTTTATAAAGTTGAAAGTGATAAAATTGTTCTTATCACATTTTGGGATACACGTCAAAATCCAAAACGGAAAAAACACTAACTAAACATCGTGAAGATCATAGGCATCATCGGCGGCATCAGCTGGCATTCAACACAGGATTATTACCGCTACATCAATGAAGGCGTGAATAAAGCGCTTGGCGGTATGAATTTCGCGCGGCTGATCATGCATTCGATGAATTATGGCGAGATCAAAAAAAATAATGATGCCGGCGATTGGGATGCGACGTTCAACTTATTGGCAGAAGCCTGCGAAAACATGAAAGCCGGTGGCGCGGAAGCAATTGTTCTCGGAGCAAACACGATGCATTTACTCGCAGAACGTATTGAAGAAAAAGTGAAGCTTCCCGTAATCCACATCGCTACTGCAACGGCTGAAGCAATTTCAAAACAACAGCTCACGAAAGTTGCTTTGCTCGGAACAAAGTTCACTATGGAAAAAACGTTTTTCACAGATAAGCTCAAAGCGAAAAACATTGAAGCCATTATTCCGGATGATGCAGACCGTGATTTTATCCACTGGACCATTTTCGAAGAGCTTGGCCGCGGAATTATTTCTGCTGAATCAAAAGCAAGATATATTTCCATCATCCACAAGCTCGTTCAGCAAGGCGCGCAGGGCGCAATTCTCGGCTGCACGGAAATTCCAATGCTGATAAAAGAAGGTGATGTGAATGTTCCGGTTTTTGACACTACGAAAATTCATTCGGATGCCGCTGTGCAATTTATGACAGAAGATCATTTCTAATCCGGAGTTTCGCTTTTTATACCCACGGGAAAATGAGCTTAAGGATTTTGTCAATTTCGGAAACTCATTTTCATTGGCATAACCAAGACTAAATGCATTTTACGTTCCTTAAATTCATCAAGTCTTGGTATAAAACCCGAAACCCGAAACGTTTAAAAACTCTTTCAACTTTTTTCACCTTACCAGGATCACTTTTGCAAAATACATCCGGTCTGCAAATTCGATCTGGACAAAATACATTTCGGACGCGGCTCCTGTCATCGGAATATTCACCCTGCCTTTTCCCACATAACCTTCCTGGTCGGCGTATAATTTCCCTGCAGGATCATATACTTTAATGCGCGCATGCTGCTCTGAAGGAAGATCAAATAATACTCCGATCATTTCCTCGCCCGCAACAACGGAAATATTTTCAGGCAATCCGAATTCGCTCACTCCCGTGTTATCAACAACAAACACAAGCTGCGTTGTCGAATCAACACACGTTCCATCGTCAGCAACAAGCGTGACGGTAAAAGTTCCCGGAGAAGAATAAGAATATACAGGATCAGTCGTGGTCACCAAAAGCGATGTATCACCAAAATCCCATATGTAAGAAGAAGCGCCTGCGGAATAATTTGTAAATGAAACCAGCGACTGCAACACTACCGTATCAGGCGTGGCAACAAATGAAGCGGTAAGTGCCGAGCTTGTGGAAACAATAAATTGCGTCGTATCAACACAACCGTTCGTATCGGTGATGATAAGCGTGTATGTTCCCGGAGTAAGATTTAAAAGACTATCCGCCTGGCTTCCATCCGGCCATGTAAGCACATAAGGCGCATTACCACCGGTGATCACGTTAATATGAATTTCGCCGTCTGCCGAATAAGAGCAGGTAGCTGGAATCATTGTCGCACCTGTTGCAATCGGTTGTGGTCCGTTTACGGTAACCGTATCTGAACGGAATCCGCAGTAGCCATTGTTGCCGGTTACTTCAATAATATAATCACCTGCAACAAGATTATGCATCGTATCTGTTCCTGCAATATTGGTGTGAACTGCAATTGGTACGCCCGCGCTGTTTTTCCAGGTATAATCCCATGGTCCGTTGCCGGTGCCTTTTGCAAATGCCGTTCCGTCGGGAGTTGAGCCGCAGGACGAAGTAAGCGTTCCCAATGTTAATGCCGGGCCGAAGTGAAGAAGAAAACGCGGCGCTGATGTCGTGTCGGAAATGGAAAATGTGTACGATGCGCCCGTTGAAAGCTGGGTCAGATTTCCATTCAGAAGATCTTCAAGCATCACGCACATGCTTGCCGGAAGATTCGAAATGCTGTCGCGGCGGATCGTGTATGTTCCTGTTACTCCAACAGTAGCACGCAGCACCACTGTAATATCTGTAACCATTGTTGCGAGCGCGTTGATGGAAAAATCAGCAGCGGAATCAATATTGCTTGCGAGATAAGGCATCAGCGAATCCATGCTTGCAAATTTCATCGCGTCAAAACTTACATCGAAAGAATCTGTTGCAGCAGGCGCAAATCGCACAATCGTCTGGTCCTCGCCATTCGATCCGATCAATGTCAGGCTCAGCATATCACTCACAGATTGCTGCGGCTGCGTATTCATGTAAGCCTGATCGACAGAAGATTTTACAGTTTCAACCAGGCTCATCGCCGGTGAAGGCCCGATAGCTCTCACCCAAAATGCCTGTGAAGAAGGAATGTATTGTGTTCCGCCATTTACTCCTACTCCGCCGACATAACTTGCATATTGATTGTTATTCGGGTTCCAGATGTAAAGCACATTGTCTGTATTCGTTCTTGTCCATCCTGCCGCATCCCAATCTACTGTAGAAGGATAAGGATTGCTGATCATATTCCAGCCATCCTCTGTTGGCCCCGCGGAAACTGTTCTTGTCAACGCGAACGACTGCGCCATTTTTACTGCCGGACCTTTTACTGCCACGAGCACAGGCGTTGGTCCGACATAAACGTAATAGCCTCTGTTAGGAGTGATCGGATCTGTGACATTCGCAGGTGGTGAATAACCATTTTCTTTTACACCAAGGGCTGCTTCATTATACTTTGCAACGGAATAAAACGCCATAGCAGGAAAATCTGAACCCGGGAATCCTGATGTTACAAGGTCATCATTCCATTGCTGCAAAGTTGCACCTGAAACCGGCGCACACATTTGACGCCATGCAGTAGGTCCTGCGAAAATATATCGTTGCTGAATAATATTTCCGGTGATGTCGCCGCCTGTTATTTCTGCCACACGTGCAGTTGCATTTACGTCAGATATTAATGTGAAATCAAAACCGGTGGTAGTAAACATTCCAGTAGTAAGTGTCAGCGAGCCACGGATATTTTCATTTGAAGAAAGACTCACACCCGCACCATTTTGAATGGTAAGATTTCTGAAAAAGGTCAGGCCGGTTCCCCCGATTGTTTGCGCAGCTGTTCCGTTACAGATTACAGTTCCCGAAGCACCCGCAAGGAATTTCCCATTATTAACCCAGTTTCCTCTCATAGAAACGGTAAAACCTGGTGCGCCAACACCAACTGTATCGCCGGCATTGATCGTAAGATTTCCACAACCGATCGGAAAGCCGATGCTGGTTGTTCCGCCATTGATGAAATTAATATGATTAAAGCTTTCAGAAGCCGCTGCACCGCCGATCGATTGAGATCCTGCTGCTTCAAAATTTATTGTGCCTGTTCCCGGAACTGTTGACGCCCCGTTATTCGTCCATGCACCGGAAAGATTAATTGTGCTTCCGGTTGTAAATGTTCCTGAAGAAAGAAGTATGGAAGAAGCCGGTGAAAGATTCACATTCAATGTACCATTACCGGTAAAATTCCCGGTGGTTAACGTAAAGCTGTTCACTGTTACATTGTTTGTGCTGCCGCCGACAGTCAATGTTGTTCCGGGTGTTTTTACTACAACTACATCATAAAAATTTTGCGCTGCTACTGTGCCATTGATAGCCTGCGCAAGAGTTCCTGTAAAATTTACAGTACTTATTCCAGGAACAACAGTGCCGCCATTCCTCGTCCAGTTGCCCCTGATGTTAATCACGCTTCCTGCTGTAAATGTTCCTGCATTCAGCAGCAATGATGACGACGGAGTAGCATTGATATTCATCGTGGCAGGTGCTGAAAAATTTCCTGTTGTTTCTGTGAAATCATTTGTAGTCAGGCTCACTGTGCTTCCGCCTGTGGATAATAATGTTCCGGCAGTTTTTAAAACATTGACATTGAAAAACGTTTGTGAAACCGCCAGCCCGCCAATCACCTGCGCAAGCGTGCCGGTAAAGTTTACAGTGCCGGTGCCGGGAGCTACAGTGCCGCCGTTATACGTCCAGTCGCCGGTGACGTTAATGGTATTTCCTGCTGTGAATGCGCCTGTAGTAATAAGCAAAGAGGCAAACGGTGAAGCATTAATATTCGTTGTCGCAGGAGCGGTAAAATTTCCTGTCGTCTGCGTTACATTATTTGTCGTGAGCGTAACTGTGCTTCCACCGACACTTAATGTTGTACCGGCTGTTTTTACAATTACAACATTGAAAAAATTCTGCGCTGCTACCGTTCCGTTGATTGCCTGTGCTAGCGTTCCGGTAAAATTTGTAGTGCTTGCAGCATGAACCGTTGTTGCACCATTATTAGTCCAATTACCGGTAATATTTAGTGTTGTCCCTGCTGTAAAAGTTCCTGCCGACAATAAAACCGCCGATGATGCAGCAGCATTTACATTAAGTGTAGCACATGAAGTAAAATTACCGCTGGTCTGCGTAAAATTATTGACAGTTAATGTAGCAGTGCTACCACCGACAGTTAAAGTTGTTCCTGCAGTTTTGATCACAACAAGGTTATTAAATGTCTGAGCCAGCGCAGTTCCGTTGATCGCTTCTGCCAACGTTCCGGTAAAACGAACAGTTCCTCCACCCGGAATAAATGTGCCGCCGTCATTAGTCCAGTTGCCATTTACATTTATGGTTGTTCCGGCTGTAAAATTTCCGGCTGTCAATTGTACAGATGCATTTGCAGTCGCATTCACATTCAGGGTGGCGCATGCAATAAAATTTCCTGATGTTTCAGTCAGATTATTTGTCGTTAACGTTGTCGTGCTTCCTGCTACCGATAATGTTGTTCCCGCTGTTTTAGCAACAACCACATTGAAAAAAGTCTGCGAGGCTGCTGTTCCGTTAATGGCCTGCGCTGCTGTTCCTGTAAAATTCGTCGTGCTTGTTCCCGGAATAAATGTCGCGCCGTTATTTGTCCAGTTGCCGGTGATGTTTGTGGTTGTTCCGGCAGTAAAAGTTCCGGACGACAACAAGACATTTGCCGAAGCTGAGGCATTTACATTCAGGGTAGCGCATGATGTGAAATTTCCTGTGGTTTCGGTAATGTTATTTGTTGTCAGCGTTGCTGTGCTGCCGCCTACCGTTAAAGTTGTTCCGGCGGTTTTCAGCAGCACCACATTATGAAAATTCTGAGAAGCTGCTGTGCCGTTGATCGCCTGCGCTAATGTTCCTGTGAAATTGGTGGTGCTGGTACCCGGAACCGTTGCGGCCCCGTTGTTCGTCCAGTTCCCGGTGACGTTCACTGTTGTTCCTGCAGTAAAAGTCCCGGCCGACAGTGTAACAGTGGAAGCAACCGCCGCATTTACATTAAGCGTTGCACACGCAGTAAAGTTCCCGGAAGTTTCCGTAAAATTATTTACGTTCATCGTTGTAGTGCTTCCGTTTACCGATAAAGTTGTTCCGGCAGTTTTGGAAACAATAACATGATTGAAAGTTTGCGTAACAGCTGTACCGTTGATGGCGGAAGAAACTGTTCCGTTAAAAGTTGTGGTATTTGTACCGGCTGTATAAGCGCCGCCCGTATTGGTCCAGTTTCTGCCCGCGAAAACATTCAGATTATTCGCATTGAAAATTCCTCCCTGCAATTCCACATCGTTAAAAACCGTCAGCGGCAACGCGATCAATGATGCTGTTGTATTGGCATTCACCACGCGCAATCCACCCACAGGCGAAACCGTCTGTATCCTTATCACCTGCGCGGCCGGAGTTGTAGCGTCACCGATCTGCAGTACACCACCTGTTACCTGGTTGATCACACCACCCGTACATAAAAATCCAAGCTGGGCCGCCACATTACCTCCTGCGCGGTGGATAATAATCAATCCGCCCGATTGGTTGAACTGCGATCCCACAACATCCATCATGAACGGCGCATTTGTATTTGAAGTTGATCCTACTGTCGCCAGAGTGAGCGTTCCAGCTGAAATTGTAAAACGCGTAAGCGTGGCAGTATTTGTTCTGTCGTAACGTCCTGCAACATTCACATTACCACCCGACATGATAAACAAACCACCGCCCGAAATAAGATTATCATCCGCCAGCGTTCCGATATTCATAGTGCCTGCAGAAACCCGCAGCTCACCAAACAAATTCAGATCGCCTGACGTATTCACTGTTACATTCGTCCCGTTTACCCACAACCGCGCATGCACCGGAATGTCCGACGTAGCATTGAATGGAGTGACCGTAAGCGCGCTTGTAGCTGATAAACGGAATGTGCCGTTGACAAGCGTCAGGAATCCCGCTGCAGGAGCAAACGTCGCAGTGGTCACATCCACCATCCGTACAAAGTCATCACCTTTATCAACAGTAATTAAATTAAAACGGTTCGTTGCTCCACCTCCACCGACCACCTGGTTGATGTAAGGATGGAGGAAAGAAACATTACAGAAACTGTTTCCGTCTGGCGCAAAATCAACAATATTTCCATTGGTAATATTGCCATAAAGATTCAGCTGGTGCGTGGCATTTGAAGCTGTATTAACAGTGAACGAGGCATTCGCCGCCACCACAATATTTCCCCAAACGGTAAAAGTTCTCGCGGTATTATTACTTCCTATTCTTAATGAAGCTGCTCCTCCCTGCCCGATCGTGAGATTATGGCAAGCCGGGGCTGGTATATTAATAGTCACTACATGATTGCTGGTAATAATTACATTATCACTCGGCCCCGGAACTGAATTTACATTCCATGTAGAGGCCGTACCCCAGTTTCCGGTAGCAACAGAGATGAATGTTATACCGTTTGAAGTGGCTTGCGTGCCCGTTAATGCATTGCTTAACGTTCCTTCTGTTACAGCATAAACGCGCCAGAAATAAGTAGTGCCGGAATACAAACCTGTCATCGTGGCGGTAGTTGCGTTAGCGGCAGTTTGCGTAATAAAATCATAATTAACGCCATCAATGGAACTATAAATTACATAACCAACTTCATTCGTTGCCCAGTTAGTCCAGTTCAGCGTCATCTGCGAAGGCTGCACACCTGTGAATGTTAAAGCACCTGCAGGATTTAGTGGCACGACAGAAGTGAAAACCAATCTTGAGTTCGAAGCCGGAAGTTGGGTAAGATTATCCTGCTGCCCGTTGGTGAATGTTGCCGTGTTCGCGGTCTGCTGGCATTTCAGCTGGGCTACTGTGGGAATAAATGATTGTGTAGGAGAATTCAGTCCGCAGGTGTAGGAAAAATTAGCAGTGCCCTGCGTCATTGTGCCATACTCGTATTCGATCTGGCCCGTGGTTTCGTGAAGCTTGAGCTGGAAATTCAGGCTCGGAGTAGTATTCTGGTAAACCGCCATGTTTGCCCACTCAATAGTCATCACACGGTTAGGCGCTGTGCCCGTTACCAAACTCCGGATGCCACTTCCCAAAGGACCTGTGGCTCCCTGTGTGGTCATATCATCATACATCACCGCCAGCGAATTCAGCGTACCGCCGACCGCGGAATATTGGGTGTTGGAATATCCGTAAGGGCCTGTTGTTGGTCCTCCATTGGCAGTTGAAGCTGAAAAATCCACGTAACCGTTAGTGGAGATGTTCACTTCGGTGTACCGCACTCCGTCATACCAGAAATCAAAACCTATCGCGACAGGAAAGCTGCGATTGTCATCTTCTTCGAATGCACCTGTATTTCTCCAGCTGTTGGGTGGAACACCTGCTGAAAGAATAGAAGAATAAGTAATGCCTGTGGTTCGCGCCACCGAATAATTGGCAACGTTCTGGGCCCTTAAAGAAAGGGTTGCAGAAAAGATACAGCATGCCAATAGCCGTAAAAGCAGAAGTGCCCGGAACTTCTTCATTTATAATAATATCAGGTTGGTAGGTCATGTTAAATTTAAATAAAATTCACATCCTTCTGCAGTTTTTCGACCATTAGTTGTTTTGGGCTTACAAGACAGGTAGTTTCTACAGTCAGTATTATTTTTCGAATGCCGGTTTTCTGCTTTACTTCAATTATTAGCCAGAATCATACAGATAATAAAAAACACCTACAGTATGCTTTCTATCTTGCGTTAATACAATAGCTTCGTGGTACTAAATCTAAAAACATGTCCAGACGCGTTATCATAGTGCTTGCAGCAGTTGTTGTCCTTACAATGATTGCTATTCCTTTCCTCTCCCCGCGCAGTAATTCTGCCGTTCAGCTCACAAAAGTGGATCCCGCCTTCAGCGCGTATGTTTCGGCATTCACATCCGGAACGATTTCAAATGAATCGTATATCCGCGTCAGCCTCGCTGCTGATTACACCGGGCCTATTACGTTCGACAAACCGGTGGAGGAGAATTATTTTTCTTTTGATCCTGGCATTGAAGGAAAAACGTATTGGCTCGACAGCCGCACATTGGAATTCCGTCCGGCAAAACGGCTGGCTTCCGATCAGGTTTATAATGCTGAATTTCATTTAGGCAAATTGATAACGGATCTGCCGGCGGAAATGACGGTGATGAAATTCAGCTTCCGCACCATGCGGCAAAACATGAGCGTTACTATCGATAAAATGCGCACACTCGATAAAAAGACGATGCGCCGCCAGGAATTACGCGGAACATTACTGACTGCCGACGCTGCCGATGCAAAGCTGGTGGAACAAATGCTGGAAGTGAAGCAGGACAATAAAAACCTTCGCATTCAGTGGACACATGAAGGAGATAATGTGACACATACTTTTATCGTCGACAGCATCAGCCGCAGGGATAAAGAAGGCGCAGTTGAATTGGCCTGGGATGGAAAAGCGCTTGGCATTGAAGTGAAAAAAGCAGAGAAAATAATTATTCCTTCCCTGAAAGATTTTAAAGTGACGGATGTACGCGTGATGCAGGGACAGGAACAATGTGTGATCGTAGAATTTTCAGATCCGATCGCTGAAAAACAAAATCTTGACGGATTGATCTCGCTGAAAGGCGTTGAAACCGGTTTGAAATTTACGGTCGAGGATAATGACATTAAAGTATATCCTGAAATGACATTGACAGGCGACCATGCGATCACAGTTTCGCAGGGAATAAAAAACCTTGCCGGTTTTCCGTTGCCGAATACATTCACACAGCTTCTTTCTTTCGAAGAATTAAAACCACAGGTAAAGCTTATTGGCAAAGGAGTCATTCTTCCGAACAGTGGAAAAGGATTATTATTTCCATTCCAGGCAGTAAGTCTGAAATCTGTTGATGTAAAGATCATCCGTATCTACGAAAATAATATTCCGCAGTTCTTACAGGTAAATTCTATGGATGGCGGAAGAGAATTATACCGTGTCGGAAAAGTAGTAGTGAAGAAAAGAATTGATCTCAATGTAAAAAGCAAAGCCGATTACGGACGCTGGTGCAATTATTCGCTCGACATGTCTGAACTGATGAAAACAGAACCAGGCGCTATTTATCGTGTGACGATCAGCTTTAAAAAGAATTACGCTGTTTATTCCTGCGCCGGCGACACAACAAAAACAACTACGGAAGAAATTATTGTCGATGAACCATTTGATCCGGACGTGGATAATTACGGAAATATCGGTAGCTATGGATACTATGGCGGCGATTATTATGAGGAAGGCGATTATTATTATTACGACGACGGTAACAATAGCGATCCATGTGATAATTCATATTATTATGGAAAATCCGTCACAAGTAATATCATCGCTTCTGATCTCGGACTACTTGCAAAACGCGGCAACGATGGCGGAATGCTTTTTGTTGTCAACGATCTTATTTCAACCAACCCTGTTTCTGGAACCGAGCTGCAGATTTTTGATTATCAGCATCAATTGCTGGCCACTACAAAAACAGACAATGATGGTTTCGCAAAAATTCCTGTGCTGAAAAAGAAACCATTCCTGCTTGTCGCAAAGAACGGCGAACAGCGCGGCTATTTAAAGCTGGATGATGGTTCATCACTTTCTGTAAGCGCGTTCGATGTTTCGGGTGCGAGCGTTCAGAAAGGTTTGAAAGGATTTATTTACGGAGAACGCGGCGTTTGGCGTCCCGGTGATACTTTGTTCCTGAGCTTTATTCTTGAAGACAAACAAAAATTGCTGCCTGCGAACCACCCTGTTTCATTCGAGCTGACCAACGCGCGCGGACAATTAGTCAGCCGTGTGAATAAATCACAATCGGTAAATGGATTTTACAATTTCACCACACCAACAGATCCTGATGCGCCTACCGGAACATGGACCTGCAGGATCAAAGTCGGTGGCGCTGTATTTACAAAAGACCTGAAAGTAGAAACAGTGATGCCGAACCGCCTGAAAATAAATCTTGATTTCGGAAATGTAAAAGCGCTTTCAAATACTCCTGACCAAAAAGTAAAAGTAGAGTCCCGCTGGCTGCATGGTGCGATCGCCAAAAATCTGAAAACACAAGTGGATGTCAGCCTTTACCAGACGACCACAAAATTCAAAGGCTACGATAATTATCTCTTCGATGATATCGCAACCAATTTCAACACCGAAAACAAAACCATTTTCGATGACCGCCTGGATGAAAACGGGAAAGCGGAATTTTCACCGGAGCTGACTGCGACAAATGCTCCCGGAATGTTACGTGCGTCTTTCAATACAAGAGTATTTGAAGAAGGTGGTGCATTCAGCAGCGATCGTTTCTCTGTCGATTTTTCTCCTTACGATTCGTATGTCGGAATTCTTGTTCCGAAAGGCGAAGGCTGGGGCGGAATGCTCGAGACCGGAAAAAACTGGAGCATAAGAGTTGCATCCGTAGATAAAAACGGAAAGCCTGTTTCCCGGTCTAAAATAAATGTCAAAGTTTATAAAGTAGACTGGCGATGGTGGTGGAGCGATGATTATGATAATCTCGCACGATATGTAAGCAGCGAATATTACAGTCCTTATCTCGAAGAGACGATCGTAACCAAAAATGGTTTCGGACAATTTAATCTCAAAGTTGCAAATGAAGATTACGGACGTTACATGGTGCGCGTAACGGATGAAGAAAGCGGCCACTCTACTTCTACTCTTACCTATATGGATTGGCCGTATTGGGAAGGAACAGGCGCGAACAATATGGATATTGCAAGCCTGCTCCAGTTTGAAGCGGATAAAGAAAAATATAATGTAGGCGAAACAATGACGCTTACCATTCCTTCACCGGGACAAGGCCGCGCACTCATCAGCATTGAGAGCGGCTCAAAAGTGATTGATGCCTATTGGGCTTCAACAGATAAAAAAGGAAACATCACTTACACTGTTCCGATCACTGCCGACATGGCGCCGAATATTTATGTCAACGTTACATTGATCCAGCCGCATGCGCAAACGATCAACGACGCGCCGATCAGGATGTATGGCGTGCTTCCGATTGAAGTGGAAGATCCGGCAACACATTTAACTCCGCAGATCACAACTGCTGCTGTATGGAAACCGGAAGAGATGGCAAGCGTTACTGTTTCTGAAAAAGACGGAAAATCAATGACCTACACACTTGCTGTTGTCGATGAAGGTTTGCTTGATCTCACCCATTTCAAAACACCTGATCCATGGAATAATTTTTACCAGCGTGAAGCGCTTGGCGTAAAAACATGGGATATGTATGATATGGTGATGGGAGCTTACGGCGCTGAAATGGAACGTGTGCTTGGAATCGGTGGTGATGGTGAAAACGGAACCGGCGGCGGACAAAAAGCAAACCGTTTTAAACCGATGGTGAAATTTATGGGACCATTCGTTTTAAAACCAGGTGAAAAACAAACACAGAAATTCATGATGCCGCAGTATGTCGGTTCTGTTCGTGTGATGGTTGTGACAGGTCTGAACACCGCTTATGGCAGCGCGGAAAAAGCAGTTCCTGTAAGAAAACCATTGATGATCCTCGCCACCTTACCACGTGTAGTAGGGCCGGGAGAAACAGTTGATCTTCCTGTGGATGTTTTTGCGATGGAGAAAAAAGTGAAGAATGTAACCATCACAATCACGCCGAATAATTTATTTACTGTTGAAGGTGGCGCAACAAAAAGCACCAGCTTCAACGATGTGGGCGATAATATTGTGACGTTCCGTTTGCATGTCTCAGACGCTGCAGGATTAGGAACCGTGAAAGTTGTCGCGACCGGTGGTGGCGAACGCGCAGAATATAACATCGAGCTCGACGTGCGTAATCCGAATACGATGATGACGGACGCGTATGAAGCGGTGCTTGATCCCGGCAAAAGCTGGACATCCGATTTCACTCCTATCGGTGTGAACGGAACGAATACCGGTACATTGGAGATCAGCACTATTCCGCCGCTCAATTTAGGCGAACGATTGAATTACCTGATCGCGTATCCGCACGGTTGTGTAGAGCAAACTACTTCATCTGTTTTCCCGCAGCTTTTCCTCACCGACCTGATGCCGCTCGATGATCAGAAGAAAAAACGGATTGACGGAAATATCAAAGCAGGAATTGCACGTCTTAGAAATTTCCAGACCACATCGGGAGGTCTCGGCTACTGGCCGGGAGATAATTACCCGAGCGAATGGGGAAGTAATTATGCCGGACACTTTTTGCTGGAAGCCGAAATAAAAGGATTCGAATTACCGGCCGGTATAATTGAGAACTGGAAAAAATTCCAGAAAGAACGTGCGCTCAGCTGGACGCCGCGTTACGATCGTTATTATTATTCCAATGATGATCTCATACAGGCGTATCGTTTGTACACGCTTGCACTTGCAAAAGCGCCTGAGCTTGGCGCGATGAACAGGTTGCGTGAAGTAAAAACACTCAGCATCGCAGCGAAGTGGAGACTTGCGGCAGCATACCAGTTAGCAGGACAAGGCGAGATCGCGAAACAAATTGTTGCAGGATTAACCACTACAGTTCCTGCTTACACGGAGCTTTCTTACAGCTACGGCAGCAATTACCGTGATGAAGCAATGATCCTTGAAACGATGAGCATCATGGGCGGTGCGATGCGTGTAAAAGCAGCGCCGATCGCGAAGCTTGTTTCTGAAACGCTGAACAAAAAAGGTTACTGGATGAGCACACAGACAACTGCGTATAGTCTTATCGCGTTGTGCAAATTCTCCGGCGCCGATAAAACTTCAGGCGGGATCAATTGCGAATACACCGTCAATAAAATTTCCGGAAAGATCAATGGTAAAGAGCCGCTTTCAAGCATTGACATGAAAGTAACTTCCACCAAATCCGGAAAAGCTATGGTGAAAAACAACGGAACAAATACTTTGTTTGTCCGCATGGTGCTCGCTGGCATTCCGGCAGCAGGCAAAGAAGTGGATTCTGAAAGCAATCTCGGAATGACTGTTCAATTTCTTTCGATGAATGGAAGTGTGCTCGATCCGTCGAAGATTGAACAAGGCACAGATTTCCTCGCGTCGGTCACCATTTATAATCCGGGAGTGCGCGGCGAATACAGAGAGATGGCGCTCACACAGATTTTCCCGTCCGGCTGGGAGATCCGCAACGAACGAATGGAAGATGGTCCGTCGCAATTGACGAACGACCAGTACGATTACCAGGACATCCGCGATGATCGTGTGTACACGTATTTTTATATTCCAGCGCAGAAATCGAGAACGTACACGCTGCAATTGAATGCCACTTATGCAGGACATTTTTACCTGCCTGCATTTTATTGTGAAGCAATGTATGATCATACGATCAATGCGAGAAAGGCAGGACAATGGGTGGATGTTGTGCCGGAGCAGAAACCGTTGTAAAAGAAAAGCGGCAGGTCCTTTGGAGAAAGGAGCGGCAGCGGCAGGAAAAAAGTAAAGGAGTAAAACAGGAGGCAGGGATTTTTTCTCTGCCTTTTGTTTTTTGGGAGGTTTGAGTAACTTTCGGGGTGTTAATATAATTGTGAATTCTCCGCAACAATAACCTTGATTTGGTTGGGAGAAAAGCGTAATAGAAAAAAAATGAAAAGCTGTCCAAATTGTAAAGAAGAATCTGAAAACACTTTTGAAATCTGTTGGAATTGTCAATATAGTTTCACTGAAAAAAGAATATTGCAGAATACAGAATTTACTGAAACGTGTATCTATTGTAATGCACGGGTAGATCCTTCTTTGGAATATTGCCCGAATTGTAATCACAAAATAAAATTGAATCGTGTGACTTCCGAGTCTTCTGAAGAATCTGAGGGATTAAAAACAGATTGCCTGCGATGCAAGACACCGATGCTTTACAAGGGGCCTTTTAAATTTCATGAAGGAACAAGGATCGGTGTTATGGGCGATCTGTTTGAACTATTCGTAAACAGGGAAGCGTTTGATCTGTATTTTTGTCCTAAGTGCAGAAAAATAGAATTCTTTTTGCCCCAGGATGATTAATAAAAACAATCTGAAATTATCATTGCAAAAACCTGATAATATTTCAGCAAATAAAAAACAATCATGAAAAAACTATTAGCTATTTTCATTTTATCTCTTCTTCTTACACTCACTTCATTTGCACAGACATTTGAAGGGAAAATTACTTACTCAAACTCATACGTCAGCAAGAACGAGAAAGTATCCGACCAGCAATGGAACCTGATGATGGGAACGACACAGGAATATTTAATTAAAGACGGAAACTACAGATCATCTTTTAACGGAAGTTTATTGGAATGGCAGCTATACATAAACAAGGACAACAAGCTTTATAACAAAATGGCGAATTCAGAAACGATTTTCTGGAATGATTGCAGCATCCAGGGAGACGAAGTTTTAAAAGTTGAACTGAATAAAAACGTAGCTGAAGTGTTAGGATATAAATGCGATGAAGTAATTCTTACCTGCAAATCCGGCATTCAAAAATATTATTTCAATTCAGGCTTTTCTGTTGACACAAAACTATTTGTGAATCATAAGTTTGGTAATTGGTATGACTATTTATTGAAATCAAATTCATTGCCACTTAAATCAATTACCGAGACCGCGCAATTTACAATGACAAGTATTGCGACTGAAGTAAAAGCTATGAATTTAGAAAGCAAATTATTTGCACTTCCGTCCGGGGCTACAACAGAAAAATTTCCAAACTGATAAAAGAAACCGGATTACGAATAACAACTACCGGAAATAAGTTGTTTTGCCACAAATGAAAAACAAGCCAGGCTTCGACATAAAACCAGACGGACCAATCTCGAAAGAATTTCTTGACAGGAATATTCAAACCTTTACCGAAGCTGCAGAATTTGTACAACATCTCCCCTACCACCGCAACAAAAACAAAACAGACCTTTCCACCGTCTTCACCGATAATTGCGGAACCTGTAGCACGAAGCACGGTGTTTTAAAATTGCTTGCCAATGAAAATAATTTCGAAGGATTAGAGCTGGTGATTGGTTTGTTTAAAATGAATGCTACAAATACCCCGGCAATCGCAAAAACGTTAGAGGAAAATCAATTGGATTACATTCCGGAAGCACATTGCTATTTGAAATTCAACAACGAGATAATGGATTTTACAAAACCTGATTTTAAACCGGCGAATTATATAAATGAGCTCATTGAAGAGTTTATCATTGCGCCGACCCAGGTAAATGACTTTAAAGTTTCTTATCATAAGGATTACCTTACAAAATGGCTGGCAGAAAATAAAACCAGGTTATCGCCGGATGAAATATGGGCAATCCGTGAACAGTGCATCAGGGATCTTAGTTAAAAAGAAAAGAATGAAAAAAATCATTTCTGCCACGCTCATTTATTTCCTGATTGTTTTGTTGGCAGCCTGCGGCCCGGAAAATAATTACAAGATTCCGCCGGATGATACGCTGGTAAATGAAGAATATTCAGATGGCCCGATCGACGATTTGTACGAGGATTCAGAACGAGATACGATTTACCCAATGGAAATTCAGGGGAAAGCATACCAGCTGATGTTCACTCATGATGAATATCGTTCTTCGCGAAATGATAATAAATCTACGATAACTGTCCGCATTGTAGAAAATGCAACTTCAGATACGTTGTATTATGAACTGATCAAATTCAATTCGATCGGAAGATTCTTTCATCCTTCTCCCGATCATTACCTGGTAAACCTGACAGAAGAATCCGGCGGTTCGGGCTATTCAGGAACGCTTTACAACATCCGTTTTAATCCTGAAATTACATTACAGCCAGTAACAAATTTCAACGAACTTTCATTCTGGGAATGCAATAAAGCTGCTACCGAAATTCTTTTCTTCCAGGCATCATGGGAAATGAACGCAGGCAGCACTGATAATTTTGAAGCTCACTTTTCAGAACACAGGCAGTCTGTTGGCATTTACCGAATCAGTCAGGACACGGTTATTTATGACGGCATCGGATTTACAAAATATAAATACGATCTGCACAATCATAAGTTTGAAGAAAACGGAAACGACAGCATCATTCTCCGCATTAAAAAGCAAGAACCGGCTTTAGCAAAGAAGGTGAAATGGGAAGAATATGATTTTGAAAAATAAAATGTCAGAATAAAACAGGCGAGAGTTCAAAATTCCGGCGCAGGATAAAATAAGCCTGATGTTGCCCTGGCAGATTAAAGATCCATCGCGCCCGCAATCAGCTCGGCAACATCCAGCACTTTCGTCTTATCTTCTTTATTGAAATGCTTCACGCCGTCTGTCATCATCGTCATGCAGAACGGGCAGCCTGTAGC
>JALYQL010000254.1 GCA_030855855.1 Bacteroidota bacterium | reverse complement strand
CAGTTACACAACCACCCGCACTGATCCTTACGGCTTCGGGAGATTCTGTTTGTCCCGGACAATCCGGCACGATTACAGCAAACGGAAGCGGTGGAATTCCGCCTTACACATATGTATGGTCGGGCGGGCCAAATCCAAATTCGCAGACGCAATCGGTTCTTGTTACTTCCAGCACCACTTACACAGTGACGATAACCGATGCCGGCTCCTGCACCACTACTGCAACGAGCACTGTCAGCCTGAACCCATCTCCTTCCGCAGCATTTACTTCAAATGCTGTAAATGGCGTACTGACACTAAGCGGCCCCGGAAGCCAGATCTGCTTCACCGGTCCTTCAAACGTAACGAGCTGGTTCTGGGATTTAAATGGAGTAAGCACTTCCACACTTCAATCGCCATGTGTTCCGATAACTGCCGCAAATGTTGGTTCATATTGTGCTACGCTCGCAGTTACCAATAGCTTTAATTGTATCGACACTGCCTCTGTTTGTGTGGAGATCAATAATGTTTATTATTCCATTCCGAATATTTTCACTCCTGACCAGGATGGCGTTAACGACGGATTTCTGATCACCAACATGGGAATGGAAACTGTCCGCTGTAAAATTTACAATCGCTGGGGAGAATTAATGTACGAATGGGATAATCCAGCAGGATATTGGAACGGACAAGCATTAAATGGAAATGACGCTGTGGATGGAGTATACTATTACACCGCATACATGATCGACTTCCAGGGTAAAATTTATGATGAGAGCGGTTTTGTGCAGTTGATCAGGAAGAAGTAGGAATTGGAAATTGGAAACCAGAAAAATGGAAAATGGGTAAAAGCCATAGGTAAAAGAAAGGCGGACAAGTTGTCCGCCTTTTTGTATTCAGAAAAAGAAATAGTAAGGGTGGTTTGTTTTTTATCCGCGTAATCTGCGCAATCTGTGGCAACTTTCTTTCCGCCACAGATTACGCAGATTACACGGATAAAATTTTCAAGGATTAAAGCGCATCCCAATTTCCTATTTTCCCAATTACCCTTTTTTCCATTGGTAATTGGTAATAAGGTAATTGGTAATCAATTACCCATCATCTTCTCAATCGTAGTATCATAAGAAACTTTGTACTCTTCTACTCCACCGAAATCTTCTCCGTCGATTACAAGATTTTTTCCTTTTACACTTCCCAGCTTCGAAAATGCTAATCCGGATTTTTCAAGATGTTTTATCAGCTCTGCTTCTTTTCCTGGTGCTACGCTGATCACTACGCGGCTTTGTGCTTCGCCGAAGAGGAATGCGTCTTTGCGCACTGTTGCGTCGGAAGAAATTTCAACTCCCAATCCTTTGTGCATGGATGATTCCAGCAGCGTGATAAACAATCCACCATCGGCGCAATCGTGAGCGGAAGAAATTAATCCGGCACGGATGGCAGCTAAAAGTGTTTGCTGCAGTGTAAGTTCTTCGTCGAGATCAAAATCAGGAGCGGGAGAAATTTTTACGCCGCAAATGGAATAAGCATATTCGGATGAATTGATATCGTTGCGGGAGCGGCCTAAAAGAAAGATTGTGTCGCCTTCGTTTTTGAACCCGATCGTGGTGACGTGCTTTTTATCGCGCACAATTCCGAGCATGCCGATGGTTGGTGTGGGGAAAACGGGACCTTCATACGAAGACTGATTGTAGAAGCTGACGTTTCCGCCTGTGACCGGAGTTTTGAATTTCTCGCACGCTTTTCCCATTCCTTTTATCGCGCCGACAAATTGCCAGTACACTTCCGGATTGTATGGATTTCCGAAGTTCAGGCAATTCGTGATCGCTGAAGGTTCGCCGCCGGAACAAACAATATTGCGCGCCGCTTCAGAAACCGCGATCGCACAACCTTGTTCAGGATCTGCATTGACATAACGTGCATTACAATCAACTTTTAATGCCAGCGCAGTATTCGTTCCTTTCAGATTTACGATCGCTGCATCAGAAGGACCATTCGTGCTCATGTTAATGGTGCCCACCATCGAATCGTATTGATTATAAACCCAACGTTTAGAAGCAATGTTCGGGTGTGACGCTAATTTTTTCGCGATGCCTTTCAGATCTGTCGGAACAGGAACGGAATCTATTTTGAATTTTTTCGCTTCAGCAAAATAAGCAGGCTCTTTGTATTCACGTGTGTAAATCGGAGCGCCTCCGCCAAGCACTAACGACTCAGCAGGAATTTCGGCTACCAGTTCACCGTGCATGTAATATTCTAATTTTCCTCCATCCGTCACTTCACCAATCTGCACACAATTCAAATCCCATTTATCAAAAACTTTCTGCACTTTATCTTCCTGGCCTTTCTTCACTACCACCAGCATACGCTCCTGCGATTCGGAAAGAAGGATTTCCCATGCTTTCATATTTTCCTGGCGTGTAGGAACTTTATCGAGCCAGACTTTCATCCCGCTTTCACCTTTCGCCGACATTTCAGAAGTTGAGCAGGTAATTCCTGCCGCACCCATATCCTGCATTCCGACAACCGCGCCTGTTTTTATTACTTCAAGCGATGCTTCGAGCAATAATTTTTCCTGGAACGGATCTCCCACCTGTACTGCAGGAAGATCTTTCGCTGAATCTTCAGTAATATCTTTTGAAGCGAATGCCGCTCCGTGAATTCCGTCTTTTCCTGTGGATGAACCGACAATAAAAACAGGATTTCCCACGCCATGCGAAGTAGCAGAAACCGTTTCACCGATCTTCACCATTCCAACAGACATCGCATTCACCAATGGATTTACATTGTAACATTCGTCAAAAAAAACTTCGCCGCCGACGGTAGGAATTCCGAACGCGTTTCCATAATCGCCGATGCCTTTCACAACACCGCGCACGAGCCATTTTGTTTTTTCCAATTTAGGATCGCCGAAACGCAACGAATTCAGCTGCGCGATCGGACGTGCGCCCATAGTGAAAATATCGCGGTTAATTCCGCCGACACCAGTTGCAGCACCTTGATACGGCTCAAGTGCGGAAGGATGGTTATGCGATTCGATCTTAAATGCGCAAGCCAGTCCGTCACCGATATCGATGAGTCCGGCATTTTCTTCACCTGCTTTGGCCAGCATGTGCGGACCTTCTTTAGGCAATGTTTTGAGCCAGGAAATGGAGTTTTTATACGAGCAATGCTCCGACCACATTACCGAGTAAATGCTGAGCTCGGTAAAATTCGGTGTGCGGCCGAGGACTTCTTTTATTTTTTCAAATTCTTCGGGAAGTAATCCGAGTTCTTTGGCAGTTTCTACAGTAGTGAGTGTTTCCGTGGAAGAAGTTGGCATGAGGCTTATTTTTTTGCTTTGAAGGAATTCATTCAGAGGGTGCAAAATTACGCAGAAGAGGGCTATGAAATATGGGAATTATCAACAAAAACTGGAGTGTTTTTCACTATTCAAAGTGTCGGGTGTAGTACGCGGCATCACAAGTGTTGTTGGGTGTTACATCCGATACCACTGGCGATAAGGGATTACGTACTTTTGGATTTAAACCCCAATCAAATGTTCCAGGAATTCCGGTTTCTACCCCAGGCTATACAAAAGGCTACTCTTGAAGGAATTCTGCGGCTGTTGGTTTACGTTTTCAGCGTGTTGATTGTGTTTGTGTTACTTTTTATGACGGAGCGCAGGTTTCCGCAGGATCTTACCATGATCCATTATATCCTGACTTTTACGTTTGTTGCAACAGGAATAGCAAGCATCACCGGTGCCAGGCAACGTGTACAAAAAACCACTGTGCTGATCACTCCCGAAGAACTCCAATGCACAATGACTGCTAAAACGACGTTGAAGATCAAACTCGGCGACATTTCCCGGGTCCAACGCCAATCGGAAAACGTGATCTTTATCTATTCGCTGAATACCAAAAAGCCTGTGCTCGCTTTATCAAATCTTGAAAAGCAGGACGAGTTTCTCGCTATTATTTCGCGTTATGTTACACCGGATCAGGAGGCCAGAATTCCTTCCGGCTTCGATCTGAGGATTCGCTTGCTACAGCAATTTTTATTTACTGCGCTTTCACTTGCATTTCTATTTTTTCATTCCCCGGCAGTGATCTTTACTACGGGCATTTTGCTGATTGGAATGATTGGGTATTCGCTGGCCATTTTTTTCCGCTTCCGTAAAGAACTTTCTTCGCCAGTGTCGCTCATCACATTTGGATTTCTATTGCTGATGATCATTTTGCGAATGGCTGTGCTTGCTTACGTTTTGAACCTGCAAACAAACCACCAGCTGCATTGAGAACGAGTGAACTGTTTAATCAGTTTGTCTTAATGTTTAAGAAAATCGCACCGAAATTTCCCTTAATTTGGCAGGATGTCCCCTGTGCTGCTGGTCATTTATACCGCCATTATATTTTTCCTCGTACACCGGCTGAAATTTTTTCAGCTTGAAGGTTTAGGGAAATGGACGCCATCACTTTTTTTCGGTTTCAAGCTCCTTGCCGGTATTGCGTTGTGGGCCGTGTACACTTATTATTATACCGACCGCGCAAATTCAGACATCTGGAAATATTTCGACGACAGCAAGATCATGTTCGACGCGATTCATTCGCACCCGGGTGATTATTTCAGGATGGTGAGCGGCATCGGCGATCATACGCCGGAGATTGAAGGAAAATATTACCAGGAAATGAATTACTGGTACCGCTTGTTTGATAATAATTTATTGAACGATGCACATATTGTCATTCGCTTCAATGCAGTGGTGCGGCTGATCTCGATGGGGAATTATTTCACGCATTCACTTATCATGTCTTTCCTTTCTTTTATTGGCTTATGCTGCATTTATAAAATTATTTTTCCTGTGTTGAGACAATGGCGCGGCGCGGCGGCGGGAATTATTTTCCTTCTTCCTTCCCTGATGTTCTGGAGCTCAGGCGTGATGAAAGAAGGACTGATGATCTTCGGGCTCGGACTGCTCGTCTATCATTCATTTCGTTTTATGGATGACAAAAAATGGTGGCGGATTGTTTTGCTGTTGCTTGGGGCTACACTGTTGCTGTTCTCGAAATTTTACGTGATTGTCGGTGTAATTCCACCACTCATCGCAACGCTTCTTGTGATAAAAAACAGGAAATATGCATTTACAAAATTCCCGCTCGTACTCATTTTATTTTTAGGCTGTTCGCTTTCACTGCGGTGGATTGCACCCGAGCGGGAGCCTTTACGTTTGCTGGCGAATAAGCAAAATGAATTCCTGAAAATGTCTGCCGGTGGAATTGCGCTTATCAATGATTCTGTAGAAGTTTTTATCGCAGACGATCACAGGGAAGATCTTATAAAGACAACTGATTCACTTTATCGTATCCGGCCCGGCGTTGATTTTTATTACCGTTCGTATTTATCCGGGTTCCGCGATACTGTATTTGTAAAAAACAACCGCGACACTTCAACGTATAAATTAGTAACCGATATTCCGAGAGCGGGCAGCCTGCTGAATATGCATTTTCTTCATCCCGATCTGAAATCGTTTGTAAAAGAAACTCCGCAATCGTTTTTCAATGTGCTGCTGCGGCCTTTTATCTGGGAAGCAAAAAATCCGATATTCCTTTTACCTGCGTTAGAAAACTTGCTTTTCATCGCGATGCTTGTGCTGATCGTTTGTTTTCGGGGGAAAATTTCTAATCCGGAGATCTTTGGATTCTGCATTTCGTTTTCACTTCTATTATTGCTCGTTATCGGATTAACAACACCTGTTCTCGGCGCGCTGGTCCGTTATCGTATTGCAGCCCAGCCGTTCCTTTTCATCGCGATGCTGATGCTGATTGACAGGGAAAAAGTAATGAAGAAATTGCCGTGGCTTGCGAAGATTGGTATTTGATTCCTGGTAAATTTGAATGAAGCAAAAAATAAGCGCAATGGCAATAAACAGCAACGATCCCAACATTACATTTTTCAAAACACCTGCTGATTACCGGAAGTGGCTGGAAAAAAATCATGCGAAGAAAGAAGAGCTTTGGGTGGGATATTACAAAACTTCGTCAGGGAAAAAATCCATCACATGGCCTGAATCTGTCGACGAGGCTTTGTGTTTCGGATGGATTGACGGATTGCGAAAAAGCATTGACGAAGTCAGTTATAAAATTCGTTTTACCCGAGAAAGAAGACGAGTATCTGGAGCAATGTCAATCTCAACCGCGTGAAAGAGCTGACTAAAGCAGGACTGATGATGCCGGCCGGATTGGCAGCACACGATGCGCGCAAGGAAAACAAATCAGGCATCTACGCTTTCGAGCAAAAGAATATCGCGCTTGATCCGGCTTACGAGAAAAAATTCAAAGCCAATAAAAAAGCATGGACCTGGTTTAAAAAATCGGCGCCAGGCTATCAAAGCACAGTAACCTGGTGGATCATGAGCGCGAAGCAGGAAAGCACAAAGCTGAAACGGCTGGAAACATTGATCCGCGATTCAGAAAAAGGAGAGAAGATAGATCAGTATAAATGGAATTCAAAAAAGTAAAATGCAGTTTTGTTTTAAATTGAATTGCGAATTATAATGGTAAAAAGTTATCCGGGAATCGGACCTGTATTTTTGATACTGTTTTTCCTAATAACAGGCACGTGGATGTTTATCAATCCGCTGTTGAGTGGAAATAATTCTACTGATGACCTGAATTACCCCGGGCTTATTTTCGCTGTTATCGGTCTCATCTTAACGGTTAATTTAAAGATCATCACTGCTTATGGAGATGGTTTCATCGTAAAACAAATTATCACGCAAAGAGAAACTGCTTTTAACATCGCACAGGTTTCGCAGATCACTATTGATGAAGATAACCGCAGTTCTTACGAAGTGTTTTTTTCAGGCTCCACAAGAAGTAGAAAAAGTAGTAACAGGATCTGTATCCGGTTTCACAGTAAAGAAACCGGTGATCTGACAATTTCAAGTGGCATCAACACATCCTTTACTAAAATGAGCCGCTTTCTACGCGAACATCATCCTGATCTTGTCAACCACCGTGAAGTAGAACCATCTTTTTAAAATTCTTCAAACATCCTAATCAAACGAAGCTTTGTTCTGGTACATGAACGCATTCGGATTAGAAAGGCGGAGCATAATTTCAATACCGCCTTTTCCTTTGGTGATGGAATTCAGGTTCGATGTATTGATATCATAGCTGAATCCGAAAGAATACGAAGAAAATTCAAACCCGAAATAAGGAGCGATGGCGTCTTTGTGGCGGTAATAACATCCCATCACTACTGTGGATGATTTTTTAAACCCGGTAATCTTCGAGCTTTCTTTCATGTCCAATCTTAAAAGCATTCCGGCGGTCATTTCTTTTTGCTTGCCTTGCTTCATAAACAAAAGTGAGGGAGACAAAGCCAGGTTGGTATTGCTGATCTTCAGCGTTGCAGCCGAATGAACAGTAAACCGCATGTTCAAACGGTCGTCTCCTGAAATAAAAGAGCGGTCAGGCCGGTTGAGATGCATGACAGAAATACCGGCATGAATATTCGTTTCGTCATTGGAAGAAATCGTGCGGTTTGTTTTACCGTAAGTCCAGAGCACACCCATTCCCAGATCGGCACGCACGCGTGAGCCATCAATACTTTCATTAGATGCAATGGCAGGATCAAAACCATTGTTGCCGTATTGATTATTAAACCTGAGCTTATCTGCGGCAATGCTGCTTTGAATTATCCCTCCCAAAAGCCCTCCCGAAATCGCATGGAAATCGTCAATGCGTGCGTGGTAAGCAATTCCCAGCTCGATATTATTTGTTCTGAAGCTGGCATCACCGGCTTTATCGGAATATGCATAAAGACCAAATGCGAGCCCTTTCATCAGCTTCTTTTTATAATTCGCAGTCATGCGGTCCATTTTTTCCCAATTGAACCTGCTTGCTTTTATCTCAAAGCTCAGTCCGGAAGTGCTGTATGCATCCACCGTCTGCCATTGTTGCTTTTGCTGAAGTGTAAATTCAACATCTTTCCACGATGCTGTAAGTGCAGGATTGAGCAGCATGGGCGCCGCTGTGTATTGCGTAAAATGGATATCCTGTGCATAACAGGATACGCACGCAACACAGCCAAAAAAAATGCTTAACAGAAAAACCCTCATGTCAACGTCTATTTAATCAGGCTGATAGTTCCCTGCTGATGATATTTATCTCCGGTAGTAAGCGCCGCATCGAAGTAATAAGCATACACTCCTGAATTCAGCGGCTCGCCTTTGTAATATCCATCCCAGCATTCTGTCATCGAATTGGTTTCAAAAACTTTTTCACCCCAACGATCATATATTTTCAGCTCGAAAGTAAGAATGCACACGTTGGCCGGAATGCAGAATTTATCGTTATTGCCGTCATTGTTCGGTGAAAACGCATTCGGCATTAATTTTTCCAGTCCGCCGCTGTTGCAAGGGATTTCAACATCGATCGTAATGCAGATAGAATCGCTGCACCCGATAGTTGTATCAGTTACGAGCACGCAATAAGTAGTGGTTTGCTGCGAGGTGGCAACCGGGTTCGGGCAATTGGAACAGCTCAGGTCTGTAACCGGCGACCACTGATAGGAATTTCCACCGCCGGCAGTCAGCTGCGAGTTTCCGCCGAGAATAAATCCGGGAGGAACAGCAGTTAATGTTGCAACGGGCGGACTTGCCTGGAAAACGGAAATTGTCTGTGTCTGTGAGCAGCCATTTGCATCGGTTATTACAACGCCGTATGTTCCCACCGAAAGGTTGGTGGTAGTTTGTAAAGTATCGCCATTGCTCCACAAATAGGAATACGGCCCGGTTCCCCCCGTAGGAGTTGCAGTGGCAGTTCCATTGGGGGCATCACAATCAGCGGCGACCGTGCTCATGGCAACTGTAAGTGGAGGCGGTTGTGTGATTACAAAGGTTTGTATTACACTACAACCCAGCTGGCCGGCAATTGTGCAGCTATAAGTGCCCGGACATAAATTGGTGGCCGTGGGTGCTGAGCCACCTGAGGGCGCCCATGTATACGTAAAAGGACCATTTGCGCTGGAAACAGTAACTGTTGCCGTACCATCACAAATGGTATTGCATGTGGAGTTAGTCTGAGCCGAGGTATAAGTCAGGCTGCTGGTATTTACCACAATGGTTACATCATCCGAAGTCGTGCAGTTTCCATTGCTGCCCGTCACTGTATATGTTGTGGTGACTGTAGGACTGGCAATGGGATTAAAAATATTCGGATTATTTAAGCCGGTAGTGGGCGACCATGTCCAGCTGCTGATAGGATCAAGACTTGTGGCGGTGAGCTGAGAGGGCCATCCTGGGCAAATAGTATCATCGGGGCCTGCATCAACTGTAAGTATCTGCACTACCACATTTACAGTATCAGAAGCGGTTCCACTGCAGCTGCCAAGTATCGCGACATATTGGGTCGTTACGTTCGGTGAAACAGTGATGGGGCTGCCTGTGCCAACGAATTGAGAGCCGTTGTACCAGTTTAAAGCAGATACAGGAGCATTGAGAATGATAGGGGCATAAGGAATTGCTGCCATGGAGTATGTTGCAGGGCCGGTTGGGGTAAACCGGTATCCGTCATTTGTTGCAGTCCATTGTGTCGGGTAATTTCTTCCGGCCACTGCGTAAGCAACTGTTCCGGTCGCATTTTGTATGCCATGAATTGCAGCGCCGCCATTCCAGTTGGCGCATAGAAATTTATTGGCAAAATGTGTTTCAATAACATTTGTGGTTTCATAAAGCAGCACGCAACCTGTAAACGGTGTAGTGATGCACGAAAACATTGGAACCGAACAATAAGAAACGACAAAAATCCGGTTAGGTGCAGTTCCGATAGTTGCATATAGCTGGCTGCCTCCCTGCGGCGGAAGAAGATCTTCCCACGGACACATAATGCTGTTCATAGGATTAGTATTGGATGGAATAGCAGCCCCGATAGGCCATTGACAATAACCGCCGGCCTGGCTGGCGTCGAATGTGAGAATATTATTGGAACCAACCACGATATTGGTATAAGTGGTCCCGAAAAAGTCAAATGAAAATCCGAGTGGAATAACGCCCGACCACTGATCATCGCCCAGTGTAAGCGAAGTTCCGTTATTTCCTCCCGGCACCGTGGTGACCGTTGCAGTTAGAGTCGCGGAACCGCCGGGACAAATTGTGTCATCGGGGCCTGCAACAACAGTTTTTGAGCAAAAGATATTTTTGTCACGAATATCAGTGCAACAAAAAATATTCTATTTAGTCAATCCTTAACAACTCCAATTTCAGAATAAAAAATTGGTCCGCAGGAAAAAAATCGTCGAAAGAAAGCGAATATTCCAAAAATATTCAGAGCCAAAAAAAGCTGAAGTTTTTGTTTGTTCATC
>JALYQL010000299.1 GCA_030855855.1 Bacteroidota bacterium | reverse complement strand
ATGCCGTACTCAGCAATTCACCCTGCGCGAGAATGGCTTTTTCTTCATTGGCGGTAAACAGATCGATGGTGAAGCTTTGCAGGTATTCGAAATGTTCACTTACAAGCTCGTTTCCTTTTTTCTTCGCTTCTTCCGATGAAAAAAGTTCTGCCACCACTTTCCTGTATTTCTCTTCCAGGATGCCGATCAATTTTCTCGCATTATCGTTTTCCTTTGCATAAAGCGCATTCGCAATCTCCAGCAGATTATTTGTAGTGCCCGACATAGCGGAAAGCACGACTATTTTCGGCTGATCGTTTACAATCAAACCAGTCAACGATTTCATCCGCTCAGGACTTCCTACTGATGTTCCACCGAATTTTAAAACAAGCATACGTATATGAATTGGTCCGAAGGACTCCTTCGGAGCTGGTGAAGATAGAAAAAAGAGGCTTGGCACCGGGTGATCTGGTGACTGGGTGATTACCCCACAAGTCATTCGCACAAAACTTTTTCAATCACCCAGTCACCAGATCACCCGGTCATTAATTCCCCTTTTTTGACTGCCGCCGCCGCTCCTTGCCCGCCGCTTTTTTCTCGCAATAATTTTTCCTCCTGTTGAGTTTTGTGCAAAAGGATGTTAAAAAGGTTTGGGTCAAATGAAATCTCGGGACTGTTTATCCGTTATTTTTGACCTGCCTGTTTAAAGACTGTTGTTTTGAAGGCAAACGTCCCCCGACGAATTCTATGTATTCACTTTTTGTAAAAGAAATCCGCAGCTTCCTTAGTTCCCTCATCGGGTACATCGTAATTGTGGTGTTTCTGCTTGCGATCAGCCTGTTCATGTGGATCATTAAAGGTGACACGAACGTGCTTGATGCGGGTTACTCCAATATTGACACGCTGTTCTCCATTGCACCATGGGTTTTCCTTTTTCTTATTCCGGCCATCACCATGCGTTCGTTTGCTGATGAAAAAAAAACAGGGACCATCGAGCTGCTGCTTACACGCCCGCTCACCGATTTCCAGATCATTATTGCCAAATACGGCGCCGGGCTTACACTTGTATTTATTGCGCTTGTGCCTACTCTGCTTTATTACTACAGCGTTTACAAACTCGGGGCGCCTGCGGGAAATATTGATTCCGGCGCAACATGGGGTTCGTATGCCGGATTATTATTGCTCGGCTCTTCATTCGTATCAATCGGCATTTTTTCTTCATCGACCACCGACAACCAGATCATCTCTTTTATTCTTTCACTGGCGCTTTGCTTTTTCTGCTACACCGGTTTTGAGCAGATCAGCTCGCTTTCATTATTCGGAAAAGGAGATACGTTTATCCAGGCGATGGGAATAAACCAGCATTATAATTCACTTGCACGCGGTGTGATCGATTCGCGCGATGTCGTTTATTTTTTAAGCTTCAATGCGTTTTTCTTATTGCTGACCAAAACAGTGCTTCAAAGCAGAAAATGGTAACGAAGAAGTCCAAAAAACAATCCGACCTGATCAACCTCCTCCTGGGGCTGCTTATTGTCGTGATCGTGAATGTGCTTTCTCAATATGCATTTACCCGCGTCGATCTTACGGCAGAAAAAAAATACACGCTTACGCCAAGCACAAAAGAAATGCTCGGCAAGCTGGATGATATTATCTATTTCAAGATCTATCTTGAAGGCGAATTCCCGCAAGGCGCCGGCGATTTCAAACGACTGCGCGATGAAACAAAGATCATGCTCGATGAATTCCGCGCGTATGCCGGCGATAATATTCAGTATGAATTTGTTGATCCAAACGAAAATGCGGATCCAAAAGGAAGAAAAGATTTTCATGATCAGCTGCGCACAAAGGGAATATTAAAACAATCCATCACGTTTACGGATGACAATGGAACAGATGTGCAGGTGGATCTTTTTCCATGGGCAACGGCAAGCTATCACATGAACGAGGTGCCTGTTCCGCTGATGGGAACCAATAATCTGAAGCCGAATGAAATCCAGCTGAATCACGCAGTGGAAGGTTTGGAATATGAGCTTTCCAATGCAGTGCGCAAGCTGCAAATGAAATTCAGACCAAAGATCGCCATCACTCAAGGCCATGGTGAGCATGATACACTCCAGATCGGCGATCTTGTGAAAAGCCTGCGCGAATATTACCAGGTGGATTACGTCGATTTCAACGGCAACCTCAATGCGTTCCGCGATACCATGCAGCAGGCAAACCAGATCGCGAATAAATACAATGCAATCATTGTTGCAAGTCCCGACTCTTCTTACACCCCGAATGAATTATTTATTCTCGACCAGTTTATTATTTACGGTGGCAAAGCATTATTCCTTGTCGATCCCGTAAATACGAACATGGATAGTCTTGCGGTGACAGGAATGACTATCGGGCTGCCGCGTACGCTTGGACTTGAGGAACTCACATTCCGTTATGGAGCACGGATGAATTCTACTATCGTGGATGATCTGAATTGCGCGAATCTTGCTTTACCTGCGCCCGGACAACAAAATCAATTTATGGCAGTGCCCTGGTATTTTTCACCGACTATTTTACCTCGTGAAACGCACCCTATCGTCAAAAACCTTGACCGTATAAAATTTGATTTCCTGAGCACCGTGGATACCGTGAGCACCACTGCCAATATTAAAAAAACGATCCTGCTCCGCGCTTCAGACAAATCGCGTTTCCTGCGCACTCCTACACGCATCGCTTTGCAAATGGCCATGCTTCCCCGTAATCCGAGAGATTTTAATAAGCCGAATGAACCTGTAGCCGTTTTGCTTGAAGGAACCTTTGAATCGTATTACAAGAATAAATTTTTGCCCGACACGATTAAAAACAGCCCGCTCATCGGATTTAAGGAACGCTACAGGGAATCGAAAGTGATTGTGGTTGGTGATGGCGATGTGGCTGCCAACCTGGTTTATAAAGGACAAGTGCTTCCGCTCGGCATGGACAGGCTCAACAGGATGAACCGTGAGCTTTATGCGAATAAAACATTCCTCTTGAATTGCGTGAATTACCTGCTCGACGATAAAGGATTGCTTTCTGTTCGTTCACGTGACGTAACACTTCGCCTGCTCGAACGCACAAAAATAAAAGAACATCGTTTGAAATGGCAGCTTATCAATACGCTTGGTCCGGTAGCGTATATGATCTTCATTGGTTTGCTCAGCTTCTGGTTAAGAAGAAGAACATACGCGCAGGGTGAGCCGGTTTCTCCTATGGTAAGAATGGTGATCTGGATATTGATCCTTAGTGCGCCGGTATTTATTTTGTACATGATTGCGCCGGTTAAAACGGCATTCTTTCTGAAAGCAGGCATCGTGATCGTGCTGGGATTATTAATTCGTTTCCGGCATTTATTGATCGGACAATTTAAAAAGGAAAAGCAACAGCAATAAAGTAGCAGTGGCAGGAAAAAGGAGCGGCAGTGGCAGGTGAAAGGAGCGGCAGGTGAAAGGAGCGGCAGTGGCAGGAAAAGGGAGCAGCAGGTGAAGGAGCGGGAGTCGCAGGAAAGTACAGTAAGCCTCCGCCCATCGCATTTTAGCGACCAGATAAGGAGTAATTGCGCCCGAAAGAAAGTTTTGCTGCTTCTTATGCGTTTCAATTACGATATTTGCCAGACTACAATATCCCCGGTAACCATTCCTGCCAACAGGACAAGATTTCAATTTGAATTTTGTCCGCCACGGAGGATGAATTTTGAACATCAGTTATGAATCGTAATACAATTACTCTTGTTATCGCGCTTTTACTTGGCGGACTTACTTTCTGGCTCATCAGCCGTTCCGGAAATAGCACGATAAAAACTGAAATAAAAGATTTCGCCGTCAGCGATACTGCTTCTGTCAGCAAAATTTTTCTTATTGACAAAAGCAACAAACAAGTTACGCTGACCAGGGAAAACGAAGGACGCTGGAAGGTGAACGGAACTTATTATGCCCGGCCTGATGCGATCAGAACACTGCTGGTTACTATGCATGATCTTTCTGTACGCGAACCGGTGGGTTTGAAAATGCGGGATAACGTGATCAAGCAGCTTGCTACCGGCGCCACAAAATGTAAAATCTATGCCGGTGATAAGCTTATAAAACAATATTATGTCGGGTCCGAAACACCGGATATGACCGGCACGTTCATGCTGCTTTCTGATATTTCCGATCCTGATAATATTGAGAATTCCTCTGCGCCTTTCATTATGGAAATAAAGGGATTCAACGGATATCTTACCACCCGCTATTTCACTAATCCCGGCGAATGGCGCGACCGGACAGCCTTTCATTATTTCGTTCCCGACATTCACACCATCACCGTTCAGCATGGCGGCGATCCTGCGAATTCATTTACCATCACACAATCGCAGGGAAAAAATGTTTTCAGCCTGCAGACTATGGCCGGTTCCGCACTTCCGTTCGACACGATCGCGCTCAAGCAATATGTTTCGTATTTCGGAAATATCGGCTTTGAGAATTTTGCAAGTGATCTTCCAAAAGCATTTATTGATTCCGTTCTTGCGACTCCACCGGCACATATCATCACGGTGACTGACGGGGCGAATAAAAAGAACGAGATCAAAATGTATCTTAAGAAGAATGATGGTTTTGCCCCGGATGATACGACGGCTGACAAACCGCCTTTTTACGATCCTGATAAAATGTACGGCCGGCTTGAATCGACAGGAGATTTTGTGATCGTGCAGTATTATGTCTTTGGCAAACTCCTCCCGACGCCTGATTATTTTGCCCCACAGAAACGAAATCCGGCTAAAAAACCGTAAAATAAGGCGCGAGGATTGTTCATAAAACTTTTCCGCTTTTCAGAAGGAATTTCAGAACCCCTTTCATACTCAACTCATTAACCTGAGGCATTTCTTTATTCTCCGGCTTTAATGCGGTTTGCTGTTTTGTGGCTGTTAAAAAGTTGTTCAATAATTACAATTATTCCCCCTCTCACCGGCCTCAAAAGGAATAATTTTGCACGTTAACCGACATTTACACTTTCCTCTATGAAATTCATCGTATCCAGCTCTTCACTTCTTAAACAAATTCAAATGCTCAGCGGTGTGCTCAATTCCAGCAACACCCTGCCGATCCTTGATAATTTCCTTTTCGAAATTGACAAAGGTTCATTGAGCATTTCAGCATCAGACCTGGAAACAACCGTTTCTACACAGCTGAATGTGGAGTCTAAAGATTCTGGAAATGTGGCTGTGCCTGCAAAGCTGCTTATTGATACGCTTAAAACTTTTCCTGAGCAGCCGCTTACTTTTTCGGTTGACAAGAAGCGTTTTGCCATCGAAATTTCTTCCGATTACGGAAAATACAAAATCACCGGCCAGAACGGCGATGAATTCCCGAAAGCTCCGGTTGTAGAAGGCGGATCTTCGATTGATATGGAAGCTTCTGTGCTCAGCCGCGCTATTTCTAAAACATTATTTGCCGCCGGAAACGACGAGCTGCGTCCTGTGATGTCAGGCGTTTTCGTTCAATTCTCTCCGGAAGGCACCACATTCGTAGCAACCGACGCGCACAAATTAGTGCGTTACCGTCGCAGCGATATTAAAGCAACGGGCAATGCTTCTTTCATTCTGCCACGCAAACCACTCAACCTGCTGAAAAATATTTTAGGCAGCGTTGAAGGTATTGTCAGAGTTGAATACAATGCCACAAATTCACGTTTTTCATGGGGAATTGCTCCCGATGGATCGGTTGGTTCAACTTTGGTTTGCCGCCTGATCGATGGAAAATATCCGAATTACGAAGCTGTTATTCCGAAAAACAATCCGAATAAGCTCACAGTTGACACCAGCGGATTGCTCGGAAGCATTCGTCGCGTTTCGATCTTCGCGAACAAAACAACTCACCAGGTTCGTTTGAAAATTGCAGGAAGCGAATTAAATATTTCTGCTGAAGATCTTGATTTCTCCAATGAAGCGACTGAACGTCTTACCTGCGGTTACGCCGGTGACGATATGGAAATCGGTTTCAATTCTAAATTCCTTGCAGAAATGCTGACCAATATCGGCAGCGACGAAGCGTTGATTGAAATGTCTGCGCCGAACCGTGCGGGGATATTGATTCCTTCGAATAATGGCGCGGATGGAGAAGATACATTGATGCTGGTGATGCCGGTTATGTTGAATAACTAAAAGGCAGCGGCAGGAAAAATTAGCAGCGGCGGCAGGAAAAAAAAGCGGCAGCGGCAGTAAAAAAAGTGGTCTCGGCTCAGCCGAGACAGTAAAAAAGCTTACAAAAGAGTTACTTGAAAGAGTAGCTCTTTTTGTCTTTGATGTAAAAACCGTTTTTATCCGTCAAACCCGTGTTAGCTGCGTTGAATTGACCTCTCTGGTTTTCTTCGTAATTTTAACTATTGAAACCAGACAAATCACAGCATCGGAAATTTTCCATCGGCAAACGGCTAAGCTCTTTTCGCTTTGCATTTAACGGAATGCGGCATGCCCTGGTGCATGAACATAATTTTCGTATTCATCTTATCGCGGCTGTAAGTGTTATTGCAGCGGGGTTTTATTTTGATCTGCAAAAATCCGACTGGCTTTTTCTTGTTTTTGCGATCGGCTTTGTTTTGGTTGCGGAGCTTTTCAATTCGGCTATTGAGTTGCTTGCTGATTTTATTTCTCCAGGCAGGAATGAAATGATTGGCAAGCTGAAAGATATTGCGGCGGGCGCGGTTTTAATTGCAGTGATCACTTCGGTAATTGCAGGTGTGCTTATTTTCTGGCCTTACATCGCAAAGATTCTTTAATGTTGGCGGGGATTTGGGAAAATGGCAAAATCGTATTAAAACATTGAATTTTCCGGCAATCCATCGAAGCTATTCCGCAATGAATCTATAATATTCCTGTACCCTTTTGCTTAGTGGTAACTTAACTCCACTAAAACTGAAGACTATGAAATGTGTTATCGGAATTTTAATTGCTGCATTTTTGATCAGCTTTCAATCACAGGAACAGTCGACGAAAAATGCTTTCGGAAAAAATACATGGGTTGGCTCTTATGTTAATGAATACGGAACAGTGTTGAATGTAAAAGAGCAAACACCCACAGAAATTACTTTTGAGATTGTAAGCAAAAAGGGTGAGTGCCAGGAAAGCTTTCGTGGAAAAGCCACATTCACGAGTGCAACAAATGCCACCTACAAGGATAATTCGAACTTTAATGACAACGAAAATATCCTGATCATTACATTGATGAAGCGGACCGACGGAAAAATTGAAGTGTCAGAAACCGGGTTTGAACACGCGCCGGATTGTCTCTCTTTTAGCGGTATCTTTAAGCCGTCCTACTAAAATCCAATGAAAAATATTCTGATTATTTCTTCCAGTATTCGTACGGGAAGAAAAAGCCCGCGTGTATCCACTTTTTTTAAAAATTTCATAGAAGATAAAAAGCTGGGCCAGGCTGAAATCCTTGATCTCGCGGAATTACAATTACCCGTTTTTAATGAACGGCTTCGTTACCAGGAAAATCCGACAGAAGAAATGCTGATGCTGCACGATAAAATTGAATCAGCAGACGGCATTATAATCGTGACACCTGAATATAATGGCGGTTATCCCGCAAGCATCAAAAATGTGATTGATCTTCTTGGCGACGAATGGTATCACAAGCCAATCGCAATTTCAACTGTTTCGTCAGGAGCATTCGGAGGATCGCAGGTGATAATGTCTTTGCAATTTACTTTATGGAAGCTTCACGCGTTGATTGCGCCTGCTATGTTCCCCGTTCCGAAAGTGGAAGATGCTTTTGATGAATCAGGCCATCCGAAAGATAAAGAAGGAACGGAAAAACGTGCTGCATATTTCCTTAAAGAATTAATATGGCTGATGGATGCGAATGCAAAAATGAAAGGATAGCCACAAGTCTTATGAAGATTCAACTTGCTGTTACCGACGAAGAAATTAACTCTTGCTTTCCTGCTATGCAAGAACTTCGTCCGTTCCTTACTTCAGAAGATTTTGTACCGCGCGTGCGAAGGTTAATGAGCGGCGGATTTCAGCTGGTGTATGTGCAAACGGACGGAAAAGTTCCTGCGGTAGGCGGATTCCGTATTTGTGAAATGCTTCATCGCGGAAAGAGCATTTACCTCGACGATCTGAGCACAATGGAATCACATCGCAGCGAAGGATTTGGAGGAAAAATTATTGACTGGCTGATGGAACTGGCGAAAAAAGAAGGTTGCTATTCTTTTCACCTTGATTCAGGCGTGCAGCGATTTGATGCGCATCGGTTTTATCTGAGGAAGAAGTTTAATATTACGAGCCATCACTTTGAGATTAAGCTGAAGGCGATCGAATAAGTTATTAGTTCGGAGTTTTTAGTTCGGAGATGGGATAATTACTACGAACTGAAAACTACTAACTACGAACTGATCTTTTTATCATTTTTCTGTAGCGCGGACGAATATATTTTTTTACATTCCGGTAAGGAATAGAGACAGGTATTGTGTAAGATACAGATCCTGAGTAATATTCAGAATAATAGAATACGATGCTCGTGGAATCTAACCCAAAGTTGGTTGTGTCGAAACTGGCTTTCATATAGTCAGGCACATCTTCAGAGAAGTGTCCACCATTACTAACAAATAGAGTGTCCGCCATTTTTCTGATTATCGAATCGCAACCTGGAATAAAAACATCATTCCATAAAAGGCGTTTTTGTTTTTGTGTATCATAACAATAGCTCTTCATAAACTGATACCTGAAATGTCCTCCACTTCCTGCAGAATAGGAAGTGTTCATTTCAAAACTCAATATGCTTTTATTATTAATGAGAATTGAGTAACCGGTAGAATTAAACTCTGGTATTAAATCCATTGAAGAGCATAAATATGCACCTGAGGTATCGGTTTCAACACTCTCTGTAAATTTAACCGACAAGTATATACCGGCAGTATCAATCATCAGACTGTCATTTATATACGCCAGCGGTTTTTTGTTCAAATCATAAAAAAACGGAATGCTGATTTCAGTTTCATAAGCCATACATTCAGAATACTCAATGTAATGAGCATTATACTGAAAAGGCAAAACCGTCAACTGACAATAAATCCTGCAGGACAAAAACAGGAAAGAAAAAAGTAACATGAACTTTCTCATCGCATACAAGATTAGCCAAGGAAAAAGTAGCGCGGGGAATAATTGGATAATTGTGCTGAACTTTCGAATAACTGAAACGGGTACGAATTACGAATCAAAACGAATGTACGAAGGATGATTTACCCTTTCGTACATTCGTTTTGATTCGTAATTCGTACCCTGTCTAATAATTTCCGACGCTCAACATCACAAGTGTACACGCTTCAACCACTTCAATTCCTTTATCTTCCGCCATTTTTTCAAACTCTTCATTTTCTGAGCCGGGATTGAAGATGATACGTTTCGGTTTTAAGGAAAGAATATAATCGTATAACGGAACCTGGTTCTTTGGTCCGACATACATCGTGACCGTGTCGACATTTTCAATCGCCGGATGTCCTGCAAGAATTTTGACACCGTCAATTTCTCCCGCTTTTAATCCGACCGGAACTACATCATGATCATGACGCATCAGCGATTTCACCGCCATATTGCTATAACGCTGCGTATTTTCGGTTGCTCCCATCACTACTGTTTTTTTGCTCATGGTAATTGGTTTTCTGCTCCTTCTGTATAATCAAGATCTTTGCCAAATGTCTCTTTGAGATTATACCATGATAGAAAGGCAAGTGCCATGACAATTACGCCGACCGCAATGGCCGCATTGATGACAGTTTGTCCCGGATTTTCCCCATTCTCAAAAAATCCTTTGAACATTCCGAAGAGAAGCGTCATCGGAATTACTGCGCCCCGCACAAAATTCGGCGCAGTCGTGGTTACTGTTGCACGGATATTGGTGCCGAAGGATTCCGCTGCTGTAGTAATAAATACCGCCCAATAGCCGGTCGCGAAACCTACAAATGTGGCCACCGCATAAAATGCAAATTGCGATTGAGAACCTACGGTATAATAAAGTACAAGAGAGACAATGGTGAGCAACAGAAAAATGAGCAATGATTTTTTTCTGCTTTTGAGCAGCTGGCTTATTAATCCGCTTGCCACATCGCCAATGGTGATGCCGATGTAAGCAAACATGATTGATTTTGCCGGAGCCGGAACCTGGTCAGGCGCCATTCCCATGGCAATTCCCATTCTGTCTGAAAGCAAAATGTAAATGGACATCACATACCAAACAGGGACAGCGATAAATATGATGCTGAAATATTTCGCGAACATTTTCCATGAGCTGAACAGCTGAAGAATATTACCTCTTGAAACGTGGCTTGTTTTTACACTCATAAATAAGCCTGATTCATACACACCAATTCGCAGCAACAATAAAAGCAATCCCATTGTACCGCCGATATAATAGGAAGTTGTCCAATCCACAAGACCTGCTACCAATGCAGCTACAACAGCTCCGAATACACCAACTGTCGCAACAATCATCGTTCCCCATCCGCGGTTTTCTTTAGTCATTGCTTCGCTGACCAATGTAATTCCGGCGCCAAGCTCGCCTGCCAGACCGAAACCAGCAATCAAACGAAGCACAGCATAAATCCAAATAGTGGTTTCAGTTCCGAGTTCTTTAGAAACCATTCCTAAAGTTCCATTGGCAATATTCGCAAGTGAATAAAGAATGATCGAACCGAATAATACGGCAAGTCTTCCTTTTTTGTCACCCAGCATTCCCCAGAAAATTCCACCGAGCAGCATTCCTCCCATTTGCCAGTTGAGCAACAAGGTTCCATAATCTGCCAAAGCCTCTTTTCCAACTACACCGATTCCTTTCAGGCTTTCCACACGCACGATTCCAAACAGTAAAAGATCGTATATGTCGACAAAATATCCGAGCGCGGCTACGATCACAAGGAGACTGAGCTTTCCGGAATAAGAGGGTTTTGATGGCATAAGTGGGGCAAATATACTCGGAAGTTTTTAGTCCGTGAGGGCTTGCTGCATGTTTGTGAATTCACAAAATAATTTTACAATCCATTGATTTCAGGGCGTTTCATGGGCATTCGAAATTCACCTCAAGGTTTCATCTGACCAGCTGGCCGTACCTGTTTCAAAATTTACGGCGCGGTTAGTGCAAACTTTGCCTTCAATTCAAATAAACGTAAAACTAAAAACCAAAATAAAATGAAAACCAAATTACTCTTTTTGACAGCGCTTCTTTTCGGTGGAATGAATCTTTTCGCGCAGGATCTCGCGCCGGGAATTAACTATTCTTATAATCCTCCTGCAGCGAATGGTATTATCACAAGCATCAATGTGGATTGCGTGGAAAATGACGGCAGCTCTGCAAGCTTCTTCGACATTTCGATGTACCTCTACGACCAGGCGACACAAACAGTGTATGTGATCGGCACACAAAGTGTTTCATCCATTTCTGGTTATGGAATGTATTCTATCACCAACTGGAACATCGACATTAATGACAACCCAAATGTTCCAGCAGGCACTTACCGCCTCGGTGTTTGGGTAGATTCAGGAAGTGATATTTCAGAATCGGATGAAAATAACAACGCCGGTTTGCTTGCAGGCAATATCAATTTCACACCAAGCGCGAATGGTGTGGAGACTCAATCTGTGCTTGCAACTTCATTGAATGTATTTCCGAATCCTGCCAACGAGCAATCGACTGTGAACTTTACACTCGAAGAAAGCTCAGCAGTTGCGGTAAACATTTACGACATGACCGGTAAGCTTATAGTAGTTGTGGCCGACAATCAACAAATGATGGCAGGCGTTTATGCATTAAAAGTGGAAACAGCTTCACTTCCTGCAGGAGTATATTTCGTAACAATTACATCGGGAGAAGTAAGTGTTACCCGTCGATTGACAGTTGCTCATTAAGCAGGCTGCCTTCGAACGGCTTTGGGGGTTGGTGCGAAGTGAACCAGGTGAAAACCGGGTAAGCTTCGCACCTTCTTCTTTACGTATATTTACAAATGCGATTTAAGTTTTGGCTCGCGTTATTTTTTCTTCCTGCTTTTTGCTTTGCACAAACAGATACATCTGCAGGGCTTTCTACTGTGGCGTTGGATTCATTCGGCTTCAGTAAGTTGCCGGTTTATGATACAGTTGTTTTCAACAGGATAGGATGTCCTTCTGCTCCCGTTTTTTTTCAGCCCTCCTATTCATTCAATAAAAAACGCACGGCATTTGTTGTCGGAACAGAAACTGCATTGGCAACCGGTTCACTGATCGCATTAAGCCGGGTCTGGTACAAAGATTATCCGCATACTACTTTTCATTTTTTCAATGACAATAGGGAGTGGGAACAAATGGATAAGGCCGGTCATATTATTACTGCATATACTGTTGGCCGTTACGGAATGCGTTTATTGGAATGGAGCGGTGTGAACAGAACGAAAGCAATCTGGTTTGGCGGACTTACCGGTTTTGTTTACCAGGGCGCGATTGAAATGTTTGACGGCTATTCATCGGGATGGGGATTTTCTGTCGGCGATATTTCTGCTAATGCAATGGGTTGCGGAATTTTAATCGGGCAGGAATATTTATGGAAAGAGCAGCGCATCACTTTAAAATATAGTTTCCGGAAAACAAATTATGCAGCTTACCGCCCGGAATTATTAGGCGCAAAATGGAACGAGCAGATCCTGAAAGATTACAATGGTCAGACGTATTGGGCTTCTGTGAATATTGCTTCGTTCTTAAATGACGAAACAAGATTTCCGAAATTTTTAAATGTCGCTTTCGGCTACGGTGCAAATGGTATGACCGGTGGACATATTAATCCGCCAATGACAAACGCAGCGGGAAATATAATTACGCTTGATCGTTACCGTCAATATTATTTATCGCTGGATATTGACCTCACAAAAATTCCGACGCATTCTTATTTTCTGAAAACCGTTTTCGAAACTTTTGGTTTCCTCAAAATTCCAGCGCCGGGAATTGAACTAAGTCAAGGGAAGCTTTATGGGAAAGTGTTTATGTATTGAACAGGAAGGATTTCTTCTGTTATAATAATTTCTTAATCAAGATCAATATGATCTGAATTTTACATGCACGTTCTTTGAAGCGTAAAATATTCAGTCCGCTCAAACGACTTCAAAATAAAACGCCATGCAAACTATATTAGGTGCTAACGGAACAATAGGTTCTGTTCTTGCTAAAGAACTTCCGGCATATACCGATAAAATCCGCCTGGTAAGCCGCAACCCGAAACGGGTGAATCCAACTGACGAATTGTTCCCGGCCGATCTTTCTGATCCGTTGCAGGTGGAAAAAGCAGTAGCGGGTTCTTCAATCGTTTATTTGCTTGTTGGCTTTGATTACAATATTAAAATATGGAAGGAAAAATGGCCAAAACTCATGCGTGCTACGATTGATGCCTGCAAAAAACATGGCGCAAAACTCGTCTTCTTCGACAATGTATACATGTATGATGTTCATGCGTTGTCACATATGACTGAAAAAAGTGAGATAAATCCGCCGAGTAAAAAAGGAAAAGTAAGGATGCAGATCGCAGAAATGCTGATGAACGAAATAAATGCCGGTAAACTGAATGGGATGATTGTCCGCTCTGCCGATTTTTACGGCCCTGGTAATGAAAAGAGCTTTGTGACGGAAGTGGTTTACAAAAATTTCAAAAAAGGAAAAGCAGCAAACTGGTTTATAAATGCAGATAAAAAACATACGTTCACATTTACACCTGATGCCGCTAAGGCCACTACATTACTTGCGAACACAGCAGATGCAAACAACCAGGTCTGGCATTTGCCCACCGATCCCAATGCGCTGACAGGACGCGAGTTGGTTGCTCTTTTTGCAACGGAGATGCAAGCAAAAAACAAGGTTTCAGTCCTGAATATGTTCATGCTCAAACTGGTTGGCATTTTTATCCCGTTAATGCGCGAGATGCCGGAAATGATGTACCAATATGATCGTGATTATATTTTTGATTCATCAAAATTCAGCAAACGTTTCCCTGATTTCCGGACGACATCTTATGCAGAAGGAGTTCGGTTAACGGTTAAATAAGCCGAAATCAGGAAATTTTCATTTTACGCTGCGCTATTTCACAGGAAGAATTATCTTTGCAGCCTCAAACGGTTATGTAGCTCAACTGGATAGAGCATCGCACTACGGATGCGAAGGTTTGGGGTTCGAATCCCTACATGACCACAACGAATTGAAGAACAAGGCTTTCGGCGATAAACCGGAAGCCTTTTTTATTATCCGGATACGTGCTTTTGAGTAGATTTCGCCCCGGATCCCGGAATGCGTTCTTTAGGAATCCTTTCTTCGGAACTATCCAAAAATTGCCGTTTATAACCGGTTTACAGGCAAGAAGGGAAATCTGATACTGTTAATTGCCACCTGGTTATTCATGCTTGCTGCTTCATAAAATAAAAATGGCAGATTCCCGCAATGATACATGTGGTGGTTTTGGAGAATAATGAAACGGGGGAAACCTTTGCGGCGGTGTAATTGCAAAGAATTTTATTGCAGAAATTCAGCAAGCCTCATAAACCGCGATTCAATCCAGCGGTCAAGGTCTTTTTCTGTTTTTAATATGCGCATTACCATCGGTTCATCAGCATCGTGGCGGTATTCAAAGATTACTTCCGTATCCATCCGCAGCTCGTAACGAACAGTTTCAAGGAAATTCTTTAGTCGTTCAGCAGCATTCCGATCGTCTAAAGCAGTTAAGCTCCGGTAATCATCTTCTAAAGGTTGCAGATCGTAGCGGTGGATGGACATAAAAGGGTACTAATTACTAATGCACGAATGTACGAAATCACTGCTGATTTTATTTTAGCAATTCGTAGATTAGGTTTGATTCGTAATTAGTTCGTTACTGTATCATCTTCTCAAACTCCGGCAAAATCATTTTCTCCCATATCGCATATTCTTTCGCTGAAGGATGCAAACCATCTGGCGCGACAAGAGTGGAATCGGTTCCCATTGCTTGACTGATTTCGAAAATGTCCACGAGCGGAAGACTCCTTGCTTTTGCTTCTTCTTTGATCACATCATTGAATTCCGTTATTCCCGCTGAACTATTTCTTCCCCCGGAATAATTTTTCCCTGTCGGCGTTACACCAAAATCAGGAATGGTGATGAGCAGAATGTTTTGTTTGTCTTTCAACTTATTCTGCAAATGATCGAGAATGAATTTCAGATTCTTCCGAAACGTCGCAACATCAACACCCTGCACCCAATCATTCACTCCGATAAGAACCGTCACAGCGTCTGCGTTGGATTCATCGAAGACCGGCAACTCGCGGTCGATTAAATTTTGCGTCGTCCAGCCGGTGCGCGAAGGATTGGCGATCAATGAAACAGGGATTTTCTTCGCTGTCAGATCCGCAGCAAGGTTGAGCGGCCACGAATCTTTTTCTTTGGCGCCTTCACAAATAGTGTACGAATCTCCCAAAGCAACGTAGCGGATGGCGGTTGAATCTGTTGTATTCATCGCAACGGTTTTCGGATTGGCTGTACAGCTCTGAATAAAAGAAAAAAGAACAAGAATCGGCAGGAGGATTTTCATACGTCAATTTACGATAAAAACGAATGGTCAGATTTCAATCGGAATCCGCACCTTTGTAACCGTGCAACCAAAGCGAAACTCCCTTGTGAAGAAGAAATGCCACCAAGACACTAAGGCACCAAGAAAATTCAGCAATTGACACAGCTTCCCATCATCGAAATTATTCCTGAGATCAAAGCCGGACTTGCTGCGTCCGATACATTGATCCTGCAAGCGGCTCCCGGAGCGGGAAAAAGCACTTACCTCCCACTCCAGCTTCTCAATGAGCCCTGGCTCGAAGGAAAAAAGATCATAATGCTGGAGCCGCGACGACTTGCTGCGAAAACAGTAGCTGCACGATTGGCTTCACAGCTCGGTGAAGAACCAGGCGAAACAATCGGCTACAAAATCCGCTTTGAAAATAAAACATCGAAAGCAACACGACTGGAAATTCTGACTGAAGGAATTCTCACACGAATGTTGCAGCAAGACGGCGCGCTTGAAGATGTCGGACTTGTTATTTTTGATGAGTTTCACGAACGAAGTCTGCATGCCGATCTTGCACTTGCGCTTTGCAGAGAAGTACAATCCATTCTTCGCCCCGACCTGAGAATTCTCATCATGTCGGCAACGCTCGATGGCGAAAAGCTTTCTGCTTTATTGAACAACGCACCAATCATCCGCAGCAAAGGCCGTGAATTTCCGATCACATTTCATTATGTGGGCCACGAAGAGAAAACTCCTTTGCCTTTACAAATGTCGCGATTGATTAAACGGGCGATCGCTGAAAATGCCGGAGATGTGCTTGCATTTTTTCCCGGCGCAGGAGAAATTTCACGCACTGCTGAATTGCTCGAAAATGAAAATATCTCCGCAAAGATCTTTTCATTATTCGGTGATATGCCTTTACAGCAACAGCAGGAAGCCATCATGCCCGACAAAAACGGCGCAAGAAAAATCGTGCTGGCTACTTCCATCGCAGAAACCAGTTTGACGATTGAAGGAATTAAAATTGTCGTCGACAGCGGTTATTCACGTGTGCCGAGATTTGATACGCGTTCCGGATTAACCCGATTAGAAACGATCCGCGTCACCAAAGATGCTGCTGATCAACGGGCAGGACGTGCGGGAAGAACGAGCGCGGGCGTTTGTTATCGTTTGTGGACGGAAGGTTTTAATCATCATCTCATTCCGCACCGTTCGCCAGAAATTCTCGAAGCAGATCTTGCGCCTTTGGTGTTGGAGCTTGCGAATTGGGGAACGCGCAATATTCAATCGCTGACGTGGTTAAGTCTGCCGCCGGCCGGAACCGTTCTGCAGGCAAAAGAATTATTGACGCAGCTCGGCGCTTTGGCTGATGAAAAAATCACAACACGCGGAAAAGAAATGCTGCGCCTGCCGACACATCCGCGCATCGCACATTTATTGACAGAAGCAATGTTATCCGGACAAAACAGCCTCGCTTCCGACATTGCCGCTTTGCTGGAAGAGCGTGATCCGTTGCCAAAAGATTCCGGCGCCGACCTGGTTTTGCGAATTGAAGTGCTGCGAAAATTTCGAAATAGAGAATTTGTTAATGCAGATCGCAAAAGATTAGAACGTGTTGAACGTATTGCACAGCAATGGAGAAAACTATTGAATGTAAAATTCACTGATAACGCTGCACCTCTTCACGAAGAAGCCGGCAAATTAGTTGCAGCGGCATATCCCGAACGCATTGCTAAACGTGAATCAGGAAACCGATACCGTCTTGGCAATGGACGAATCGCGAAGCTGAATGATTCGGATGAATTGGCAGGTGAAGAATGGATCGCTATTGCTGAGCTGGAAGGAGCAACGACAAAAGAATCACGTATATTTTTAGCGGCTGCGTTGGATCCGGATGACATCAGGCATCTTGCCATTGAAAAGAAAGTGCTGGAATGGGATCACCAGAAAGGAGAGCTGATCGCGCGCATGGAAAAACGTGTGGGTGATGTGATCCTCGAAAGCAAGATTATTAAAAATATTTCTGAAGAAGAACGCATTTCAATTCTGTTAAAGGCCGTGCGCGAAAACGGAATTGAATTGCTGAACTGGAGCGATGAAGTAAAAGAATTAATGGCGAGAATTAATTCCGTAAGAAAATGGCGCCCTGATGACGAATGGCCGGAATTTACTCAAACGAATTTACTCAAAACAGTGGAAGAGTGGCTCAGTCCATATCTCAACACCGTAAAACGCAAAGATGATTTCCGCAAGCTGGATCTGCTCACCATTATTTCCTGCACCATTCCCTGGGAAAAACAGCAACGTCTTGAAAAGCTCGCACCCGAAAAAATAAATGTGCCGAGCGGATCACACATACGCATCACATACTCCGATGACGGAAGTCCGCCCGTTCTTGCAGTGCGTCTTCAGGAAATATTCGGAATGCTGGATACTCCATCCGTAAACGAAGGAAGAACAAAATTAATGGTGCATTTACTTTCACCCGCGTATCGTCCCGTACAAGTCACACAGGATTTACAAAGTTTCTGGAAAAACACTTATGCTGAGGTCCGCAAAGAATTAAGAATGCGTTACCCCAAACATTCCTGGCCAGAAGATCCTTACACAGCAGTAGCCATCCGCGGAGCGAAGAAGAGAAAATAAATTCAAAGATTCAAAATTCAAAATCGGCAATCACTAAATCGAAAATCCTTCCAATATGAAAATTGAAATATGGTCAGACGTAATGTGTCCTTTCTGTTATATCGGTAAGCGTAAATTTGAAAAAGCGCTTTCTGAATTTGAAGGAAAGGAAAAAGTGCAGGTCGAATGGAAAAGCTTCCAGCTGAACCCTGATATGAAAACAGATATTTCGAAAAATGTCAATCAACATCTTTCTGAAACAAAGGGCATTTCACTCGAACAAGCCAAAGAAATGACATCGCGCGTTACGGAAATTGCGAAAGAAGTGGGGCTGAATTATAATTTTGATAAAGCCATTGTTGCCAATTCATTCGACGCGCACCGGCTCATTCAATTCGCAAAAAGAAAAGAGCTCGGCGACCAGATGGAAGAAGCGCTTTTCAAAGCTTATTTCATTGACGGAAAAAATACGGCGGATCATTCAACGTTGCTTTCACTTGCTGTGGAGACCGGACTGGAAGAAACAGAAACAAAAGCCATTCTTGAATCCGGAATTTTCGCTGATGAAGTGGAAGCGGATATTGAGCTGGCGGGACAAATTGGTGTGCGCGGGGTTCCGTTTTTTGTGTTTGACAGGAAATACGCGGTTTCAGGTGCGCAGGCTCCGGAAGTTTTTCTGGAGACGATGAAAAAAGCGATGGAATAGTTGGTGGTCTGCTGACTGGTAATTAAGAAAAAGCAAAAGATTAAGCGTGAGACGGGGACGTATTGGTGATTAACCTAAATGACAATTTAATATTTACATATCACTACTTTTATTAAATATTAAATTTAATTTGTAATTTATAATTAATTGTTCTTACTTTATAAATCACCAAAACACATTCTCATGAAAAATCTACACTTTACACTTTTTGCCCTGCTCATCGTCAGCATGGGAAATGCACAGTTCTTTCAGCGCGTGTATGGGGTTTCCAATACAAGGGAGGTGCTTGAATCGGGAGCCAATTATAATGGAGGAATATCAATCTCACAGAAAGGATTTGTAATGACCGGCCATACACCGGCAGGTTCGACAGTTAATATTAATTCAGTGATGCTTACGCGAACTGATCTTTCTGGTTTACCGGTTTTTAATAACCGCATTGCGATCAAGGCTCAGTTCTCCTTTCAGCAACTCAGCGCGAAAGCCAAAAAGGTGATTTCGCTCGCGAATGGGCAGATCGCAGTTTTCGGGGATTATAACAATGGGCTTTCCACTTCTACCATACCGGTTTCGAACCAGTTCTTCCTTATGGTCACGGATGCTCTCGGCAACCCGCTGTATGTCCGAAGCTACTCCATAGGCACGATACCATTTCAGGCCGAAGCAACTTCGATCGTGCAGTCGCCAACCGATCCGAATAGATTGTATGCCTGCGGCTACACAGCCACCGCACAAGGAAGCAAACAGCCCGTAGTAATGAGCATAGACGCAGCAAGCGGTTTCCTCAATTGGGGCTTCACTTACTTAGATGCATCAACCGGTGCTTTTGAATGGACGGCAGAAGACATTGTTGAATCTCCTTATCCAAATCCGAATTCGGCCCAGACTGACATTGTATTGGTTGGGCGTTACGTGCTCAATCAGGGTGATATAGGACAGGGTACATTCAGCACTATAGATGCAGCAACGGGTGCAGCTACCAGCACCATACTTCAATTCGGAGATCCGTTTTTCGACGGTGGCTTCAATGCAATTACCGTTGCCAACAACAACCAGTATGGCAACCCGGGTTTTGCTATTGCCGGCTATACCATGTCCAATTCATTCCTTTCGCCCAATTATAATGCGTGGGCGCTCAAAGTCGATCCGGTTGGAAACTTATACTTTTCTACTGCACTTGATTATTCCGCGTCAAACCGCAACGATTTTGCCTATGACATTGTCGAACGTGTCAATACATTCGGCGATTATGAATATTACGTTGGCGGATATGTAGACCAGGGATATTTCGGAAATGAAGACGAAGTAGTTTACAAGCTCACTTATTATGGTCTTCCCGTTGCAAGCGGCAGTGAATTTACCTACGGCGGTCCGGGCAATGACAGGGTACTGGAACTTGATTATTATAATTTCGGCGTTCCAACGAGCAATGTTGGTTTGTCGATGTTCAATTCCACAACCGGCTCGTTCGCCACACTCGGGCAAGGTGATTTTTATCATGTACGCTCGTATTTTAACGGCATAACTGCATGTAATTTCATCCTTGACAACGCTCAGTATCTTTACGGTCCGGGGTTTTACAATGAATCAAAACAAGACCAGGACCAGGTTAACAGTACACGTGCGCGCAGCCTCCTCTGGGAAGTCACTCCAATGCAGAATGCGCTCATCTGTACAGCATCAAGTGTAACCGGCGGAGCAAACACCCGGTTGGGAGAAAATGGCGAAGACGAAGAAGTTGCAGTCACAGGAAGCAATGTATTCCCGAACCCACTGACGAGCGACAACCAGCTGTTGAACATCCAGTTTGACATAGCTGGATCCGGAGAAGATATCCAGATCGAAGTAATGAATTCACTCGGACAAGTTTGTATGAAATCAACACAAACGCTCGGTGACGGACAAACTCAGATCCAGGTTAACTTCGGTGAAAATGGTATGCTCAATGCAGGAGTATACGTTGTAGTGATCTACCGCGGAGGCGAAGTATTCACACATAACGTTTCAGTACAGTAAAAATTTAATTTTAAAAAAGCGGGGCTTTACAGACGTATGGCCCCGCTTTTTTTATTTTTATTATCACATCGCGAGAATCAATATATAAGTCTGGTTGCCATCACGCAGCTCCGTAGGTGCTGAATATCACAACTTCAAAAAACGCCTTCCTTGCCCAAGCTCCGTAGGAGCGAAACGATAACATTGTTTTACCCAGTGCTTAACGTAAAAATATTATCCCTCAGCTGGGGGCCTGGATCAACTTTACATTAATGGAAAAAATTAAAATCCAGCACCTGTTGATTTTGAATACATCGCCAGATCACTATTTTTTACTAAATTGCTTGGATGAAATACAGACTTACCCTCCTCTCTTCCCTTCTGGCTATTTTCTTATTTGCAAAAACCTACACAGGTTCAGAAGCGGCAAAATTAGTGCCCGGCGCCGACAAGATCATTGTCGATGATAAACGTCAGACATTTTCTTTCGTCCATTATGGAACGCAGCCGGTTTCGGGAGATCATAATGTATTTCTGAAGCAATTGCTGGGGGCATCGAATGATGTTTCATTTGAATTGTATGCAACTGATCCCGATCAGCTAGGCTGGACAAATTACCGGTACCGTCAGCTCTATAAAAATGTACGGGTGGAAGGAGCGGTGTATTATGTGCATACAAAAGCAGGAATGATCATTTCTGTAAACGGCGAATATTATTCAGGGATTTCTGCGAATATCAATGCGACGATCACCATTTCTGCTGCTGTGCTCACTGCAAAAAATGATCTGAAATCGTTAAGGCTTGCTGATGAGAAACAGCTTGAAGCGCCGGTGTTGGTTTTGTTCCGTGATGCGCAGAATAAATTTCACCTCTGCTGGAAAATTGACGCCTGGTCCATTACTCCAATGGAAAGATTTTATTATTTCATTGACGCGAATTCCGGAAAGATACTCGCGAAAAATGCGCGCCTCTGTGATATTGATGCCCAGGGAACAGCGGCCACAGGATTTAACGGAACGCAAACCATTACCACCGATAGCACTTCTC
>JALYQL010000274.1 GCA_030855855.1 Bacteroidota bacterium | reverse complement strand
GCGTGGGTGTGTAACGGGAAAAAAGGTAAACGATCTGTTGCAACGTTTCAGAAACCGCACACGGAATTGCCGCTGTCAAATTACAGCGGGTCCGGAAAGACACTCTTAAGAAAGGGAAATAAGAGAGAAAAGAGTAGTGTAGCATTTGTTAAGGACTGTTGACCGGCTTTGAATCCGGCTTACAGCGCTATGGGCGGATTATACGCGCGATTGTGTGGAGGGTTCGCGGCATTTGCTAATATTAACAGGAATGCCTGGTGAAAAAGTACTCCAAAATTCAATGCCCGAAGCTATGTATGCATAAGATTATCAATACTTCACAGGTGCCAATGATCTTTCCGGTTTAATAAGGACGGTCTCTTAATAAATGCCAATTAATGGGACATTACAGGGGGGTGGTAGTGTATCAGTTTCGTTTTGTTTGTGTCTTTGTGGCAAAAATACCTGCACGATGAAACTGATACACTACCAAGGGATTTAATGCCCCCCAAAACGCATTTTTTATTTCTACCTTTGTCCCCGCTATGACAATTCAAGTGTTGAAATCCAAGCTGCACCGTGTCCGCGTTACACAGGCCGATCTTAATTATATCGGAAGTGTGACCATTGATGAAAATTTGATGGACGCAGCAAACCTGATCGAGAACGAGCAAGTTCACATTTTTAATTACCGCAACGGAGAACGTATCATTACGTACGTAATAAAAGGAGAGCGCGGAAGCGGGGTAATTTGCCTTAATGGGCCTGCAGCTTTGAAGTTCAATCCGAATGATGAAGTAATTATCATTTCTTATGCGGCAATGGATTTTGAAGAAGCAAAATCATTTCAGCCGAATGTCGTTTTTCCTGATTCCCAGACAAACCAATTAAAATCCTGAAGCTTGAATCCAAAGTTTCGCAAGGCCCTGCAGTTTATTATTTTCTTCGGTCTTGGCATTGGGCTGATGTATTGGCAATTCAGCAAATTCAACGAAACGGAAAAGGCAAATTTTTTCACAGCTCTCCGCACTGCTGATTACAGATGGTTTGCGCTTGCGGTTTTTGTGGGAGCGCTTTCGCATTTAAGCCGCGCCATCCGCTGGCAGCAATTGCTTATTCCTTTAGGTAAACGTGCAGGATTAGGCAATCGTTTTTATGCCGTGATGGTGGGCTATCTTGCCAATTACGGATTGCCCCGCTCGGGTGAAGTGATAAGGAGCGGGTTATTAAAAAACACTGACGATGTTCCTTTCAGCGAAGCATTCGGAACCGTAGTGGTAGAGCGCATTGTTGATTCACTTTGCCTGCTTCTGGTTTTTTTCTGTGTGCTTGTATTCCAGTTTTCGCAATTGCAAAAATTATGGCTGGAATATATCTGGAATCCGGCACAGCTTAAAATCGCGGCATTCTCGGATAATTCCTCCGCGATGATCATCTTTTTCACCTGTGGACTGGTTTTTTTCCTTGCTATGTTTATGCTGCGCAAAAAGATCAGGAATTTTTTCAGCGGAAAGCTTGGTGCATTCTTCAAAGGATTTAAAGAAGGAATTTTAGGAATCCGGAAAGTGCCGAAGCCGGGCTGGTTTATTTTTCATTCGTTATTTATCTGGACCGGTTACCTGCTCGCGCTTTATTTATGCTTTAATTGTTTCCCGCTCACCTCGGGCATGAGCCTGAATGACGCGCTCGCCATATTGCTTTTCGGAACATTCGGAGTCGTATTCACTCCCGGGGGAATCGGCCTTTACCAGGTGATTGTTACCGGGATTATTGCAATTCTTCTTAATCTTGAAGAAGGTTCACAGGCCGCTGCATCTTACGCCTGGCTAAGCTGGGGCTCGCAGGTGGCAACAGTCATTATTTTTTTCGGAGTAGCAGTTATTTTTAAATCAACACTTAACCGCATTTCAAAATGAACGAATCACAAGCACAGACAGAAATAATAAAAAGCAAGATCTATACGATCGAATCTTTCAGACATCTTCGCGGGCGACTGGCTTATTTTCAGAAGAAAGTCGTTTTTACCAATGGATGTTTTGATATTCTGCATCTCGGGCACGTTGATTATTTAGCAAAAACAGCTGATCACGGCGATTATTTTGTAGTCGGCGTTAACAGCGATGCATCAGTAAAATTATTGAACAAAGGAGCAAACCGTCCGTTGCAGGATCAGCATTCACGTGCGATGATTATTGCGGCGCTCGGATTTGTAGACGCGGTGATTGTATTTGAAGAAGGAACTCCGAAAGAATTAATTGAAGCGGTGCGTCCGGATGTGCTGGTAAAAGGCGCTGATTACGATGCGCAGGAAAAAGATCCGAAAGCAGGAAAATTTATCGTGGGTTCGGATTTTGTGCGTGGATATAATGGAGAGGTGACAACGGTGGCTTTGGTGGAAGGACATTCTACCAGCGCGATCGAAAAAAAGATGAGCGGGTAATTGCAAAAGTTGTTGAATATTTTGGTGCATTTGAAAATTTCAGACTATCTTTTCAATGTGAAATAACCGCATGGTTTCCTGGCAAATTAATACTGCATAAATAAAATCCTCATGAAAAAAATCATACCTGCTATTTTCTTTTTTGCCGGCTTGTCTTTAAAGATTTCGGCACAATGTCTTACCCTGAGCTGTCCTGGCAATGTATCGGCCAGCAACACTCCCGGAAATTGTAATACGGTCGTTACTTACAGCACTCCGGCTTACACGTCATCCTGCGCAGCTCCAATCAATGATACATTTTTTTATACAGGAGCAATGCAGACGTATGTTGTTCCTGCAGGGGTAACAACATTGACACTCCAGACGTGGGGCGCACAGGGCGGAGCAAATTGGGTGAACAATGTCAATTACGGCGGTTATACAAAAGCTGATTTTGCTGTAACGCCCGGAGAGACACTTTACATTTTTGCCGGTGGACAGCCAAGCACTATTACAGGTGGATTTAACGGCGGAGGAAACGGAGAAGGCGCAGGAAAAGGTGGTGGAGGCGCTTCGGATGTGCGGCAAGGCGGCTCAGCTTTAACGGATAGAATCATTGTTGCCGGCGGTGCAGGTGGCGCAGGATACTGGAGCAACGTGCATGTCGTGGGTGGCCCCGGTGGCGGACTGACAGGAGGAAATGGCTATCGAGATCCAAGCTATGCAGCTAATCCCGGCGGACAAGGAGCTACACAATCTGCTTCCGGTACAGGAACGTGTGTGTCGTTTAATAATCCTTCTGTATCAGGTGGCTTTGGTTATGGTGGCGTTCCTTCCGGTTGCGGATGTGAAGGTTATGGCGGCGGTGGCGGATGGTATGGCGGCGCAGGCAGCGGTAATTGCCGTGGCGGTGGTGGTGGAAGCAGCTATGTTCTGCCTGCTGCAACCAACACGACCATAACACAGGGAGGTACTATCGGAAACGGAAAAGTTGTGGTTTCTTATAATGGCCCGGCACCGGTTACCTCACTTGTACAAACTACCGGCCTGCCTTCAGGATCTAATTTCCCTGTTGGCGTTACCACAAACGCATTCACCGCTACAGACACTTACGGAAACACAGCATCATGCAGCTTTAATGTTACTGTTTCTGACATTGAAGCGCCTGTTGTCAGCACACTTTCTAATATTGCTATGAACAATGATGCTGGTCAATGTGGTGCTGTTGTAACATGGACAGCCCCTGTAATTACTGATAATTGTTCAGCGAATATTTCCTCTACGCAATCGCATAACAGCGGCGACTTTTTCCCGGCAGGAAATACAACAGTGACTTATACAATTACCGATGGAACAAATGTGGTGACAACTACATTCACTGTTACCATTACCGATACAGAAGCGCCTTCAATCAGCAGCATGCCATCAGTTACGGTGAACAATGATGCCGGACAATGTGGTGCTGTTGTCACATGGACAGCTCCTGTGATCACAGATAATTGCGGTACACCAGTCACTACACAATCACACAACAGCGGCGACTTTTTTCCGATTGGGAATACAACAGTCAATTACACATCTACTGATGGAGTGAATTCATCCACTGTATCGTTTACGGTAACGGTTATGGATGCAGAATCTCCTGTCATTAGTAATTTGCCGGCAGTAACTGTTAATAATGATGCAGGACAATGCGGTGCAATCGTAACATGGACAGCTCCGACGGTCACTGATAATTGTACTGCGATGCTTACCATCACACAATCGCACAACAGCGGAGACTTTTTTCCGATAGGAAGCACAACAGTAACTTACACAGTTACAGACGGAATAAATACTACAACATCTCCGTTCATAGTTACAGTTACCGATGCAGAAGCCCCGGTGATCAGCGGCTGTCCGCCAAACATCACAGCATGCGAAGGTGTTGTAACTTTTGGAAACGCTCCGACCGCAACAGATAATTGTTCAGCAACCGTTACACAGATCAGCGGACCATTAAGCGGTGATAATTTAGTTGCCGGAACTTATACTGTTGGTTACGTTGCAACTGATGCAGCAGGTAACACCGATTCCTGCCAGTTTACAATTACTGTAAATGCAGATCCTGTAGTCACGCTTGATCTCGGCGTGCAATCCGTTGTCTGCGTAGATGACGCATCTTTTACACTTGCCGGTGCATCTCCTGCAGGCGGAACATGGAGCGGTAATGGCGTAAGCGGCTCCTCATTTGATCCGGGTGTTGCAGGCTCGGGAACTCAATCCATCTCTTATTTGTACGTAGATGCAAATGGCTGCGAGGCAAGCGCGATGGATACTATCCAGGTGAATCTTTGTACAGGAATTACAGAACAAGGCGCAACAGTGTTCAGCATGTATCCGAATCCGGCATCAGGATATTTCACATTCACTACTACCGAAAACGGAACACTCGCAATTATTGATGTTGAAGGAAAGCTGGTGAAGACAGAACAGATCGTCTCCAACAGGCAGGAAATTAATCTAAGAGGAATTGCAACAGGAACTTATCTTGTTCGTTTCATTTCTGTTAAAGGGGAAGTTTCTACAGGGAAATTGTTGATACAGGAATAGGGAAGTGGAAAAATAGAAATTAAGAAATTGGTAAAGCGTTCCCTTAAATATTTATGGGGACGCTTTTTTTTGTTTGAGCCTCTAATACCTGGTCGGCAAAAATGTATATGTTATTATATATACATCAATTACATGTCGATTTAAATCGACATTAATTATTATTGACTTCTCTGCATTTTTGTAATACATTGTTGAAGATTTGCGATGAGGTCTTTTATTAACGTCGATCATATTCGCGAACTCACAGGAAGTTGATTCAGTCAAATAATGAGTTTCAACAATAATAATTTTTTAACCCGTTCATCTATGAAAAGTGTATCTGTTTCTTTTCAAATTTTATTTATTTTTCTTTTTTCAGCGCTTATTTGTCTGTCTGCGTCTGCTCAGACCGCAGATTTTCAGATTGATGAAAACATTTCACTTGGGCCTGGTGCCCCCAAAGATCAACATGTTGCGGTAGATGCATATAACAATGTAATTGTTATACCTGGTTATATTCCTTCAGCCAGCAGACAATCCAACTCGTCTACTCAATCCATTACCTGTGGAAATTTTATCCTCACTTTCGAAGATGATATTTTAAGTACAGCACAAGGTTATGATGCAAGCACAACGCAGGGCGCACAAATGCAGGCCACCGCATGTGCTGTTTTTACTTATTTAAGCCAGGTTTTTCAAATTCAGGGAAGTCCCGAAATCTATTTTTATGCTGCGTATACAAATACTTCAACATTAACTCTTGCTTCTGCAAGTCCATTGTATGATAATACAATTCAATCAGGCTTCGCACCTTGTTATGTGCAATCATATTCACAAAGCGGCATTGATCCTGATCCTGCAATGCCTGATGCATATATTAAGACCAATATGGCAATTACTTATAATGTGAATTATCCTAATTCTACTCCATCAAACCAGGTGGATTTATATAGCGTATTGCTTCACGAAGGATTGCACGCAATGGGATTCATATCCCTTATCGATCAAAACGGACTGAGTAAAATCGGAGGACCATACAGCTTACTTGACAAATTTATTGCGAATAACACCGGAGTAAATTTGATTAATACAGGAGGAACGGCTTACCAGACCTCGTTAGCCGCTATTACAAGTGATCAGGTAAAATTTAATAATCCAGGTGGTACAGAACAACATCCGAATTATTCGCCCGGACTCTATTCTTTAGCAAGTTCATTAAGCCATCTGGACGCTTCCAGAACGCTTCGGTGCGCGCAATTCCATTATGTAATGCACCCTTCTATTAGTTATGGAACAGAGAGAAGGAAAATTTCAATGGCCGAACTGGAATTGATGTGCGATATCGGTTACACTTGTATTCTTCCGCCGGGCAACCAGAATGCGAGAAGTTATCCGGTGCCGGTCTCTGATCCTTTTGCAGGAACTGTTAATCAGGTTTACAATCAAAATGTTGTTTCTAATGATCTTGATGCAGATGGTGACACCAGGCTGATAAATTTGAATTATCCGGCCCAGGTTATTTCCGGTCCGGCAGGTGTCCTCTCAACCACTTCTACAAACATAATGTACACGCCACAGAATAATTTTATAGGATCCACAACGATTCTATATAATATATATGATAATACGCTGAGTTCAACCATGATTGATATTTATAATCCCACGTGTTTGACATTAAACTATTCGGCAACGGAATGTCCTGATGATGCTTGCAACCTGATCTGTAACGGAGGTTTTGAAGATCGGATTGCTCCTTCTTGTACGGTAACTAATTATACAAGCAATGGCTTTAATACAAACATGAGCGGCTGGCATTCATTCAGAGGCTCATGCGACATATTATTGCGTGATCCTTGTGCCGCCGATCCTCCTCATGGTGGCACGCAAATATATGATTACAGGATTCCGAACAACGCATTTACAGATTATAATTCGGGAATAGATACCTATTCCCCCACTTCAGTAAACGGATCTCCTAATAATACCTATACACATTTGTTTGTAGGGGATTATGGAAACGGAACGAGTACGGAAGGGATGTATATTCACTTACCAAATACTATGCTCCCCGGTGTGGCTTATACACTGAAATTACGGGTGTATGTAAAGGAGAGGCAATCATATCCTTATCAATTTACGGGAGATTTAAATTTAGGTTTTACATCTGCAGTTCCTGCAAATGCCTCATCTTCGGGGCCACCCGCGCCGTTGACATATGCGCTCTCTGCTAATTCTGCTGCGCACAATATTCCAACCGGAAGCTGGCAGGCCATTACCATTTCATTTATTGCACCCGCAAATTCCGGATCTCTGAATTATTTTGTAATTGAAAACGGATTTCCACCGGTTGCCACTCCTTCCCAGGTTGACCATTATGTTTTTCTTGATGACGTGGAGCTCCGGCAGGATTCTCCTAAGCTTACTGTTGTTAAAAATGCTTCAACCATTTCACCTTTGCCCGGCCAACCGTTTAATTACACGATCACGGTTTGTAACACAGGTACGATCGCTGCAAATAATGTTGTAATAACGGACAATTTCCCAACCGGCATTCAATATATCAGCGGATTGAGCAATTATCCCAATCAAAACATAACAACACTTGCACCTTCGGCTTGCCAGACCTTTACTGTAACGGCACAAGTAGACCCTAATCTGCCTTCTTCACTTCTCGGAACATTTTTTAATAACTGCGTTTACATAACAAGCGGGGCTTCTTTATGCCAGAATAGCACCTCAAGTACAAATTGTTTCGCGATTGGTGTGCCCGCATCTGATATTGCCGTAACTAAAAGCTGCGACAAGATAAATGTGATGACGAATGATATCATTACGTATACGATTAAGATTTCAAATCTTGGTAATTTTGTTTCGGGTGGTCCTATAATTGTGAATGAAAATCTGCCAGCCGGTCTTACGCTCGTAAGCTATACTATCACCGGGAATAACGCAACATGGAATGGAAGCCAGGTCACAATCCCCGGAATGTTGGTTAACCAGCCTACGATATTAACCATTGTTGCGAAAGTTACTGCCACCAATACTTCTGCAATATGTCACAGAATTGACAACTGCGCCTTCGTATCTTCTGCCCCATATCCCGATCCGGATCTGTTCAACAACTCTGCCTGCATTCCAATATATCTTCAGGGTGCAAATCCTGTTATCGTAAGCAATTCAGCCACACTTTGTAATACGACCTTCAAAGTTTACACACTTTCTAATCCGGGCACAGATCCCGGCATTAATTATTACTGGACGTGCTCATCAGGAGGTAATGTAGTTGGCGGACAAGGAACGTCAATAGCAAGTGTTGACTGGAGCAATTCATGTGGTGATAAGACCTTGATGCTTTTAATTACAAATCCTTTCGGAGGATGTACTTCAACCATAACTTATATTGAACCAGGTTGCTGTCCTTGCAATCCCGTATCAACTGATATTGTTGTGGATGGAAATACGATTTATGATGTTCCTGCTTTATATGCTGCTTACCCCGGAGCCTTCACTTCTGGTGCCCCTAACTATGTTTATAATAATCCCGGAGGAACATTATATATCAACGGAACATTTACAATTCCCGCAAGCACCAATTTGCTGTCAATGTCATTTACCCCCGGAAGTAAAATACTAATGGCTACCAATGCAAAAATTGAAATTATAAATTCTCCTGCCTGTACATTAAATATTGCCGGAACACATATTTCTTCCGGTTGCGGGGGAATGTGGGATGGTATTTATTTCGGGGGTGTAAATAAAACAGTAAATGTAAACAGCGAAAGCCTGATTGAAGATGCGAAAAATGCGCTCGTTTCCTCTAACGGGGGTAAGTTCACACTCAATAATGCAATCTTCAACAAAAATTATATCGGTGTATGGATTAAACCGTATACCGGTAATCATCCGGGCTCGGTCCGCCAGACTGTATTCACATGTCGTGCACTTCCGGCATCTCCGACTATCTTGTCTTTATTGGGAATTGTACAATCAAATCAATGTCAGTATAATTCATTGCCTGTAGCAGGGAATCCGGTTGCAACGCTTTTGCCGCCCTATTATACCGGACAAAGAAGTTATGCCGGAATTTATATGGAGAATAACGGGATGGAAGTGCTCGATTTTAATACCGGGCATATTGTTACTGCCACAAGTGTGACCATCGGCTCAGGCACAGCTTTTAACCAGCTGAATGTTTTCGATAACCTTGATTATGGTATTTATGATTCAGGCAGCAACCTCTTTGCCGTAAATAATCATTTTCAGAACCTGACGGGGCCGACTATACTGACAAAGAACGGTGGTGTTAATTATGGAGTTGGAATTTATGGAATATGTAAAACAACAAATTCTACAAAGCGCGTCATTGTCGGCGCTTCCGGCACCAACAGCTTCTATGATTGTAGCCGTGGTGTTGATCTGAACGGTTTCTATGACGTGACTGTTAGTAATAATTGTTTCCGGAGCAACCAGGTGTATACTGCTGGATTGGCAACTGCCAGCCCTATTGGTAATTATGCTGTATTTGTAAAATCAGGGAAATATGATCAGTCTGATATTGCCGGCAACACAATAATAAACTGGAATATCGGAATCGCCTTTTTCAGTGAATACCTTACGTTGAACAGCGGGCAATATGTAAGAAAACAAGGAAAATCGCAAATAAGAAATAATAACATAAGCGCAGCCGGCGCATACACAACCGCGGGCCCTTCAGAGTTTGTAAGAGTCGCGATTACTGTGGAAGCGCTCGGACTTTCTTGCCAGACTTGTCCAAGCCAGTCTGTAGTGACGGACAGGCTTCTTATTGACGACAATCGTATTTATGATGCATTTAACGGCATTCAGCTGATAGGCTGGAATGCATTTGTGCAGGATCCGTTTCGCCCTCGTATTTCGGGTAATGAGATTTATTTAAAATACCAACCGAATTATTTGCTGACTGTTTTTAAACAGGCAGGTGTAAGGGCAATAAATAATTTTGCGCCTGTTGTCTACGATAACCAGGTATACGGAGATCTGAATACAGGTAATACCACTTCAAAAACTGTTCTGCGTGGTTTTTATTTTACGCAGAACCTGAAGCCGTATACGCGTTGTAATTCCTCCGCTGAAACCGGGCAGTGTTTTGTTTTTGAAGGAGATAATGTAGGATACTTCTGGGATAATAATATGTATGCCTGCACCGACGGGTTAGTCTTGCTGAATAATGGGAAAATCGGACCACAGGGGCAACCAGTATCTGTTCCCTATCCGAACGGACTTTCATCCGACAACTTCTGGATAGGGCCTTTTGCGAATTCGCAGACGTTGACCGATCATACATTTACTCCACAGTTACATTCTAAATTGTATGTCAAGAGTGGAGTTCTAACATTACCAGTCAATAATTTGACTGTTATTCCTCCCGGGGTAGCAGGAATTGATAATTTTCTTTTCACCCAATCAATTTTTCCGGTCACAGGAATAGCTCCCCGCGATTGTAATTTACCGGCACCGATTGCACCTGGTCCCGACGATGGCGATGGGAAAAAACAGCTTATGACGAGCATGATACAGGATTCTATTCCTGTCACGGGTTTTGAAGAAGAATCTGAATGGATGAGCAAACAACAGGTGTATGCGCTGTTGCTGGCCGATACCACGCTGATGAATGGTGAACCGGAGCTTCAGCAATTTTATACATCCGGATCTTCCGCTGAAATGGGGAAAGTAGCTGCAGCCGATGAGCTGCTTGCGCAAACCTTATCCGCCTCTGCAGAAGCTGTAACCCGGGGAATGACACCACAGCTTCAGCCGGAGCTCAACCACCGTGATGTGAACTTATTTTACATTCAGCTGCAGAACGGAACACCAATGGATTCAATGCAGTATAGCCAGCTCGAGGCAATTGCGCTTCAATGTCCCTTACAGGGTGGATTGGCCGTTTACCGTGCGCGTACCCTTGTAGAATTACTTGATGATAATATCCGCTACTGGGAAGATAGCTGTATCATTTATTCACAGGCACGGAATTCTCAGCCGCAAACCGCGTATGAGCCTTCGCCGGAAGTCCGTTTATTTCCAAACCCGAATGATGGCACTATGGAATTGACCTATTCGTTACCTGATGCTGAAAAGGGGCAATTTATAGTGTTTGATAACACGGGCCAGATTGTCGCGATCATTCCTTTAAAAAACGGCATTCAAACGCAACGCATTTTTCTGACTGATCTTGCTGCAGGAATGTATTATTACAAGGTGGTTTATGGGAGCGTTGTTATTAAAAGCGATAAGCTGATAATTGCCCGTTAAGAGCGTATTCATTCCACAGCTCTTCTGTATCTTTAGGATTGGCGGGCTTATCATGAAATACGCGTTAATTTTATTTAGTTGCCTCTTTGCTGTAAAAATTTCAGCACAGGGGAATTTAGTGCCTAACCCCGGATTTGAATATCATACAAATTGCCCGGGTGGCAGCGCGCAGGTTTTGTATCTCGTTCCCTGGGTGGAATATAATAGCGCCGATTATTTTGACACGTGTTCGACCAGCTCTTATTATGATGTTCCTGATAATTTTTTGGGATATCAAAATCCAAGAAGCGGTCAGGCATATTGTGGTTTGGTAACATTTATATATTCTCCTAATCTACATCATAATTATAGAGAGTTTATACAAACCGTGCTGACCGATCCCTTAAGCCCGGGCAAAGAATATTGTATTCAATTTTATGTAAATGTTGCAGATACGTCAAAATATTTTTGTTCAAATATTGGTGTAAATTTTTCTTCTGTACCAATAAACCCAACGTCATGGGCCGGAAGCTTTTATTTGATTAACTATAATGCTCAGGCCGAAAATCAACCCAGCAACTTATTAAATGATTCAATCGGATGGACCTTGGTTTCCTTGCATTATGTTGCCCAAGGAAACGAGTCTTATTTGACCATAGGTAACTTCAGCACCGATAGTACTTCTATCTGGCAAAGTATTCCGAACGGATCAGGAATGGCACACACCTATCTTTTTATTGATGACGTTTCTGTGTACGAAGAAAAAACTGCTATTGCCGGTGTCGATTTATCAATTTGTTTAAATGATAGCCTGCAAATCGGGCAGCTTCCCGATTCCGGAGTAGCTTATTCCTGGTACCCGCCCACAGGTCTTTCCGATCCCACCTCAGCAAATCCGTGGGCAAAACCTGATTCTACTACGATTT
>JALYQL010000270.1 GCA_030855855.1 Bacteroidota bacterium | reverse complement strand
CGATACGTCATTCAGGTTTACACGTATCAGCTTCCAGATGGCAGATGTTGGATCTGATTCAGCAAAACGTGTATTCGCAAAGATTGTTCCTGTTGTGGATTCTCTTTTTCCAAAAGAATATTTCAATGTCGATCTCACAGGCAATTCAAGAATGTTCCTGCGCAGCTTTGATTTTATGCTGCACCATCTTTTTGTAAGTCTTATCATAGCAATCGTATTGATCCTTCTTCTTGGCATCGTGCTATTCCGCTCCGTCTGGATTGTTGTGCTTTCCAAATTGCCTTGCCTGATTCCGTTGGTGATCACGGCCGGCATCATGGGTTTCCTGGGAATTCCATTTAAATCTTCGACGATCCTTATTTTCTCTATCGCCTTCGGTATCGCATCAGACGGAACGATTTACATTCTTACCGAATACCGCCAGCAGCTGAGGAAATTATCGCCTGCAAATTATTCAAAAGCAGTTTCAATTGCTTTGCGGGAAACCGGTGTGAGCATGGTGTACACCAACACCATCTTATTCTTCGGCTTCGCGATTTTTGTGCTCTCGAGCTTCGGCGGAACAGTTGCATTGGGAATATTACTTTCCATCACGCTTATCGTTTCGCTTGCGACAAACCTCATTCTGCTTCCATGCATTTTACTTTCACTCGAAAAACGCACGGCAAGCAAGGCATTCCTGAAAGAGCCGATGATTGAAATTTTTGACGAAGAAGAAGATATAGATTCTGAAAAGCTCGTCATCCAGGATAAGGAATAAGCAGGCAGTAATTCTCAGGCAGTAGGATTATCGTAAAACTGAATACTATCTTATGAAAGGAATAATTCTTGCCGGCGGATCCGGAACGCGACTTCATCCTCTGACACTTGCGGTAAGCAAGCAGCTGATGCCTGTGTATGACAAGCCGATGATCTATTACCCGCTTTCTGTTCTGATGATGGCAGGTATCCGTGAAATTCTTATCATCTCCACTCCTGCCGATCTTCCGAATTTTAAAAGATTACTTGGAGATGGAAAACAATTAGGCTGTGAATTCAGCTATGTTGAGCAGGTTATTCCGAACGGACTTGCGCAGGCTTTTGTTCTTGGAGAAGAATTTATAGGCAATGAAAAAGTAGCGCTGATTCTCGGTGATAATATTTTTTACGGCGCCGGGCTTGGCGGATTATTGCAGGACAATAATAATCCGGAAGGCGGAGTTGTATTCGCGTACCACGTTTCAGATCCTGAAAGATACGGTGTGGTGGAATTTGACGCTACAGGAAAAGTGTTGTCGATTGAAGAAAAGCCGAAAGTGCCGAAGTCGAATTACGCGGTTCCTGGATTATATTTTTATGACAACAGCGTAGTAGAGATCGCAAAGAAACTGTTGCCGGGTGTGCGGGGTGAATACGAGATCACAGATGTAAATAAAAAATACCTGGAAACCGGAAAGCTGAAAGTCGGAATTCTACAGCGTGGAACAGCTTGGCTGGATACCGGCACATTTGCTTCTCTTACACAGGCCGGACAATTTGTACAGGTAATTGAAGAGCGCCAGGGATTAAAAGTCGGCTGCATTGAGGAAGTTGCTTACAGGATGGGATTCATTAATCGCGAACAATTGCGGAATCTTGCTGAACCTTTATTGAAAAGCGGTTACGGGCAATACTTATTAAATCTTCGTTAGCATTATGGTTTTGTTTGGACAATCGAAAACTATTGAGAAAAATTGAAATGCTGAAAAAAATAGTTTAAAGAAATTTCCCAATGGCCCCTGCACGAAAAACAAAGATTCTTATTACCGGTGGCGCCGGATTTATTGCCAGCTCCATGGCAGAACGTCTCGCAGCTGATCCGAAAAACCATGTGGTAATTGCAGATAACCTGATCACCGGCGATCTCCGGAAAATTCCTGCTTCCCCGCACAACAATATTGAATTCATTAAAGCGGATGTCAACAGCTTCAACGACATCACCGATGTATTTTTAATGCATCATTTTGAATATGTTTTTCATTACGCCGCGCTTGTCGGAGTACAACGCACGCTTGATCACCCGCTGTTGGTTTTACATGATCTGCAGGGCATTGGTCACATCCTCAACCTATCAACAACCTCATCGGTAAAACGTGTTTTCTTTTCGTCATCATCAGAAGTGTATGGTGAACCTGTGGAATACCCACAGAATGAAGAAACGACACCGCTGAATTCCCGCCTTCCATACGCGATTGTAAAAAATGCCGGAGAAGCATACCTGAAAGCATATTTCAAAGAATACGGATTGAGCTATACGATCTTTCGTTTCTTCAACACATATGGCCCGAAACAAAGTCCTGATTTTGTGATCTCGCGTTTCATCCGCGCCGCATTAAAAAATGAGCCGATCACAATCAATGGCGACGGAAAACAAACACGGACCTTTTGTTTTGTTGATGACAATGTTGATGCCTGCCTGCGCACATTTACACACCAGGAATCGGTCGATGATGTGATTAATATCGGAAGCGAAACAGAAACTTCCATCCTTGAGCTCGCACAGCTGATCATTCGCCTGACGGGATCATCTTCCGAAATTGTTCATGGCCCCGCGCTCACAGAAGGAGATATGACACGCAGGCGGCCTGATACAACAAAAATGAAGCTGCTGCTCAATCGCGATTTGCTTCCGCTTGAAGAAGGCATCAAACGTGTTCTCGCGGACACTTCCTATATTTTCTGATCGTGAATCCTGAAAAGTATCATCACCTGCTGGCAGAATCTTTTTCAGGATTCAGCGCTTCATTGCCTGCTAATCCGCAAAGTCTTTACGAGCCTATTCGTTATACACTTTCATTGGGTGGAAAACGAATGCGCCCGCTGCTGACACTTATGGGCGCGGGACTTTTCAAAGAAGATGTAAGCTGTGCTTTGCATGCTGCAAAAGGAATTGAGCTTTTTCACAATTTCACATTGCTGCACGATGATATCATGGACAATGCTCCGTTGCGCAGGGGAAAAGCAAGCGTGCATGCAAAATGGAATTCAAACATTGCTATCCTCAGCGGCGATGCGATGTACACAGAAGCCTTTCGCCAGTTAGCGCTGAGTCCGAAAAATGTTCTGCCGGAAGTGCTCGACGTGTTTACAAAAACCGCGCTTGAAGTGTGCGAAGGTCAGCAGCTGGATATGGATTTTGAAACACAGGCAAAAGTTTCCATCGCGGATTACCTGCACATGATTGAATTAAAAACAGCGGTGCTTCTTGCTGCTTCATTGGAGATCGGGGCAATTTGTGCGGAAGCAGAAAAATCAGAAGCGGAGAAATTATACCAGTTTGGATTGCACGTGGGAATTGCATTTCAATTACAGGATGATATTCTCGATGTATACGGCGATGCGGATAAATTCGGCAAGCAGGTCGGTGGTGATATTGTAGCAAATAAAAAAACATATTTATTGCTGAAAGCTTTTGAATCGGCGAATCAATACCAACAGGAAGAATTATTACAATGGTCGCAGGCGGGAATAAATGATGCGAAAGAAAAAGTGGACGCAGTCAAGGCGTTGTATGATGTGCTGAATGTAAAAGCAGAAGCGGAAAAGGAAATGCATCGTCACTACGAGATTGGGATTGCGGCGCTGGCGAGTGTGAAAGCGGATGAAAAGAAAAAGACCGTCCTGAAAGATTTTACGGATGGGCTTATGGTGCGGGAGCATTAGGTGTTTTTTTGCCGGGCCTTCCACTTTTATATTTCTTTTAAATTTTACTAAACCTCTTTTTTGTTTTGTGAAATCTGCAAAAGAAACAGCTTCTCCTGAAGAAGCAGGCAAAAATTAAATGACTTTTCTTTCAGCTGCAGAAACGTTTGTAAAAACCAATTTTCCATAATTGATTTTCAAAATTAAGTTTGTTGCATCAGTCACGTGACTGAAATAAAAACGCAACAAATGAAAAAGACTTACGCAGTAATTATCTTTCTTTTTATTTCCCTGTTTGCTTATAGCCAGGAAGACCAGGAATGGGACGATTATTTTATGCCCGGTATCGGATACAAACTATACGTGCCTAAAAATACTGCCCTCGGGACTTATCATGGTTTCGTGACCGAATTTGTGGTCTATGCAAGAGCAAAAGGAAAAGCTTCTAGAAAATCGGGGGCCTCAAGAATAAAAACGTATGGAAACCTGAGCATCATGTCAAGTGATAATTCCGAAGCAAAAGATATTTTCTATTCCAACATAGGATTGAATTTATCATTTGAAGGTAAGACGGACAGAAAATATTTCATTCCATTCTTCGGACTTGAAATGGGAGGGCTCTTTCAACGAAATTTCTCCACTTTTCAATTTACGCCTGTGGCAGGTTTGCAGATCCTTTCGACAAAATCAGTTTTGTGGAATATTCACGCAGGCTACCAGTACACTAATAAAAGGTTCGATGAGTACAGCGGCTACAGCTTCTCTTCCACATTCAATGTGCTGCTATGGAATAAGTAGGCTGTATCAAAAAAGATTATCAACTACTAATTTGTATCAATCAACATTGATCAATTCCCAGGCGCTTTTATACGCACCGATCTCTTCCACATATTCCAAAAATGATTTGTAGAAAGAATTATTCGCAAGCGTTGCGCTGTCGCCGAATACAATTAGTTTTTTCTTCGCGCGTGTCAGCGCCACATTCATTCGACGCGTATCCGAAAGAAAACCGATCTCGCCGCGGTCATTGCTTCTTGTTAAGCTGATACAGATTATATCGCGCTCTTGTCCTTGAAAACCATCGACCGTGCGGACAGAAAAATGATTTTGTGAATCTTTGAAATACACCTGCTCTTGCAATTGTAATTTCAAATATTCCGTCTGCGATTTATACGGCGCGATAATTCCGATAGAAAGTTTTTTTATGTCCTGATTAGTTCTCTTTGGTCCGTCGTTTGTTCGAGCGGAGTCGAGACCATACGACGGATTTTCATATTGCTCCAGCACATTTCCAAGATGCTTCAATAACAAATCAGCTTCTTCTTTATTTGAAATGCTCAGTGTTTCCGGATTCTGCTCTTCGGTAAATCCGCAGCCGGCTGTGTCAATAAAATCAACAGGCTTCACCAGCAGATCATCTGCTTCATCAAAGCTGAGCTGGTTGTCTTTCACTGAATCATCAGACAATAATTTTCCTTCATAAAATATTTTGTTGGAAAACTGCATGATCTTATCGTGCATGCGGTATTGCGTGCGGAGCAATGCCGTAGCTTCCGGTTGTGATTTAACTACACGTTCGAACAACGTATATTTTAATCCGCCGTCTTCTGCTTTTTTTGATTTTACAGTCGGCGGAAGCTGAAAGTGATCTCCTGCAAAAATAACGCGTTCTGCTCTTGAGATCGGGATCCAGCTCATCGGCTCGAGCGCTTGTGCGGCTTCATCAATAAAAACAGTGCGGAATTTTTTATCGCGCATCAATCTTCCGGATGAAACAACAGGCGTACATGCAATAACCTGTGCATTTTCAAATTGCTCCCACTGGATGTAATCTTCAAGCGCAGAAGCATCTTTGACCAATTGTTTCGCTTCCTGGAATAATAAATTGCGCTGTTCACGTTCCTGGTGGCCGAAATTACGTTTGTATTTTTTTGCCATCGCGAAATATTCTTCCGCACGCTTGCGATATTCTTTCAGCTCTTTGTAAGAAGCATGATTGGTCATCTTCACATCAAGCGTATTGTTCATCACTTCTTCCGACACGCGCGCGGGATTTCCCAAACGCAAAACAGTCACGCCTTGCCGCACGAGCCTTTCTGTAAGCAAGTCGACTGCAATATTGCTCGGGCTGCACACCAATACCTGCTTTTCAGTTTGTAAAGTGTGACGAATTGCCTGGATAAACGTTGTTGTTTTTCCTGTGCCCGGCGGACCATGTACCAGCGCGACATCTTCTGCCGAGTCAATTAATTTCACCGCGTTATTCTGAAAAACATTCAACCCGGGCATTTGAATTTTATCATCCTGCTTATTGAATTTCGCCGGTCGTTCGCCGTACAATATTTCTCTTAATTGCGCGAGCCTTCCTTTCTCCGCCTCCATCACTTTCTGCAGTGTGAGGATCATTTCCCTGTAGGAATTTTCATCGAACAATAAATTGATCCCGATCTTTCCTCTTTCCGTCCAGCCCGGCATTTCATCCGCTTTGAAAGAGATGCGCATTTTATTCGCCCACACCTGCCTGATCGTGCCCTGGAACTTCCAATTCTCAGAACCATTCTCCCCGCTATTGGAAAAGAGCTCAATATTTTTTCCACCCCCGAATTGATGCAGCTCATTTAATCCCTGCGTGCGTTCAATCTCGATATTGAGATAATCGCCATAACCTAATTCTTCGGATACGATCTGTACAGGATACCATGTCACACCATTTTTGCGGCGTTCTTGTATGCCGCTGCGTTCAAACTGGGCGACGTATTGTTTATAATCTTCATCTTTTTCAATCGCGAGGAGATCTATAAGATGACGAAGTTGGGAAATTGAATCTTTGGCCACAAATTATTCTTAACAGGTAAAACCGGAATACTACGAAGATACGAATCTCTTAAGCGGAATATTAGCCGGCAGGAATGCGACCTCAATTATGCATTGATCTTCTCACGCTTCAGATTAGGATAAAAGCGTGAAGTTTGTAACTTCGGTTTTTAAAGCCAACAATGCGCCACTTCCTGCTTCTTTTCCTGTTTTCCCTGTTTGCAGTCGCAGTGCCGGCGCAGAACCAAAAAGCGATCGACAGCCTGGAAAATGTATTAAAAACTGCCAGTGATACAAATCGTGTAAATGTGTTGATAGCGCTTTCCGACCTGGTACATCTTACGGAGCCGGAGCTTGCATTAAAATATTCCGGTGAAGCGATTCTCCTTGCTGAACAATTAAAGTTTACCAGCGGATTGTTTCACGCGAATATGTCTAAAGGTCTTGCGTTTTACGGAATAGGCAGTCTCGATTCTGCACTTACTTATTTCGAAGATGCAAAAGTATATGCAGAACAAAGAAAGGACCTTGCACAGCTGGCCTCGGTATGTGTGAATATGGGCAATGCCTACGGCGACAAGGGGCAGAATAAAAAATGCATTCAATATTATCTTTTAGGTTCTTCCTACACTGAAAAGCTGAACAAGCCTGAAAAAGCGGCTTATATACTTGTGAATATCGGGACAGTATATTCTGTTTTAGGTCAGCACGATTCCGCACTTGTTTTTTACCGGGATGCAGAAAAAACGCTTTCCGGAATTAATAAAGATCATCCGAAGCTTACTGTGGTTTATAATAATATAGGTACTACTTACCTTGAATTTAAGGATACCGCGAAGGCGGAAGATGCATTCACAAAAGCATTGCGCATTTCGACATTGGAAAACAACCAACGTGGAATTGCAGCAGCGTCGGATCATCTTGCGGTGATTTTGTATTATAAAGGATGGAGCGATTCGGCATATGCGATGCTGAATAATGCAATTTTAATTTATGAAGCGACCGGGGCAAAAAGCGGAATCTCGGAGGCGCGTGTTCATCTTGGAGAACTTTATTATGAGGATAAAAAATATGCAGAAGCAATTGCCAGTCTCGATGCCGGTCGTGAAATCGCAGAAGAAATCGGGGATTATTATAATCTCAAAATGTATTACCTGACCTTGTCAAAAATTTACGAAGCAACGGGTAATATTCCGCTGGCGCTCGATTTTCAGAAAAAATTAATGACCGTAAAAGACACGCTGTTCAATCTCAGCAACAGCACCGTGGTTTCAGAAATGAAGATGCAGCTGGAGAATGAAAAAAGCCTCCGTGAAATTGACGCGCTGAACGCGCACGGGCAAAGACAAACTGTCATTCTTTATTCGGCAATCGCAGTCGGCATTCTGATATTGCTTTTGGGGCTGGTTGCCTTCAACCGTTATCTTGTAAAAAAACGCGCAAGCGAAAAGCTGACTGCTCAAAATGAAAAGATCCAGCTGCAGAAAGATATCATCGAAGAAAAAAACAAGGACATTACGGACAGTATACGCTATGCCCAGCGGATCCAGAATGCTATTCTTCCTTCAAAAGAAGCAATCCGAAAAATCTTTCCGCATTCATTTGTGCTGTTCCGTCCAAAAGATATTGTCAGCGGTGATTTTTATTGGTTTGATGAATCAGGCGAATACAAATTCTTTTCTGTTGTGGATTGTACGGGCCATGGTGTTCCCGGCGCAATGTTGAGTGTTGTCGGACATAATTTCCTGAATAAGGCCGTACATGACGAAGAGCTGATCATGCCGGATAAATTATTGCATTACCTCAATGAAAATATTTCAAAGATGTTGCGCCAAAAGCACGACAACCAGGTAATACAGGATGGTATGGACATTGCGATGTGTGTGTACCACGAGCTGAGCGGGACCTTATACTATTCCGGTTCTTTCAATTCACTTTATCATATCCGCAACGGCAAATTGTCGGAAATTAAATCTGACAAGATTTTCATTGGCAATTTTTACGAGGAGCCCACGAAGAATTTTACGCTGCACGCTATCAACGTGGAGAAAGGCGACTTATTCTATGTGTTCTCTGATGGCTTCGCAGACCAGTTTGGCGGGCCTACCGGAAAAAAATTCAAATACAAGCCTTTCCAGGAATTACTGCTAACTATTCACGGGGAAGAAATGGAAATGCAGGAGCAGCATTTATCAGCCGCATTTGAAACATGGAAAAAGACGCTCGATCAGGTAGACGATATTTGTATAATAGGGATTAAAATTTAAAAATCCTGTTACCGATAAATATCAGCATAGACCGGATAGTGATCGCTGTAGCCGCCGATGTATCGTGAGCCTGCATATGTATGCAATGGCCCGGGAGCATCTCCTTTATAATTTTCTCCGGTCATCCATGCTTCATGGAAAATGTACGCTTCCATAATCCGCAAACCTTTTGATGGTTGCAGACTTTTGGTAACCAGTATCTGGTCCAGCATGTTTTTTTCTTTTTTATAATGAAAAGTGCCCTCTCCTTTTGCTTTCAACGTATCCATCAGGTCGATGAAGCCGCTTTTAGAACCAGCGGAAGATTTCAGGCTGAGAATACTTTTATCATCCGGCTCATCATTAAAATCGCCCATGGCAAGAATTTTTGCGTTGGGAAATAATTTCAGAATACTGTCTTGCGCATTACGGAGCTTTGAAGCAGCGCTCATCCTGCGGGGCACACTTTCTTCTTCACCGCCACGACGCGAAGGCCAGTGATTCACGAAAATATAAACCGTGTCTTTTTTACCTAATATTCCTTTTACCAAAAGAATATCGCGCGTAAATGAAGAATCAGAAGGCATCGGCACGAAGATCTTTTTGGATTCAAGCACTTTGAATTTATCCTTCTTATAGATCAGCGCTACATCAATACCACGCTTATCAGGAGAATCATAATGCACGATACCGTAATTCTGTTTTGACAACGGAGTTTTTTTGGTGAGATCGACAAGCACGGTTTTATTTTCAATCTCCGCCATTCCTAAAATATCAGGACCAACGCCATTTCCCATTGCAAGAATAACTTTCGAAAGACTATTCAGCTTTGCAAAATAGCGTTCGGTATTCCAATTCTTTTTTGCCCCGGGAAGAAACTCTTCATCATCAATTGCAGGATCGTTGATGGTATCGTAAAGATTTTCCACATTCCAGAAAGCAATACGGGCCGCTGGTTTTGGTAATTTCTGCGCGAAAAGGAAATTCGCTGAAAGCAGGGTGAAAAGAATACAAATCCGGATTTTCATGGCACAAAGGTAACAGCAGGATGCCTGTTTCCGCCCTCCCCAAAACCCATTATTCGACAGAAAAAGTCATTAAAAAATACAAAAAGGCCCATTTTACAAGGCTTTCAGGCCAACCAGCTCATAAAAGGGCAGTATTAACATTTGTGTATATTCCTGTTAAGAAATGGTTTTCTAAATGCTTGCACAGGATATAGGTTTTGTTAAATTTGCTATGTACCTACATCTGAATCTTTTATGCGGCTCCTTTTTACCATCGTAATTGTGTCATCACTTTCCTTTTCTACGATCGCACAAACTGCAGATCAGCAGGTGACGATGACGACGCTGAACGCGGTTCCACGTAACAACCAGGTGTTGATCTCATGGAATCCTGAACAAAACAATATTGTCAGCTACCATGTCGAGCGATCAAAAAACGGAACTGACTTTGTCGCATTCAGCCAGGTGGAAGGAACGAACGGCCCGTTTGAATTTCTTGAAACCGATTTCACTCCTTTCAACGGCTTATCCTATTACAGGATTTCTGCAACATCAACCGAAGGAACAATTTTATATTCCAATATTGTACCGGTGAAGTTTTCGGCAGAGGGAAATTCAGCTTCCCCGCTTCCATCAACTGCGACCGGCAATAACACGCAGAAAGAAAAATCCATTCTTATCATTGTCCGCAATAAGGACGGAAATGAATTTTATTCAAAGGTAGAAGTTGAAAATGCGGGCGATCCTGTTCAATGTAAAGATCCTGAGCCGTTCCTGGCGAAGGGAACTTATACTATTGTGGGATGCTCCGAACAGGAATTATATTCCAAACAAATCATCGTAAATTAACCAGGACCCGTCTGCATATAAAATAAGCCGTTCTTTATGGACGGCTTTTTTATATTAATACCAACCTCACACAATTAGCATCATGAAATTTTACTACTTAAGCGCGCTTATCTGCACAGGCTTCGTTTCGTACGGGCAAAATCTTCCGACTGTAAAAGCGATTGGCGGCGACGGAACAAAAATCGATTGGGTAGCCAGGGAAAAAGCAGAAGACAAAGATGGCCCGGGATATTTTTACAGCGATTGCGCGCAGGGAACGCGGCCGCTTAAGGCTTCTTCCACATTGACAGGACAAGGCACAAAAAATTATGCACTTAAGAATTTAGCTGACGACGATCCGAAAACGGCGTGGGTGGAAGGAGTTGCAGGATATGGAACCGGTGAATGGTTTGAAGTGGGCGGAATGGTGAATGTTATTTATAATGGCTACCAGTCGTCGCCGATTGCATGGGCAAATAATTCGCGTGTGAAAACATTTAAAGTGTACGAGAATAATTCGCCCATCTGTTTGCTGGTGCTTACAGATGAAATGGGGCAGCAGTCGTTCGAGCTACCTGTTACTGCTGAAAACCGCGATTCTGTTATTCTGAAATTCGAGATCGTTGACGTCTACAAAGGGTTAAAGTGGGATGATGTGGCAATTTCACATATCGACAACGTGCTTTGTTGTCTCTCGTTCGCCACTGCTATCGGTGTAAGCGTTGAAAGCACGGAATCAATTTCTGAAGTAATGGTGAGCGATGAAATCATGTGCATCAATCTTGAAAATAACACATTGTATTCATCGAATGTGGAACTCACCGCAACGCAGGAGCATGTGGGAATGATTAAAATTTGTACTGAAACAAAAAGTCTTATTCTTACAAAAGATCATCCTGTGAATTTTAAAGGATATGGCTTTATTTCTGTTAACGCGCTGATGTCAAAATTAAAATGCACGGATTTGCAATTGCTTGTAAACAATGTTGAAGTGCTGACATGGGACGCGGCATCACACACAACGAAGTACGAAAAGCTGGCTGCGATTGAAACGCTGGAGGGGAAATATAAAACTTATTCGATCCGCAAAATTTCAGGCGGCGCTTATTATATCGCTAATGGTATTGTGACCGAAACATATTAATAAGACAGCTGACGTCCAAGCATGAAAAAATATTTTCTCCATTCCAACGGCCGCACTATTGGCCCGTACACACCGGATGATCTCCGGATGATGAACATTTCTTCTTCCACCCCTGTATGGTATGAGGGAATTGAAAGCTGGAAAAACGCGGGCGATATTCCGGAGCTGGATTTTTTGTTTGTTGCGAACGTTCAGGATTTTTCGCAACCGCAATCTTACCAGCAACCGCTTCCTTTTCAAAGCGCGCCTGTCAATCCGCATTACCAGTTTACGAATACCAATTTATCCGGGAATGTTCCTAAAAAAGATTCCGGAACAAAAATAGCGCTGATCATTGTCGGTGTAATTATTCTGGTCTTCGGTCTGGCAGGTTTTTTTATTTACAGGCAGGTCATGAAAGTGAGAGAAGAGATCGAAAAAACAATGCGTTCGTTAGATACGTTTAAGAATTATTCACCGCCCCCGTATTATTATGACACTACAGGCATTGGAATTGATGAGGCACCGCCCGCAGCCGACACGACAACAACAGGTAATACGCTCTTCAAAGAAACAATGCCCGAGTTTCCGGGCGGTCGTGGAGCGATGATTACTTTTATCCGTAATACAATCAAATATCCACAATACGCAAAGGAAGCCGGGATAGAAGGAACAGTGTATGTAAGTTTCGTTATTGACAAAGATGGATATGTAACAGAGCCGAAAATTGCCCGGGGAGTTGACCCTTCTCTTGATGCCGAAGCTTTGCGAATGGTGAAGAAAATGCCGCGATGGAAGGCCGGAACCATGAACGGCCACCCCGTGAGAATTGAGATGAAGCAGCCGGTAAGATTTACACTTCAATAGTTTTTGAATGTGGTGGAAATAAAACTTTAACAAAAATTATTTCGAAATAATTTGCTTTGCATTCATTTCTTCATCTATATTTGCCGCTCACAAAAAAATAATGCGCAACGAAATCAAACATACTCTACAAAGCTGCACCGGATCATTCCCTGTGGCGACAATCCTCTTCTGCTGTGTAAGCTAATGCGCAATTCTATATCGCATCGCAACACCCGGCAGAGCAATTTGCCGGGTGTTTTGCTTTTATAAAAATCTGAAACAATGAAAACGAAAACAAATCACAGCTATCGCATGCAACCCGAATGGAATTGCATGAAACAGAATATTTCACAAGGAGAAAATCCTGCAGGAAGAATTGTGTTCCTCTCGGACGTGGCGCTGATAAAGCGTTGCATAAGACCGTTATTGCCTTATCGTTATCTCTCATAGCAGGAGAGAAGCTGAAGCAAACCCGGTCTGACCTGAATGGCGACCGGGTTTTTTGTTGCCTGACTTTTTAATAACGCAACAAATGCACATCGCACTTCTTGTTGTCCACATTCTTGTGATTATTCTCAAAGTGATGGACGATGTCAACAACAATCAGAAAAAATAATCAAACAGAAAAAATTTATAAAATGAAAGCTTTCAGGGCAAAAACAAGAAACAAAGCACCTTGCCATGGTGTCGTCGGGGGAGTCGTTGAGATTCCCCCTGATACGGCCGTAGCACGTAAAGAAAGAATCAGGCATACGTTGACAAGGAGAGTTGTAAAACTAAAAACAGTTAGCACGATGGTGGCCACACATACGAACACGTGCTATGACAATACAAACGTAACGACAGCCGGTTTATTCCGCGTATTTATTGTTTGCCTCACATTCGTGGTGTGCCTTATCATGTTTAATTAAACCATTAAATAAAAACCAAAATGAAAAACTCAAATCAGTACAATCGTTTTATTCTTTTTGCAAACGCGCCATCTTGTGTGTATGGAAATACTGTGGTTCGCCATTCTTCAAAACGTTTGTCAAATTCGTTCGTGAATAAATGTTTCATGTATTTCCGTCGTAAATCAAGCGGGTAAATTTTTATTAATCAACAGAAAGCAGGTGTTAACCTGGTGCCCCGGTTGTGTAAAAACATCAGGGGTTTTTCCTGGTTTGTGGCTAATGTCAAAATTTAAGCACGCGGGCGTAGGAAGTGTTATAGTTTCGCTCCTACGGAGCTTGAAAAGGAGTGCGTTTTTGAGGTAGTACTATTCAGCTCCTATGGAGCTGCACGGAGCTGCATAGTACTACCTCAAAAAGAAATGCTGATAGGAGGAAAACTATCGGTTCGCCGGCTTAGCACTTAGACGCAAGTCAAAATAAAATTTTAAGTGGTCAGCTTAATAACACTGGGGGTATGGCTAAAAATTTATTCCCAGGTTCGCCATCACCGTCAGCTCGCCCGTTTTTGCCTGCGTAGCGATAACCGGAAAACGATTCACATAAATGGCATTCACACTTAACGACGGCTTGCCATAAATTTTCTTTTTCATTTTAGGCGAAAAAGAAAATTGTGCGCGGTGGCTTAGAATATTTCCCGTAAGCTCTGCGTTGCTATAAGAGAGATTGTATGTAGAGCCGGCAGAAAAACGAACACCTTTTGGAAACGTTTTGCTGCATTGTAAACCCGGGCCGAATAATTCCGTTAGCAGCAACGCGGATTCTACACGATTGTAATTGGCAAGAACAGAAAAGGAAAATTTTGATTTTGTCAGCTGAACAGCGTAGGAAAGATTTCCATTCAGCACTGCTGTATTCGCGCTGATCAATAAATTTTGCTGCGTTCCTGTGAGCTGGTAGCTTCCGATAAGCGCGACATTCTGCTTCACCGCGGTTTTCCCAAACGTATGAACGATGCTTGCGTTTGCCTGTTGCGCCACCTGGTAAAAGCTAAGCGTATCGGCCGGCGAAGAAACCCAGAAAGGATCGGTTTGCAAACGGCGGTTGGTGAAAGAAGTGAAATTGGAATACGCTGTCGTAAAATTCCATGCGGGAGAAGGAGCAAAATTTATATTCGCCGATCCTACCCAGCGGTGAGCGGTATTTAATTTCGTTTCGTCAAGGTTATTGTGCTGCCAGCCGGTGTTAAGGTTCAATGAAAGTTTTCCGTTGAATAAGCGAAATGCAGGTGCGATGGTCCAGCTCGACAGATCATTGTTGAAATAATAAGCGCCGAATGTCTGGTAATCCGGATCTACCTGCTCGCGTTTAATGCTGATTGAAAATTTCTTTACACCGAAAGTCAGGGACGCTTTCATGGCTTTGAAAAACTGCGTGGTTGATTTTGTCGGGAGCAGAAATTTTTCGAAACCATTAAAATCTGAGCTTTCAAATGGCGAGAAAATATTTCTTGTAAGCCCGGAAATGGCAAATTCTCCTTCAGCGGAAAAATATTTCAGGAATTTTGTTTTCCCCGAAATACTCACTGCCGTATTCTGTGCCGGAGAAAGACGCGCATCAGCAGGAATAAACAATAACGATTCCGCATTATCCTTCGCAGTAAAATACGTTACACCAAGGGAATTTCCGCCTTTATCAAATCCCGATTTTACAGCAAATCCCATGCGTTTGTAAGCCATGTTTTCATAGGAATTTTTTTCCGCATCGTATTGTATGGCTTTATTCAGCCGCCCATACATCGCGCCAAAATAAAATCCTTTCGGTGTAAGTTCAATTCCTGCTCCTGTGAAAATGTGTCCTGCGAGCGTATACGCGGAAAAATTCATGGCTGTGGTTCCGATATGCGCCTGCATCCATTTATACTTCGGGCTGCAGCTTTGCATGTTGAACGGCTGCGTGTACGTTCCATGCATATTGGAATAGCTGTATGTAAACGGCAGGCTTACATCGAGAATTGTGATGTTAAGATTTCCATTGAAATACCACGTGTACGGATCCCGCCGCGCATCAAATCCCTGCGCGTTGTAAAACACATTATTGAAATTCATTCCGCCGCTTACTGTGACCATGTCTTTCTTGCCGATCTTTTCCAGATTTTGAGAAAGCATCGTGACAGGAAAAAAAAGAATTGCCACCAAGGCACCAAGGCACAAAGGATTTCTTCGTGTCTTAGTGCCTTGGTGGCAAAATCTCCTTTTGAAAATCTTGTTCATCATTGCGTGATCACGAATAGCTGCTGGTCAGTATCATATTCTGCGATCACACGCAGCACAAAATTTCCGGGAATGGGATTCGGGACAATCATCTGTCCGCTCCATTGATCGGTGTCAAAAACTTCCTGTCTGGCGCGCTCCACTCCGCTTGCATCGTAAACGAGAATGACAAAATTCTGCTTTGCATGCAAAACCACATCGAGGTTAAAAACGCCATTGTTCGGATTCGGATATAAAACAATCGAATCAATTCCGTTGTTGTTCCATGCATTTGCCACTAAGCTGTCGAACGGATGAATATGAATTGCGCGGCTGTAAATCACTTCACAGCTTCCGTAAAAAGCGTGCATAGTGATATTAAAAACACCGGTGTCGCCATTTATGAATGCAGGAGCGAACATATTACTATCAGTGACGATCGCGGAAGCCGGAAAATCCCAGCTTACACTATCGGGGCGTGGATTGCTGATGTCGACCACTACAATTGTATCGCCTTGCTGCGGACCGGTGGAAACTAAAAAATCAGGTGAAGGGCTTAAGCTGTTGGTATCAATAATGGCGGTATCTGTTTTTGTGCAGCCAAGAAAATCCCGGATGAGGAAATAATAAGTTCCATAAGCAAGATTAGGAAAAACACCTGTTGCATTCCAGCTGATGCCATTATCAGATGAATATTGAAAAGGCGCAACACCTCCGAACGCATAGACTTGTATTTGCCCTGTCGGCTGCAGCGGATCGCAAGGTTGAAACGATAGCGTTGAATCGTCAATTGCGTCAGGAACATTTACAATCACTGTATCAGTGCCTGAACATCCGGCGCCATCAACAACAGACACAATGTATTCCAATGTATCATTCGGATAAACAGTTTCCAGTGAAGTATTGCCCGCATTATTATTCCAGCTGTAAACAAACGGTGAAGTTCCACCGACAGGAAATGTCTGAAGCACCGCTCCGGAACCGAAACAGATAGCTGTGTCATTCACAGAATTCAAATCGAGTACATTCTGAAAATCCACAAAAACCGAATCATCCGACTCACATCCATTCTGCGGATGAATTGCATTGACAAAATAATATCCTGTTTGTGTTCCGTTACCGGGATTAGCAGAAGAATAAGAATTCGGACCTGTCCAGTTGAGCAACGCACCTGATGTGAGCGAGCCTGCATTTAACTGAACTGCTGAATAAGAACAATTCAGGCTTAGCGTATCAGGCAATGAATTTATTCCCGGCGGCGTTGTCCATGATGAAATAAAAATAAGGTTTGCAGAATTGACACAACCATTCACAGAATCTGTAGCGTGCAATTGATAAGCGCCGGGAACTGAAATGGAAAACGGATCAGCAAAAAAAGTTCCGCTGGTGTCCGACCATTGATAAGCTACGCCAGGCAAAGGTGAATTTCCATACAGCAGGATATTCTGGATAATACAGGTGAATAATGTATCGGAAGCAACGATGGATGCAGCGGGCGGTGAATAATCCTGCCCGACAAAAATCGTATCTGTATTTGAGCAACCGTTATTTCTATTGGTAACCACAAGCAGAAAATTCGCAGATTGATTTACACCGGCAGGATTACTATTGGAAGTCAATCCCGGTCCGGACCAGAACAATGAATCACCCGGATAAATTAATCCGGCATCCAGCTGCACGAGCGTATCGCTGCAAGTCAGATCCGGAATAGTTCCGAAAGGCAAGATAGCGGGACGAACAGTATCCAGCACTACAACAGCAGTATCGCGTTTCCAGCAGCCATTCGGCCCATGCACAATCAGCTCGTAATTTCCGGGAAGCGTTGCAAGAATAGAATCTGAATTGCTGTTTCCTGACGGGCCATTCCAGCTATACGTTGAGCCTGCAGTAAGTGAAGAACCATGTAACATTACAGAAGAGACAATACAGTTGAGTGAGTCATCAGCTCCTGCATTGGCAAACGGTGGAGGTTTGCGGGAAACATTTGTTGCGCGAAAATTAGAAGAAGCTATTCCGCAAGAGGTAATGCCTGTTGCGCGAATGCTTATGATCCCGTTAAAAGATTCAGTAAAATCCACGGTGCAGGAATTTGTGGTGCCTGTTTCTGTTGCATAAATGCTGTTATCGCTCCACGTATAAGTGCTGAAATAACCTAAAGGCGTTACTGCATAAATGACATTCGAATCGCCCGGACAAACAGGAGTTGCAGCGATGGTAAACGGTCCCGGCTGCAATGGTGGTGGAAGGCAATAGGAATAAAATTTACAATTTATCGCGCCATCCGGAAATGAAGTATGTTGCGCATAACGTTCAACTTCGATCAACCGTGCATTTCCGACCAGCAGGTTATCATTGTAATATCCGTTCAATCCTGTAAGGTTCGACTGGTAAATTTTAAGCACACGAAGATTGTTCACGCTGTTATAATGGCTAACATACAGCCTGTGATGAGCAGGTAATTGCGCAGACGCATCGAACACACCGAGGTATAAGCTGTCGCGGTAATATTCGACGGAGATTCTTGTTTCCGCATTCCAGTTAAAAACAGGAATAACAGGATTCCAGGAAGTCATTGCGCCAGATGTGAGATTGCAACAAGCGGTGTAGCTGTTTCCATTTGCATTAATTCCGAAAAAGCTTCCGCCCATAAACGCCAGTGTGCCACGCATTGCAAAATCGGAAATGTAGGAATACTGATCCGACTGTGCGCGGAGTGTGGCTGTTCCGCTTGCGATGCTGACGGAAAAAATATCCGAACATTCCAGCGCATAATTTTGTGTAAGCGCTGCAATGTTATTAGGAAATACACCAAATTTTTTCACCGGGCCGGAAACAGCAGGTATCCATGTATCTGCCATTCCGCCATAAGACAAACGCGCAATATTCGTTCGCACAGCTGAGGCGATCGTTGTAAATCGTCCGCCAACATACAGCTTGCTTCCAAACACCTGCAGCGCTATAATTGTATCATTCACATTGCCTGTTCCGGTTGTAAAAACATTCAGCAAAAGGCCCGTACTCGCGCTGATCGCTGCAATACGTCCGCGCGAAATTCCATTGATCTGCGAAAAAGTTCCGCCTACAAAAATCGTATCGCCGCTTTTGGCAATGGCTTTTACAATTCCGTTGTTTACTATCGGCGCCCATGAAAGCAGTGTTCCATTAACAGCATTGATAGCAGCAAGTCCGTTTCGGGTAATGCCGCTCATGTCATTAAATGGTCCGGCGACATACAGCACTTCGTTAATTGTATCAAAATAAGAAGCGGAAATAAACGTTGGAATAGAAGGACCGGCCGGGCAGCCCATTCCCACACAGGATGCCACAGGATAATTTACGCCACTTGGTGTTTGGGCGCTGCAGGTTGTGACAATGCAAAAAGTAATTGTTAAAAGAAAAAGAAGACGGTTTAACATAAAATCTCCGGTAGGAAAGCAAATGTAATTTCCCTCCGCCCTAAAAATCGGTCGCAAACGTTTGTTGTCGTATATTTATTAGCACCGAAATGTTTCACCCCTGAAAACTGACTACTGACCTACTGACTACTGACTATTGCCAGTCATGAAAATACTTATCGCATCTTTTCTTTTTTCCCTTTCCCTTGGTTCCCAGAACATGGTGCCGAATGGCGATTTTGAGGATTTTAATGATATTCCGGTGACGTCAGGTGAATGGTATAAATGTGAATCGTGGACGAACCTGAGCATGGAGCACGACTGGCCTTTCGGAACGCCGGATTATTTATCGACGCAGGGAGAAGCAAAAGCGCAATTGCCCGATTGTGTGTTTGGTCATGTCGCGCCGCATTCGGGTAATGCAGTAATGGGATTCTGCAACAGCTATAAGGAAGTGGAGCCTGAATTCCGTGAATATGTTTCCAACCGGTTGATCATGCCGATGGTGGTTGGAAATTCCTATACGGTTTCATTCTGGGTCACCAATGGCGAAGCGGATTGGAGAAGCTGTTACGGAACGGATCATTTCGGTGTGTTGTTTTCGGATTCTTTGCCGATGCAGGTGGAGCATGAAGCGATTGGCTGGATTCCGCAATATGAATATCCCGGAGAGCTCTGGACTACCGGATGGAAACATATCACGTTCACTTTTGTTGCCGATAAGCCGTATGAATATATTACGTTCGGAAATTTTTATTCCGATGCGGAAACGAGCAGCACATTGTATGGCGATGATCCTTCGCAGTATGGTTCGTATTATTTTATTGATGATGTGGAGATTTATAGCAGGGCGGCGTTTTAAAATGGAATCTTTATAAAATCTTTATACCGCACTCCCCTTCCGCCCTGTTACTTAAAGTACCTTTGTGTACGTAATTCACCGGGCATAAATGGCCAGATTTTTCCTCAACCGTATCAGCAAATCCAGGCAATACTTCATCAGCTTCGTATTGGTGATAATGGTCTCGGCTATTTGTTATTCTCTTTCATCGCTTATTGGCTATAAAGTCGTTGCGCTCATTCTGCTTGTGAGTGTTTCATTGATCGCGATGTTCTTCGATTTTTTTCCGGTCATGCTTGCAGCCTTGTTAAGCGCGCTGATATGGAATTATTTTTTCATTCCGCCGAAATTTACGTTTCATGTCAATGATGCCGAAGACGCGTTAATGCTGCTGATGTATTTTTTTATCGCGATGGTGAATGCTGCATTAACCTACAAGATCAGGCAAATTGCAAAAAGCTCCCTTTTACGAGATCATGCCGCATTCGTTCCTGATCTTCGGTATCTGCATTGCAACAGTCGCAACAATTATTGCAAGCCAGGCGCTCATCAGCGGATCATTTACATTGATCAGCGAAGCGGTGAGCTTAAACTTCTGGCCGCGGGTAACCATAAAATTTCCAACCGAAGTGCGCGGGCAATTATATGTACCGAGCATCAATTGGCTTTTATGGGCAGGATGCATTGGCGTGGTGCTTTATTTTAAAGAATCCGCAAATATGGAAGCGGTATATGGATTCAATATCACGATCGCCATGTTGATGACCACTACCTTGATGGGATATTATTTACGCTATGTCAGGAAATTTCCGGCAGTGGTAGTCGCGGGCATCATCTGCATTTTCCTCACGGTGGAATTTTCATTCTTCATTGCCAACATCATCAAGCTCACGGAAGCCTGGATGTTTCTGCTGATCGTATTCGGAATTATTCTGACGATGTACACCTGGTATCGCGCACGAAAAATCCTGAATAAGCTGGTTGAATTTCTCCCGCTCAGCGAGCATCTTCCCGCATTGGTAGATCTAAGCAACGATAAATCCATTTCGAAATATGCCACGCATCTTATTTATTTAACAAGCGCGGATAACCGCAATCACATCGAACGACGGAATGTCTATTCCATTTTTTCGCGAAACCCAAAGCGTGCGGATATCTATTGGCTTATTCATGTAGACAGGACGAATGAGCCTTATACTATGGAATATACTGTGGATGAAATGGTGAATGACAAAGTGATACGGATTGATTTTAAGATCGGTTTTCGTGTGCAGCCGCGTGTGAATGTGCTTTTCCGGAAAGTAGTGGAAGAAATGGCAGCGAATAAGGAGCTTGACATTACGAGCCGTTATGAATCGCTCAGTAAATATAATCTCGCAGCAGATCTCAGGTTTGTGATTCTTGAGCGTTTTCTGTCCGTAGAAAATGAATTCTCGGTGCGTGATGGCTTTATTCTGAAATGTTATTTCTTCCTGAAGAACTTCGGGCAATCGGACAGCAAAGCATTCGGGCTCGACACGAGCGATGTAACGA
>JALYQL010000252.1 GCA_030855855.1 Bacteroidota bacterium | reverse complement strand
ACTTTATTGGAATCGTTTACAAACCCGAGCTTGCTTTTGAGACTGTCAGCAACGTTCTGCTGCGAAAAAACCGGGATGGCTATCGCAAGAAGTAAACACAAAAGAAAAAAACACCTTTTTCCTTGTTTTGGGGACATAATGCATCGGGGCTACGAAAACGAAGATAAATAAACAATCCCGTCCTCAGCTAAGCCGAAACGGGATTGTTTTGCAAAGGACTAAAAGCTATAGTGAATTAAGCCAGTATCTCAACATTCACAGCCATCTCTCCACCGACAGAAGTTCTTACCAGGTCGTATTTCACTTCAGCGCCTGTAACAATTCCTATCGGGCCTGCATAAGGCTGTACGAAATTGATCACCTTTTTCGACTTATTCTCCTCGATAGTTCCGGTGTTTGCATCGGTAACGGTAAGAACAGTGCCGCGCTTTATACGGCGGGCATTTACGATAACCGGAGTAGCGCTTCCCGGAACAATAATAGACTCTGTATTAATGATATCACCGATGTTAAAACCAAGCGCTTTGTAACCAGCCTGCTCAAATGTTTCATCAGGAGGTGTTGGATTAGGAGGTACTAAATCAAAAACAGTGATTGTTGCACCATCGTTTCCACTTGAATTGTCTTTAATATTTTTGATTTTTTTCTTTTCACCCATTTTGTCGTGGTTTTTAGGAAGAATTAATGAGGTTAGTTAACAGTTAAAAATAATCAATCCATCGGAATTATCAACTATTTATTGATAGAAATGAATTAATATTTAACTCTACCCGCTTTTCAACTGAATTAATGTCAGCACGATCGAATTTTTTTCCAACTACCTTTTCATAGAGCTCAATATATCTTTCGGAGACGCTATTCACGTATTCATCGGTCATTTCCGGAATCTGCTGGCCTTCCTTACCCATAAATCCATTCTCAATTAACCATTGACGGACAAATTCTTTGGACAGTTGTTTCTGCGGCTCGTCGTTTTTCTGACGTTCTTCATATCCTTCCGAATAAAAATAGCGCGAAGAATCCGGTGTATGAATTTCATCCATCAGGTAGATCTGCCCGTTGTGCATTCCGAATTCATACTTTGTATCTACAAGTATCAATCCTTGCTTCGCGGCCATTTCATTTCCTCTTTTGTAAAGTGCGCGCGTGTAATTTTCGAGCTGCACATATTCCGCTTCAGGAACCAAACCGGAGCTGATGATTTCTTCACGCGTAATATCTTCATCATGGCCTACAGACGCTTTTGTTGTTGGTGTGATGAGCGGCTCAGGAAATTTATCGCTTTCTTTTAATCCGTCAGGCATTGTTACTCCACAGATGGTGCGTTTACCAAGTGAATATTCGCGCCATGCATGTCCGCTGAGATATCCGCGTATCACCATTTCTACTTTGTAAGGTTCGCAACGGATGCCGGCTGTCACCATCGGATCAGGAACAGCTTGCACCCAATTCGGAACAATGTCTTTTGTTGCTTCGAGAAAATAAGCAGCAACCTGGTTCAGCACTTGTCCTTTGTAAGGAATGCCGCGCGGAAGCACAACATCGAATGCGGAAATACGATCGCTTACCACCATCACGAGAAGATCTTCTCCAATGGAATAAACATCGCGGACTTTGCCTTTATAGTAAGCAACTTGTCCCGGGAAATTAAAATTAGTTTTAATGAGTGCGTTCATCGTTTTGTTTATGGTTGTCATAAATTTCAATAATTCGTTTTACAATTTTGTGTCGGATTACATCTTGTTTGTCGAGGATAACAAAGTCAATTCCTTCATTACCCGGTAAAATTTTCATTGCCTGCAGCAAACCGCTTGGCTGGCCTCTCGGAAGATCAATTTGTGTAACGTCTCCGGTGATCACAAATTTAGCAGAAGGTCCCATACGCGTGAGGAACATTTTCAATTGACTTTCCGTTGCGTTTTGTGCTTCATCGAGAATGACGAATGCATTGTCGAGCGTGCGGCCACGCATAAACGCAAGCGGTGCGATCTGGATCACGTTGCTTTCAATATAACTTTTCAGCTTATCGGCAGGGATCATATCTAACAGCGCGTCATACAACGGCTGCAGGTACGGATCGAGTTTTTCTTTCAGATCTCCCGGTAAGAAACCGAGATTTTCGCCTGCTTCCACTGCCGGACGTGTGAGCACGATCTTGCGCACTTCACGGTTACGCAACGCACGCACCGCCAGCGCCACAGCCGTATAGGTTTTTCCCGTACCGGCCGGCCCGATCGCAAACATCATATCATGCTTTTCGGAGCTTTCCACCATACGCACTTGCCCGGGAGTTCTCGCTTTTACGAGCAAACCCTGGTTGCCATGCACCAGAATTCCGTTCGCATTTTCAGCCTGCGCGCCAGTCGAAGCCGTTCCGCCCGAAGTACCGTTCATGATCGTTTCAATGTTCGCTTCGGTAAGCGTTCCGTAACGTTTGTAATATTGCTGGAAGGCATCCACGGATTCTTCAAACCGCTGGATCTGTTCCCTGTCGCCCACTGTTTTGATCATATTTCCTCTCGCGACAATTTTCAATTTCGGAAAAAAGGTGCGGATATAATCCAGCTTCGCATCATTCACACCGAAAATTACAATCGGTTCAACGCTTATCAGTTCAATGTTCTTTTCTGCCAACGGTAAAACTATTTGTTATATTATTTCTGAATAATTAAACATTCCCTGCACGGATTTCCGATTTCCGATCTGGTGAGTTTCGATTGAAAAATATTGATTACGAAGATACGAATCTATGTTTTTATAAGCTTATTTATCTTGAAAATTTAGAAGTGAAATAGCTCGTTTGAATAAAATACATGCCACGAATCTTTTCATTTCAACACCTGCCGATTAGTAACTATTCGTACAAATTCGTAATTCGCACACCTTTTGAGTAATTTTGCAGCAATGCCCATCATTACACTTACTACTGACTTTGGCCTGAAGGATCATTATGGCGCTTCTCTTAAAGGAGCTTTGTATCGCCAGCTGCCGTCGGCGGTAGTGGTGGATATTACGCATGAAGTTCCACTGATGAATTATGCCGAAGCGGGATATGTGCTGGGGGCTGCGTTTGATGAATTTCCATTGGGAACCGTTCATCTTGTGGCGGTAGGAAGCGGTGGCAGCGGACCTTATAATCACATTGCGCTGAAGTTCAAAGGGCATTATTTTGTGGGCTGCGATAATGGCACTTTTTCATTGCTTGATCCTGCGAATGAGCCTGAGCAGATTGTGCAGCTGGCATTATCAGGAAAAGAACCTTCTACATTTCTCGCGCGCGATCTGTATTTACCGGCTGCTATTAAACTGGCAAACGGAACGCCGATAGAAACGCTTGGTCTTCCGCAGACTCGCCTGACGAAGCTGATGTTCCCTGTTTCGCCTCCGGAGCCGGATGTGCTGAAAGGAACTGTTGTCTATGTGGATTCTTTCCGCAACCTTATCACCAATATTTCCGGCGACGATTTCGACACGACCGGAAAAGGAAGATTATTTTCCATCGAGCTCATTCGTTTACGCGGCAAAGAAACCATCACCGAATTACACCGTACTTACGGAGATGTTCCGATCGGCGCAATAGTAGCTTTCTTCAACTCCACCGGAATGCTTGAAATCGCTATCAACAATGGTCCGGCGGCAGAGTTGCTTAATTTAAGACAAAACTCGGTGGTGAGAATTACTTTTGAATGAAGGGATTGCCGATTTTCGATTGCCGATTAAAAAAAAATGAAAAGTGCTTATTAAATCAGACGGCAATCATTAATTTCAAATCAATCGTCACCTGGTAATCCGTAATTCTAAATCAATCGTAAATCGGCAATCCTCACCTATGGGTAGTGTCTGAGTTTGAAAAATCAGATAATCTTTACTCAATATTCCAGTCCTACAGGCAATGTCATTAAGCTTGCTTCGCCAGTCCCAAAGGGACGACACTTTTGTAATAAAACAGCTGCTCCCGAGTAAAAGCCCTGTAGGGGATAAAGTTTCTCTACGCGTGCTACTGATGTGTGACGCGTAGAGAAACTTTCGGCCCTACAGGGCTCTGGTTTGCTGAGCGTCATTTTATTACAAAAGTGTCGTCCTAATGGGACTAAAAAAATCAAACTGACACACTACCCACCTATGACAACTCGTCTCAATAAGTGAAAATCGATATCTTAGCAATATGAATCCTCTCGTTAACACTAAAAAGGAACTTATTGATCTGATTGTTGCAAACAGCGAACAGATCAATCTTTTTGGTGTGCAACGAATCGGAATTTTCGGATCTTTTGTGCGTGATGAAGCGCAGCCTGAAAGTGATATTGACTTTTTTGTAGATATAAAAAGTGAGATGAAAACTTTGGGGAATTTTATAGAGTTGGGAGAATTTCTTGAAAATCTGACCGGACGTAAAGTAGAACTGATAACTCCCCAATCCCTAAGCAAATACATTGGTCCTCATATTTTAAAAGAAGTGGAGTATGTCAATTTCGCAGCTTGAATTTCTGAGACATATTCTGGACGAATGTGATTTTATTAATAGCGTTGTCAATGGAAAAAAATCGCACGAGGTAATTGACAATCCTATTACCAGCCGGGCAATTGTCAGAAGCCTGGAAATAATCGGAGAAGCGTCCAAAAAAGTCGATGCAAAATTCAAAGCTCAATACCCGCAGGTTGAATGGAAAAAAATGGCAGGAATGAGAGATCGCCTTATCCATGATTACATTGGCGTAGATTATATTCTCGTTTGGGATGTTGTCACAAAAGATATTCCGCTCCTCACAGTTGAGATCAAAGCAATACTCGCGGGAAATTGGTAATTCTGCCAAATTAAAAATTATGATAACTCGTCTCGTCAAAATGCATTTCCAATCCGGCAAGACTGATGAATTCCTGCAGATTTTTGAAAGCAATAAAAAATTCATAGCTGCATTTGAAGGATGTCATTCGGTAGAACTGCAACGCGATATAAATAAGCCGGAAATATTTTTCACAATCTCCAAATGGGAATCGGAAGAATCTTTGGAAAATTACCGCAACAGCGATTTGTTCAAAGGCGTTTGGGCGAAGACGAAAATCCTTTTCAGTGAGAAGGCTGAAGCGTGGTCATTGGAAATCCGATAATTTGAAGATTCGAAATTCGGGATATAAATTCTGAATCTTGAATTTTTGAATCTTGAATTTCCCTATCTTTTCATCGGCAAATAAAACTTCTTACCACTTAAAAGGAAACGCATGAAAAAAATTCTACAGGCATTGCTGTGCTTATTTCTTTGCACAAACGTAACAAACGCTTTCGCACAGGCAACAGGATTCATCAGCATCCCCGACCCGACTCATACAGCGAATTTCTCGGTTTCAAGAAAAACCTCCTCTGGCTACATCACGCTCGGACAATCCGGTAACGGAGGAGGAAATCATGAAGTTATTTTGTGGAATGCAAATTACCAGGCGGTATGGACACAAAATTTCGCTACTGCAGCAGTCTCTATCTGGCATGATGTGATTGAAACGAATGACGGAAATTTTATCGCGTTCGGCGCCAACCAGAACCATAACGGAAGCTGCAATATTGCCATCAAGATCAGTCCGGCCGGTGCGGTGCTGTGGCAAAAGGAATATTACCTCACTTCCTCTTTTCTCACGGCATTCTGCATCAGTAAAGCAGCCGGCAATGATCCCGGATTTGTGTTCGGCGGCGGCGCATGTGCGGCTTCTAATTTTCTTGTGCGCTGCGATGCCAATGGAAATATTGTATGGCAGCATCAATATTATTTCAACCCATCTACCGGCGTTCAGGCCGTGTTCACGATCAATGCTGAAAACGATTCTTATTATCTCGGCGGTTATGTAGGCTCAACTCCTTCCAATTCACTCGATGCATACCTGATGAAGATTGATTCAGCCGGAAACTGGATCTCCAGCAATGTGGTGAATGAACCAACGTTACCACAAATACCTTCACGCACTATAAAATTATCGACCGGAAATTACGCGATGATCTGCGGTTATAACAATAATCCAAACGGCGCGCAGCTGATCTATTATTTCAATTCCGCCACCAGCTGCATCGGCGGCGCAAAATTCAGCCATCCATTACAATACCAGACCACCTTCAAAGACCTTGCAGAAGTCAGCGGCGGAAAAACAATTGTGACGGGAACGTTGAACGATGCGCCGGCAAAATATTTATACATGGAATTAGATCCGTACGGTTCAATTCTCTGGCAGAAAAAATCTAACGGCCTTACCGGACCAACATTCACCGGCGCTAATATCGGAATTGGCAGAAACGCGAACGGCACATTCACCAACTTCGGAGCATGTTACAGCGACGGTCGTTCTATAACTGTGATCGACAGCACCGGCGCAGGTTATTGCAATGACGTAACTTCCTCAATCATAAGCAGCGTGCCTGATGTATTCACAACAGTTGCATCCACACCGGTAATCTCCGGACCAAATATTCAAATGGTTGCAGTAACAAATGCAAGCATTCAATTCACAGTTTCTCCTTCCACACTTTGCGGAACAGTAGGAATTGAAAATGCAATGCAGGAAAGTTCGTTGTTGAGTATTTATCCGAATCCTGCGAATGACCAGGTTACTGTTTTGGTTGATGGGAAAATGGTGATGAATGCGCAAGTTGTATTTTGGAATGTGCTTGGCGGGCAAGTGCTTGCTTTGAAGATGACATCTGCCGCGATTGACATTTCGGGATTGACAGCAGGAGTTTATCTGATGGAAGTGATGGTGGATGGAAGACGGATGGTGCAGCGGGTAATTAAGAATTAATAATGTGCACATTAATAATGTGCAGATTAATAATGTGCAGATTAATAATTCAAGACGCGTGGAATTTTTGTCCTGAATTAATAATCAGAAGCTAAAACAACTTTTTCACTTATCTTTTCATCGGCAATTGATGATCATAACCCAAAAAATCATACACATGAAAAAAACGCTACTTACAACAATCAGCCTTTTTATTCTTTCAGGCACAGCGCTTCTGTCACAGACAACAGGCTACATCAAATTTCCTGATCCCGGAACGAACGCTTACATCTACCGTGCTGCCGCGACAACCACGAACAATTTTATCACCATCGGCACAGGAGGACTCGGCGGTAGCAATCACGAGATTATTTACTGGGATGTGAATTTTCAACCGCTCTGGTCGCTCAACTATCCCAGCTCTGTAGTGCAGAACTGGGTCGATGTGATCGAAACCAACGATGGAAACTTTATCGCATTAGGATTTAATCCGAACCGCAATGGTTGTAATATCGCGATCAAAGTGAATCCTTCAGGAACGGTATTGTGGCAAAAAGAATATTATATCTCGGGAAACTTCCTCACTTCTTTTGCGCTCAGCAAAGCAGCAGGCAATGATCCGGGATTTGTTTTCGGCGGCGGCGCATGTGCAGCATCTTCTTTCCTTGTTCGCTGCGATGCAAACGGAAACATCGTATGGCAGCACGAATATTTTCTTACCGGCATGACAGGCGTGCAGACCACCGATGCCATCATTGCTGAAAACAACGCCTACATTCTTGGCGGAAATGCGCAGAACGGTTCTGCCAACGATGCATGGATGACGAAAGTAGATTCTGCCGGCAACTGGATCTTTACCAGCCTCGTCGCCGAGCCCACATACAACCAGATTCCGTATCGGATGGTTAAATTATCTACAGGAAATTATGCGATGGTTTGCGGTTACAATTCCAATCCGAACTATGCCCAGATCGTGTATTATTTCGGGCCAACAGGAAACGTTATACAAGCAAGCAAATTCCTCGGTCCTTCACAGTCCGAAATTCAGTTCTACGACCTCACCGAAACCTCCGCAGGAAAAGTGCTTCTCGTAGGCACCGTGTATGATAATTCCACCCTCAAATATCTTTATATGGAATTAAGCGCAACCGGCAGCGTGAACTGGCAGAAAAAATCAATCGGTGTAACCCCGGGATACCTCAACGGCACTGCTTACGCCGTTCAACCAACACCAGGCGGCAACTTCGCCATTTTCGGATACGCCTACACCGACCAGCGTACTATTGCTGTTATCGATGGCAGCGGAAACGGCTATTGCAATGGCACTACTATCACGATGCCCGCTGGTACAGCTGATGCCTATACCGTGAGTTCTAACACACCCGTTATCATCCCGCCGAATATTCTTGTGGCGACTGTAACGAATGTTGGCACTCCGCTGGTGCTGACGCGCACGAATATGTGCGGAGCAGTTGGCGAAGATGAACTGGAGCCTGATGCGAATACAGTTTCAGTATTCCCGAACCCGGCGAACGATAAGATCACACTGGTGATGGGTGACAAAGATCTGAGCAATGCGGTTGTTTCGTTTTGGAATGTGCTTGGTGAGAAAGTTTATTCGGTGACGAATTCGTCCGCTACGATTGATATTTCGATGTTGACTGCGGGAGTTTATTTGATAGAGGTGATGAAGGACGGAGAGCGCAGTGTGAGCAGGTTGGTTAAGGAGTAGCAGATTAAACATTTCCCGTTTACAACTAATTTTTAAATATTTTTCTTACATCCGTATGGTAAAGTTTTTATAGATTTACTGGCAACTAAACATTTACCATGAGCCAGTCAAAACAATTTTTAAAATCGAACCTTGAAGTAATTGAAAAATGGGCAGCCTTTGCAGATGTATGCCAGCAAAACGGAGAAACACCGCAAGGAGTAAGAGCGAGATTAGCTGCAAATAATCTCACGCAGGAACAGATTGACATGCTGATGAATAAAGATTCCGAAGCATTTTACAGAAAGCGCGTTCGTGTAAAAAACGTGCAACGATGTATGCTTGCAATTCCATTGCTGGTGGCAGCGCCTTTTCTGATGGTTTTTGAAGTTGTGTTGCTTCCTTATCGTCTTCCTATAGCGGGGATAATGTGTTTGGGGTTTGGGTTGAAGGTTTTGGCGAAGTATAAGCGGGTGTGAGGGGTTGGGGGGAAGTAGGATGGGATGGTATGGCTATGGGCAGTATAATTTTAGCCGGAATGCGTCTGTTTAATTAATAACAAAAGTCAAAACAGGTGTAGTGTTTCATTTTCGTTGTGTCTTGGTGCCCTGGTGGCAAAAATACCCACACAGTGAAACTATTACACTACCAAAACAAGATTTATGCTGCACTTATCAAATGAATTTATAAAAGCGAATAAAGAAGTTCTTCATACATGGTCGTTATTTGTTCTTAAATGTGAAGAACGAAATGAAACGCAGGAAAATATCCGTACAAGGTTAGCGGCAAATCATCTCACACCAGATCAGATAGAAATGCTGATGGATCCTGATGCCAGGTTATTATGGCCTGCAAAATATAAGGGGAAAACCAATTACCGGAATGTGGCAATCGTATTATTCATTTTAGCTGTACTGATTTTTATTGTTGAAATTTCCGTAAAAAATCAGTTCCCATTCAAAAGCATTGCACTAGGTGTGATGGGAGTAACGTGTATTATTAAATATGACTCGAATTAGGGGAAACACCTTGAATCGTTATAGAAAAGTTCTTATCTTTTGGTAAGGACTTTTTTTTATGTTTTTCTGGGTATGGAAAGAATTAGTAAAAAAAGAGAATTAGAGGACGAGAAAATGGTCGGCTCCCTCGCGATAGGGAAGATCTAGAATCTATTCCTTTTATGGGGCAATATATCGCCAATGCTGTTGAATTGGTGGTGTTTAACCAGCCGAGTCCGTTGATTGATGTGAATATGGCGAGAGTTATTGAGCTATTCTTTGGGGCGAGGAAAATGGCTGATATTCGATATGATCCTTGGTTGCAGGGTTTGGCTTATCGGTTGGTGAATCATCCGGTACATGGCTGACTTTTTCGAACAGGTTAAAAGTAGATTTTCTATCTTAACCTTAAAAAAAACGTCAAATGAAAAGATCAAATTTCACAGAAGAACAGATTCTTGCTATTCTTAAAGAGCAAGATCAAGGATCAAAAGTAGCAGACATTTGTCGCAAGCATGGAATTTCTGAACCAACCTTTCACAACTGGAAAAAGAAATACGGTGGGCTAACATTGGATGAGCTGCGTCGGTTACGTGTCTTGGAGCAAGAGAATAGCCGTTTAAAAAGAATAGTTGCGGATCAGGCGCT
>JALYQL010000250.1 GCA_030855855.1 Bacteroidota bacterium | reverse complement strand
TTTTCTATTTTGTCAGACTGAGTGTTTTCGCTCAGAAATAAAGCGATGCGAAGCCAAATGAAAATGATTGAGCGAAAATGTATCGAAGGCGGACAAAAAAATTAATGCATTTATGAATCTACTTCTTATTGAATCTTCCACATCTGTTTGTTCTGTCGCTTTATCGCGGGATGGAAAAGTTGTGGCAATTCGTGAGGTGAATGAGCCAAACAAGCATGCAGAATTGCTTACGGTGTTTTGTGATGAAGTGGTGAAAGAAGGAAACATTTCCTTTAAAGAGCTGGATGCTGTTGCGGTGAGCAAAGGACCCGGTTCATATACTGGTTTGCGTATCGGAGTTTCGGCAGCGAAAGGAATTTGTTACGCGCTCAACAAACCTTTGATCGCGATCGGGACGCTGGATGCGATGGCGGAAGGAATGAAAACCGATGTGAAACCGGGAGAGCTTTTGTGCCCGATGCTCGATGCGCGGCGCATGGAAGTGTATTGCGCTATCTACGATCATGAAGGAAATGTGATCGAACCTGTTGAGCCGCATGTGCTGAATGAAGATTCTTTTTCTGTGCTGCTTGCTGAAAAATGCATTATTTTTTCAGGCGACGGAATGCCCAAAGCGAAAGAGATGCTTTCGAGATTTCCGAATGCTGTTTTTACAAATGCAGGAAATTGTTCTGCGAAGCACCTGTTAGTTGGCGCTGAGAAAAAATTTCTTGCGAAAGATTTTGAAGACGTCGCTTATTTTGAACCGTTTTATCTCAAAACATTTCACCCCGGACCGAAAAGATCGGAAGGGTAAATTTGCTCTGTCAATGAAAAAGCTCATTACATTTTTTTTCTTTTTGTCGGCAGTTTTTGCTTGTGCACAAACTCCAACACAAACAGTGCGTGGCCAGATCGTAGACAACCAGACGCGCAGCCAGCTTGTGGGTGTGATTGTTCTTCTTGCGGATACGGGTGTAAATATGCGCAATACCACAACTGATGTCGACGGAACATTTCGGTTTGAAAATGTTACGGTGGGCCGGCATCTCCTCGTGTTCAGGTATTACGGCTACAAAGAACGTGCGATGAATATCGTCGTTACATCTGGAAAAGAAACGGTGCTGAATGTGGACATGGAAGAATCGGTTGTGACTGCTGAAGAAGTGGTGATCACTGACGAATCCGAAAAGTCAAAACCAATCAATGAAATGGCAACGGTGAGTGCCCGCTCTTTTACAATTGAAGAGACTTCGCGTTATGCAGGCAGCCTTGGTGATCCGTCGCGCATGGCGCAGAATTATGCCGGCGTTAGCGGTGCAGATGATTCGCGGAATGATGTGGTGATTCGTGGCAATTCGCCGCTTGGTGTGTTGTGGCGGTTGAACGGCGCGGATATTCCGAACCCGAATCACTTTGGTTCATTCGGCAGCACGGGCGGACCGGTGAGCATGCTCAACAATAATATTCTGGACAATTCAGATTTTATGACGAGCGCGTTTCCGGCAGAATATGGAAATGCCACTGCTGGTGTTTTTGATTTGCGCATGCGGAAAGGCAACAATGAAAAATTCGAATTCATGGGGCAGGTTGGCTTTAATGGATTTGAAGGTGGGATCGAAGGACCTTTGTCGGCAAAGCATAAGGGATCGTTTTTAATTAATTACCGTTTTTCTTCGCTTGTTTTATTTCAAAAGATAGGCGCTGATTTCGGAGTAGGTGATGCGATCCCGAAATACCAGGATCTTTCTTTCAATTTAAATTTCCCGACTGAGAAATACGGTGATTTTTCTATCTGGGGCGTTGGCGGTTTAAGCTTCATCGCACTTTGGGACAGCAAGCTGGATACGACGAAATTAAACCTGTATGACCAGGGCGGCTACGATACAGATTATGGAACGCGTACGGGAATGACCGGCGTCACGCATTCATTTATTATCAATTCAAGCACTTACAGCAAGCTGACTATAGCGTTTACCGGAATGCAGAATTTAATAAGGCAGGATTCTTTTTCACGTGCTGATAATTCCAAATGGAGAAGCTATGGCAGCGATTTTCAACAACATAAAATTGCAGTTAATTATATGTTGCTGAAAAAATTCAATTTGAGAAATACCGTAAAATCCGGGTTCTCTTTCATCGATATTTTTGTTCACCTGCATGACAGCTTTAATTATAATGTCACGCAATTCCAATACATACGTAACGTCGACAAAACAACGCAGCTGATCCAGGCATATTCACAATGGCAGCATAAATTTACGGACCGGCTTACATTAAATCTCGGCGTGCACGCTCAATTACTTACGCTGAATAATTCATTTGCACTTGAACCGCGCGCAGGATTGCGTTGGCAGTCGAATGAAAAAAATGCGATTTCAATTGGTGGTGGCATGCATAGCCAGATGCAAAGTATTTTCACCTATTTCAACCAGACATTTTTGCCCGACGGAAGTTATTTGCTGACGAACAAGAACGTCGGTTTTTCGCGCGCTATTCATGCGGTGATTGCTGACGACTGGAACTTTGGCAAGCGCATGCGTTTGAAAGCGGAAGTCTATTATCAATATTTATATGATATTCCAGTCCGTTCGCAATCGCCGGTTTATTCCGGGTTAAATGAAGGAGGAGATTTTGATGCGCCCGGAATTGACAGCCTCACCAACGGCGGCACCGGAAAAAATTATGGTGTTGAGCTGACGATTGAGAAATTCTACAGCAAAGGTTATTATTTTTTGCTGACCACTTCGCTTTACCGCGCTTACAGCACTTCGTGGGATAAGGTGGAACGCCAGACTATTTTTTCAGGGAATTACGTAGTGAATTTGCTGGGCGGCAAAGAATTTAAGCTGAATACAAAAAACACGATTGCGCTTGATCTGAAAATGAATACAGCCGGAGGAAAACGTTATGTGCCGATTGATTTTGCCGCTTCTTCCTTAGCCGGTTATGCCGTATATGATTATAATCGCGCATACGAAAAACGGTATGCGGCTTATTTCCGTATTGATGCGAAGATCGGGTGGATACATAACGGCAAAAATGTGACACAGCAATTGTCGCTTGAATTTCTCAACGCAACGGATCATAACAATGTATTTTCGCAGGTGTATGATCCCGGCAGCAATACGGTTAATTATAATTACCAGACGGGATTTTTGCTGGTGCCCAGCTACAAGATTTCTTTTTAGGTGCCCTTTGCCAGCCTTCGATACATTTTTCGCTATGAAAAATTGTAGTGTAAAAGAGGATTGTCAAGCGAAAAACACTCAGTCTGACAAAAGGAAATCTCTCTTTTGTCAGACTGAGTGTTTTCGCTCAGAAAAAAAGCGATGCGAAGCCAACTGAAAATGATTGAGCGAAAATGTATCGAAGGCTGATAAAAAAGGAATCTCTTTCTCTTTTGTCAGACTGAGTGTTTTCGCTCAGAAAAAAAGCGATGCGAAGCCACCTGAAAATGATTGAGCGAAAA
>JALYQL010000248.1 GCA_030855855.1 Bacteroidota bacterium | reverse complement strand
GTGTCAGGTGCTTGCACCTGACACCACGCTGAATTACCAACTACCAATGAAATACGAAGTAGGAATAAAAAGTGGTGTCAGGTGCTTACACCTGACACCACGCAGAAAGAGCTTGCCCCTATGGCATTGGTAATTGGTAATCCGGTAATTATCCCAAGGAATTAGCACAATTTCACATTCACCGAACGTCAATCTTCCTATCTTTAAGCATAGGGAATTTATGCTGCTTCGCCGCTTACAGTATTGGTCAGGTTTCACAGTTGTCAGATGGCAGTTGATCCTGACTGTGATTTTACTTTTGATAAGCTGGAGGTATTTTAATGCCAACTATGAGAAGGAAAAGGACCCCCAGCAGTGGTTTGTCATCGATAAATATTTTTTATTGATTTTCTGGACTACTATCAGCCTCTTCGGTTTCAGCATTCTTTCTGCAGTGAGCGCATGGCTGTTTTTTCTCTACAGGAAAAGTCAGAAAAAAATCGGCTTACAAACGCAATTCGGAAAAGATATCAATTCCGATAAAGCAGTAGCCGGTAAAGTCCCGGTTACAATTACCCTGAGCAGTGTGTTTCGTCCGCTGCTGGGAACCGTTCGGGCACGGCTTATTTTTGCCGGAATGAAAGTATCTGACGTTGTTTTGCTCGATCAGAATATTTACGAAAAAAGAAGCATTGTCCGTAAAGCGATACGCGGAACAGGCGAAACAGAATTACATGACCGGGGTATTTATGATGTGGAAGAGGTCCAGATTTTATTCAGCGATATGTTTCGTTTGATCGCGTTGCCTTATACACTTCATGTTTCCCAGCAATTATATACGCTTCCGCAGGAGCTGAAAGCAAAGCAGGTAAAAGCCGAACCGAACGCGACTGAAGAGCAGACACAGCGCATTGAAATTCCTAAGAAGGTGGAAGGGGAATTTATCAATTACAAGGATTTTGAAACCGGTGATGATGTACGCAGGATTGTCTGGAAAATTTATGCAAGAAGCGGACAGCTGGTGGTGCGGATCCCGGAAACAAAAGATCCTTATGCATCGCATTTGTATTTTTATGCGAGCTTTTATGATGGCATGAATAATTCTCCGGACGGAATTTTCGAAACTGAATTATTGAATACTTATAAAGATAAAGTGCGGAATTTATTTGAAGCGCTTGAAAAGAATAATTATGAAGTCCGCCTTCCTCTCGACCAGGAAACGCAGAAGCTTGCGGGCATGAGCGATAAAAGAAATGAATTGTTTCAGATCACTGCTGCTCATTGGCAAAAAAATATGGAGCCGGTGAAATATGTCAATTCCGGGAAAGCAGCTTTTGTCACTCTTTCTTCAATGGTTCCGGCTGGCGATGTTGCGCAGCTGCTTGGGAATATTCCTTTTAACGTTCCTGTAGTGGTTGTGCGTTTGTCCGATGCCATTGTTTCTCCTTTCCGTATACGTTTCAAGAGCTTGTTTTTTATTCCGGAGAAAAAAGCGAATGATAAATTGCGTCAGCCCTGGCTGATCTCTCCATTACGTTCCAGGCTTCTAGAGAATGAACGTACTATTTTACGAATGCTTCAACAAAGAGGGAACAGCTGGATGATCTCCGCTGCCGAACATACATGAGCGAACAGGTAACCACACGCAAAACAATTTTTCAGCTGCTTTTCCGCCTGCTGTTTATCGTCGCGCCTTCATTGTTCGTTTTTTATCTTACACTTAAACAGTTTGATCGTCAATATACCTATCTCGATATAGGTGCACTAAAGCAAGCTGTTTATCTCGGGGCAGGACTTACCGCAGCTTATGTACTATATTTTTATCGTGCACGATTCATTATCACATTTCCAATTCTCCTTTTGATCTATTGGCTGATTGGACGCTTCATCTCACGACTGCCCGGAGAAATAGACGTATTCCAATACGCTGTTGAATTTAAATTGTATTCAACACTTTTTATTTTAGGCTGGATCTTCGGCTTCCTGCTGGTCCGTATGAAATATGCTTACATCATCATCGGCGGAGTTATGGCTGTTGTCAGCATGGTTGCGTTAGCTTCAGAATCTAATCTCACCTCAGATCTTACTTTCGGAGAGCTTGCATTTTCTCTTTTACCGGTCGTGGCGTACGTGCTGTACATGTTGTTCATCGCCCCGCCTTTGTCAGAATCTATTGATATTGATTGGAAACGTTCAGGCAAAAGTTTTGGCAAGGCGCTTGTGTTGCTTGGTCTTATCCTTGTGACATTTTTTATTGTGAGAGATCGTTTCGACAAGGAATTTGAAGTGCCGGACAACCTCAAGGTTGATGAGAATGACAGCATAGAAAAGGAGGGAAAAGGAGGAAAGAAAAAAGGATACAATCAAAGAGACGGACTATTAGAACGCGGCAACAAAGGCAATAAAGGCGACAAAGAAGGCAAAGGTGGAAAAGGTGGAAAAGAGCCCGGCGATGGTAAAGACGGAAATAAGCCTGATGATGGTGAAGATGGCTACAAGCCGAAAGACACCATGAAGATGAGTGATAAGTTGAGCCAGGCCGACTACATCATGTTCTGCGCGAAAGTGAAAAATTATTTCCCTGACGGTACACCGAAGCCATTATATTTTGTCTATCACTACCTCACAAAATATGATCCGGAAAAAGAAAGCTTCATCCGTGATACCGCGATGCCGCATTATGACGAATTGAAAGTTGATCCTTCTGCATTGCCGATGTACCGTTCGAAAACTGACAGCTCGGTGATTAAAAATACCCTCGCCACTAAAAAGATGAGCGTCATCACTTCGGAAGTTTATGTTTCGTCCAATACATGGAAACATGCTTTACTCGCTCCAGCAAGTGCGTTTTATTGCCAGACGATTCCCGTAGACAGCAGCTACAAAAAAATGTTCCGTTCTGCGTATAAAGTCAAATCGTATACATCGGAATTGAACAATGCGTATTTCGTTTACAATCCTTCTGGCAGTCCACAGCTTGAAGCTTACCAGGAAGAACGTTACAATGAACTGCGCACGGTTAAAAATTATGCAGGCACAGACACTGCGCTTTTCCGGTATTATACACAAATGCCGAAAGGTCCGCTTTACGATTCTATTATGGCTTTGTCAAAACGTCTCACACAAGGAGCGATGACACCTATAGACAAAGTAATTGCCATCCGCGATTTTTTCCTGCAGACAGATAAAGAAGGAAATAAAATCTTCCGTTATACCTTAACGCCCGGAGTAGCAAGCGATCCGAATATTCCGAATGCAAGTATGCTGCGCAATTTTATTTTTAAAACGCATGCAGGTTATTGCACCTATTACGCCGGTGCTTCTCTTTTTCTTTTGCGTTCGGCAGGAATTCCATCCCGTTTTACTACAGGCTTCGCAACCATTGACCGGAGCGATAAAAATAAAGGCTGGTATTGGTTTTACGCGAGCCAGGCACATGCGTGGACACAGGTTTATTTTCCCGGCTACGGCTGGCTCGATTTTGATATGACCATTGGCAATGACGAACAGCGCGAAGCTCCGAATCCTGATGGAACACCGCCGCTTCCGCCGCCGGAACCCTGGCTTGTCGTTGATGGAAAAGCAGAATCAGCACCCGATCTTAAAACAAAAAGACTTGAGGTTTCATTCGCAAGAGTTATTTTCTTTAACGATGATTATCGTTTGGAAGATGCAATAGCACGTACAATAGATGCTTCTGTTTGCCGTGTGCTGTATGGAAAAAAAGACACCACACTTTCCTGCATCCGCGCGGGAGATTCATTGGTCATTGTGTCTTATGATGATGCGGCCAAACAAGTTCCTGTTCCCGACAATAGTAAAAGCATTGAAGAACAGATTGCAGGATTTCCGAAACCAATCATTGCGGATGAAATTCATATTAAAGTAAGAAAAGAAGATCGGAAGAAAGAGGAGGAGAAGAAGAAAGAAGCGAATAAAGCAGAAGAGAAAGGTTTGACATGGGGACAGATCTTCATCCGTGTCGGAATTATCGTTGGTGGATTGATCATTCTGCTATTCCTTATTCCTGCTTTCTGGTTGCTGTGGCTGTTGCTCCGTTTTAATTCTGCGAAGAGTACGAAATCGAAAGCGGATACTGCTTACAGGCTCGCATTATATCATTTCCACATGGCCGGCGTTGAGCGTGAAAGTGAAACTCCGCTGCAATATGCGACTGCCAAAGCTGATCCTGTATTTAAAAACGGATTTGGCGCGTTCATGAATGTATTCCTGCGTTTAAAATACGCCAACGGGCAAGTGATGACGGGTGATGATCAGCTTATCCGCACTTTCGGAAAATCAATTCGCCCTGCCGCGAGAAATAAAGCAGGCTTCTTTAAAATGATAGCGAATTATTTTAATATTTTCAGAGCGCAGCGCTTCTTCCGGCGTCCTGAAGAAACAACAATTCAAGAACAACAATCCTCATTATGAACGATCAGCCACAAGCAATAAACAGTCACAGCGAAAAGCTGTTGATCCTTACAGAAAACATCGGAAAAATTATCCGGGGTAAGCCGCAGGAAATAAAATATGTGATCACCGCCATGCTTGCGCGTGGACATATTTTGCTGGAGGATAATCCCGGTGCAGGAAAAACTGTTCTTGCAAAAACGCTGGCGCAATCTATTTCCGGCGGACTCGATGAAGCGCCGTTGAACAGTGCAGGCACAGTAGCTTTCAGGCGGATTCAATTCACGCCCGATCTGCTTCCGATGGATCTGATCGGCTCGCATATTTTTGATGATGTGAAAAAAGAATTCATCTTCAAAAAAGGTCCGTTGTTTACCAATGTGCTTTTGGCGGATGAGATCAACCGTGCTTCACCGAAAGTGCAGAGTGCGCTGCTTGAGTGTATGGCGGAAAATCAAATTTCTTCCGGCGATAAAACATTTCATCTTGATAAATTTTTCTTCACCATCGCTACACAAAACCCGATCGAGATGGAAGGAACTTATCCGTTGCCTGCTGCGCAGCTGGATCGTTTCTTTATGAAGATCAGCTTTGGTTATGTGACGGAGGAAGTGGAATTGGATATTTACAACAATTACATCGCGATCGGTGATGTGCGCAATACGGTAAAACAAGTGCTGACGTACAATGATATTATCGGTTTGCAGCAGGAAGCTGAAAATGTTTTTATTCATCCTGAACTGGTAAAATCTGTAGTGAATGTGGTGCAGGGAACGCGGAAGCATCCTGAAATTTCGCTTGGCTGCTCGACACGTGGCGGAATTATTTTCCTGAAATGTCTCAAAGCTTTCGCGCTTGTGAACCAGCGGAATTTCGTCATTGAAGACGATATCCGTGCGCTGGCACAGCCTGTTTTGCATCACCGTTTATTATTCCGTAACCGTGACGCATCACGTGGCGCATTGCAGCAGGTGATCGATCGCGAGCTGGAGCGTTTGGCAAAACTTCGTATCGCAGGATAAGTGAAAAAAGCGCGACCATATCCCTTTGCATTTATGCATCAGTTCCTTTTGGGGATGCTGTTGCTGATGCCTGCTTTTCTTTTTTCGCAAACCAGCGCGCGTGAGCTGATCAATGCTGAACGCCGTTACCAGAGTTATGAGGATGAAAAGACATTTCAAAAAGCAAAAGGATGGATCAGGGCCGACACCACTTATTACGTCGGCTATATGTACCAGGGCGCTTTTAGCTTTTACCGCGCGAACGATGAGCATGGATTCAGCCAGACTATTGTGCCGCTCGAAAAAGCAATGCAACTCATCGAAAGTGAATTTGATAAAGAATTGCGTACACGCACCAATGATATTTTCACTTACATCCGTGTAAGCACTTTGCAGAATGATTATTGCGAGATCGCGTACTGGCTGCAGCAGAGCTACCAGAACATTGAAAATCCCGCGAAGGCGTTTGAAGTTGTTTCGCATGTAAACGAGCGCAAGCTGCAGATGGAGCAGGGCATAGAATCGTACAATACGATGGGATGGATCTTTCACCGCAACCGCGTGTATTCTCCGAAAGACGGGCCGCAATACGCATTCCTGAAAAACTCAGTGCAGGATAATGATTCGATGGCGTACAAGTATCTTGATTCTGCTTTGCTCAAGCACAGAATTGACGCGGAATTAAATCTTGGACTTTTTGATGCTTCTTATCTTAACAGGCAATACCTGTACACGTATCATTATAAAGCCATTTTATTCGATTACAACCTGGAGATTGATTCTGCGAATCTGTATTACGATGAATTGATTCGTACAGGTTATTATTCGAGTAATAATTATGCGGAATTCAAGCTTGCCATGGGAGATTTTCAGACTTCGTACCAGTATTTCCTGGAAGCAGAGCAGCGTGATGGAGCAAGGGAAAAACAGACACGGGAATATTATTACATGCGTGGCACTCTCGACACGTATCGCGGGCGCCCGGACCAGGCAGATACACTTTTGAGAAAGATCGTAAATGAACAGGTCGCTTCGCCGGGTTATGGCTGGCATTCGATCGCATTGGCGCGCGCGTTACATTACGAAGGATTAACTGCAGAAAGCCAGGATCGCATCAACAGTGCTAATAAATTTCATGAATTGCATATTTCAACCACGTGGGGTCCGGAGCAATACAAGACTGCGGTCGCAACATTGAATTACACCAACCAGGTGCAGTATAAAGAAGATTATTTTTTCGAAAATGACGAATGGTGGTTCTGGCTGAATCCTGTTCATTGGGGCAAGTACGCGAAATATTCTATTGGTATCAATAATCAGAAGCTGATCCTTGCGGCGATGGTGGCGGAGAATCCTGAGCGCAAACAAACGATCTACCCGATTTTCTCTTCTGAGAATCTTATCAATTTTGATGAAGTGTGGCAGGTCATTGATGGTTTTGGTAATGAATACTTTATAAAAATCTATAAGGAACAGCTTGAAAAAGATAAAAGACCACTGCTGAAAAAATATTTCCGCTATTTCCTTGCAAAGCTTTATCTCGCTGAGGGGAAAAAAGCGGAAGCTATAGATTATTTTCAGCAGGTTTTAAATGATCCGGAAATGGATGATGAATACCAGCGGTTATTATTCGCACGTTGTTGTGAAGGTATGGCGCTCGCGTCTTCCAATTCCACTGACAAAAATTACTGGACGCAGCAAATGTATGAAGCGTTCCCGCAGCTTGTTCCGCATTCTGAGCTGACGATGCGCTTTCATCTTGATGGAGATGTTCAAACAAGCGGAAAGAAAAGAAATATAATGCTGGCCTGGGTATTTGGAATTTTCGGCGTTTTGGCAAGCCTGGTATTGCACTACCTGAGACGTTCCGGCAACATTCGCTCAAATCCTGTTGTGGTTTTTCTTCCGCTGGTTTTTTTCTTCATTATCAGTGGAAGCTTTTTGTTTTGGGTATATGTCGTGACTGAACATACTGCGCGACAAACCATCATCGACGGACTTGCAAATTGCAATATTGAGTTGACGAATGATATCAATGTTCCGGTAGTGGAATTTCAAACCAAAGAAACGCCCGAAGCAACAGAGATCACCTATGTCGTGCGGAAAGCGGCCAGCTCTGAAGAAGTGACGAGTGGTGTGCTTACCGTGTCAGCTGATGATACCGACGATGGTGGAAAATTGCTTGCTTACCGTTTGTTCGGCATCAAGAAAAAGAAGATCGGAGAAGAGCCTGAAGCAGTAGAGGTGGAAGATACCAAAACGAAGAATGGCGCTAAAAAAGAGTGATTACCAATATTATATTGTCTCCTCAGTTAAACTAATTTGATTTGCGCCCGTCTAATCCCAAATGCGATTCATGAAAATACTTTACACTTCGTTAGCCTTACTGCTTGTTTCAGCGGTTGCGTTCGGGCAAAATTTATTGCCCGCAATCAATTCAGGAATACTGCCTGCGAACAACGATCCTGTTTGTTCTTCCCCTTATTATATCAATACAGATTTTGATACAAGCGGTTACGACGTAGGCGAGTTGGTGAACGATTTTACGTTGTTTGATAAATACGGGAATGGTTTTCAGCTCAGCGCTGTGCTCAGCCAGGGAAAACCTGTATTGCTGATCGCAGGAAGTCTAACCTGTCCTGTCTTCCGGCAGCAGGTGGCTGATATAAACGCTGTGTATGCAACTTATGCTGCTTACATAAATACGAACGTTATTTATACGATCGAACCGCATCCTACCGATACATCACCGTATTCAGGAAATATAAATGTCACCAATCAAAATCTGAACCAGGGGATTTTATATGCGCAGCCCACAACTTATCTTCAGCGAAAAGACCTGGTCGATACTTTGCTGCAGACGATAAATCTGAATTGCCCTTTGTATATCGATGGTCCCTGCAATGAGTGGTGGCATGCATACGGACCTGCACCGCAGAATGCATATCTCATCGACACGAGCGGAATAGTCGTGCTCAAGCATGGATGGTTTAACCAATTTCCAAATAATATTTATTGTGAGCTGGACAGTGTGCTTGGCATCAATTCAGGACTTTGCAATCCTTCTTCGGGAGGCGGTAGCTTTATTTTTAATCCTGTAGCTCCTGTTGTGTACGGATCGCCCGGACAAAGTATTTATGCGCTGGGCGATCTTATTAATATCAGCAGCATGGATGTCCGTATCGCTGTGGTGAAGCTGCAGGAAAATTATGCGCCGGGATGGGACGCTTCATTTTGCATGAGCATTTGTTACGCTGCAACTGTTGACAGCACGACGATTCTTTTACAGCCGAATGATACAATGCATTTCAGCCTCGACTTTTTTACTTCACTCAATCCTGATTCTTCTTTTGTCAGGGTTGGATTCAGGAATATCACTTTTCCAAACAATCAATTTACACAATGGTTTTCGGGATATACAATTAATATTTCCGGAATTGAACAGGCATCAACAACCTCATTTCAATTATTTCCGAATCCCTGTGCCACTGAATTGCACCTGCACACTTCGGATGCAGGAACAACAGTGCATGAATATTTTATTTATAATGTAAACGGGCAGCCTCAGGAAGCAATTGTGCAGCAGAATGGACTTCAGGAATTCGCGATTGATGTCAGCGGTCTTGTCCCCGGTGTTTATTTTATTGAACAACGTGGTCAGCAGAAATCTTCCTACAGCCGGTTTATTAAATACTGATACATGTGATGGGAAGCTAACCCGTCTTCCGGGGCTATTGTTTGGATAAGAATTATTTATCCTGGCTTTGTTTTAATTTGATCTTCGATACTTCTTCCCCTGCTTTGTTCATCAATACCGCGCTGCTGTCTTTAAAATCAGGACGGTTTTCTCTTAAAGCGCGTTCATAATATTTTCCTGCTTCATACATCCAGTTCGTATACCTGCGAAAATCAGGAAGGTAAGATTTGAAATTTTCATTATCAATTTCTTTAAGATTGAGTGAATCAATTGAAGCAAGATTATCGGCCCATGGTTTTGTGAAATTTTCATGCACTGCATCAGCTGTGGTTGTGGAATCAATACTTCCCCAGAACGTGATTGCCCTTTCTTCATTTACCTCCATGCGATTCACTAAGGTTTCATTATCAGCCGGCAATTTATCCGGAACCATCATCCAGAAAAAAACAATTGCACCTGCAGTCAATAAACCCGTAAAAATTATACCACGATATTTTTGAACACGCAATCCATACCAATCGCGCAGATCGAAATAACAGAGGTAACCACCGGCAGCGCCTGTCAGCAGACCGCCAATATGTGCTGAATTATCAATTCTTCCGTAAAGCCCGATAAGCAGGTTTAAAACAATCGCCTTTCCCATATCCATCAACAGTTCCTTCCGAATTTCTTTCCTGATGAGATCAGTAGTAAGAAGCGCTGCAAAAATTCCGAATAATCCGAAAATTGCTCCTGAAGCTCCTGCTGAAGGAACATTTGCATCTGCATGCCACCAAAGACTTACCGCGCTTCCTCCAAGACCTGCGAATAAATAAAGCGCAAGAAAACGCCATTTTCCGATAAAGGGTTCCACCATTCTTCCAAGGCTGAATAACGCCAGCATATTTACGGCAAGATGGATAATTCCGACATGCAGGAACATGCAAGTGAATAACCGCCACGGTTCTCCGCCCAATGTGAGGCTTCTTTTATTCGCACCCCATTCTATCAGTGCATTGCTGCCCGGGTTCATCAGATCAGCGCCTGACACAACCATCAACACAAAAATCAATATGTTGATGCCTAATAAAATTGGCGTGAAAAAATAATCGTCTCTCGGAATCAATGCACTGAACGGATTCCTGTTCTTCGCTTTTTCTTCAGGCTGTTCGTTGATGGTTTCCTCTTCCATAAAAATTATTCAAAATTCAAAATTAAGGAAAAACAGATTATCAATTTTGAATTTTGAATCGTTGAATTATTTCCTGACAATAAGCACAGGAACTTTTACCTTATGTCTCACCTTTTCAACCGTCGTGCCGAACAAAAGATCTTTTAATAAATTATGCCCGTGTGCACCCATGACCAGCAGGTCGACGTTTGCTTCGTTTACAATTTTTGGAATTGTTTCCTTCGGATTTCCAAAGCCTAATGTTGTTTCTACCGTATAACCTTCGCGCCGGAACTTTTCAGCATATTTATCCAGCTCTTTCTGATCGAACTCTGTCTCGAAATCGCCGGTCTCGCTGTTCATTACACGTGCCCCTGCTGTTTCAGTGATGTGAAGCAAAAGATAAGCAGCCGATTTTCCTCCCTGCTGGATTGCATGACTTAATGCTTCGGAATCGCTGGTAGAGAAATCAACGCACACAGCAATGCGCGCATAATTTTCTTTTTTTGAAAGATGCAGCTCATGCGGATGATCGTGTGGACGCGAATCTCTTTTGTGCAACGCTTTTCCTACGAGCGGACGAATGGTGATCCACACCAGTAAAAATGCGACTGCAATGGTAACCGGAACTGCGGTAAGCCAGATGAGGATCGGGTATGAACTTTCCGTAATCGCATCCTGCAGTGTGTTGAAAACAAGTTTTCCATTCAACGAGACAATAATGATCGCTGTGAGCCATGCCGGAATGATCAGCCATTTGGTAGCTACGAATTCGCCCATCAGTTTTTTATTGCTTACAAAATGAATGAGCGGAATAACGGCAAAACCAAGCTGCAGACTTAAAACAACCTGGCTGAGAATGAGCAGTCCCTCCATTTTTTCTTCACCGAAAACCAACAACGTGATCACGGCCGGAATAATAGCGACCAATCGTGTGATCAACCTTCGCATCCACGGTTGAAGGCGGATGTTGAGGTAACCTTCCATTACAATTTGTCCGGAGAGCGTTCCTGTAAGTGTAGAGCTTTGTCCGGCTGCAATAAGCGCGATGGCAAACAGAGTAGGCGCAACGTTGCCAAAAATATTCTGGAGCAAGGTGTGTGCTTTCTGTATGGAAGTGACCGTGTGATATCCATTGGCATCGAATGCAGAAGCGGCGAGAATAAGAATAGCGGCATTGACAAATAAAGCAAGGTTAAGCGCGATGAATGAATCGATCACGTTGAATTTTATCGCTTCCCATATTCCTTTTGGTGTGCGGCCGATCTTCCTGGTCTGTACCAATGAAGAATGCAGGTAAAGATTATGTGGCATAACCGTTGCGCCTATGATTCCGATCGTAATATATAACGCGGCATCGTTCGGGATGATCGGTTTCAGTCCGGATAAAATTCCGGGTATAGAAGGTTTGGCGAAAAACAATTCCACGATAAAAGCCATTCCGATCACGCTTACCAGGCCAATGATGAATGCTTCCATTCTTCGTATGCCATATTTCTGAAGAATGAGAAGAAGAAAAGTATCGAATACGGTTATGCATACGCCGGTAAGCAATGACAATCCGAATAACAATTGCAAACCAATTGCCATTCCGATAACTTCTGCAAGGTCACAAGCCGCGATGGCGATTTCCGCAAGAATCCACAGAAAAAAATTCACACCTTTCGGATAATGCGCGCGTGAAGCCTGTGCAAGATCAAGTCCGGAAGCAAGTCCGAGCCGTGCGCTTAAGCTCTGTAATAAAAGCGCCATAAGATTTGAAAGCACCAGCACCCAGATCAGCGTATAACCGAACTGGCTTCCACCAGCGATATCCGTAGCCCAGTTTCCCGGATCCATATAACCCACACTAACGAGATAAGCAGGTCCTAAAAATGCTAGCAACCGACGCCATGTATTTTTATACTTGGTCGTGTCAACAGTGCCATGCACTTCCTCCAATGATTTCCTATCTACGCTCATGTTTCTATTTCAAAATAAAACATTTCACCATGTTTATATCGTACATCGTATATCGTACATCGTAATTTTTTTACCTGATCTTTCTGACAAGAATATTCTTCGCTACTTCATTGCTGATCTGAATATTTTTCTTTCCATTGATCACGATGACCATGGAATGATCATAATCAGTTGTCTCTTTCAATTCTATTGTGTCACCGAGCTTTATTTCTTTTTTATCTAGGAATTGAAGGAATAATGCGCTGTGATCTGCAACACCTGTCATGATGCATTTTTTATCCTTTTCCAATTGAGAAAGCGGGAGCTGCTGCTGGTCTGAAATTTTTCCTGTTTTATCCGGAATAGGATCGCCGTGCGGATCAACTTTCGGGAAGCCGAGAAATTTGTCGAGTCGTTCTGTCAATGCATTGGACTGGATATGTTCCAGCTGCTCCGCAATATCATGCACTTCATCCCATTTGAATTTCAGCTGATCGACAAGAAAAACCTCCCATAAACGATGTTTCCTCACCACTTCCACAGCCACACGTTTTCCTTTGGCGGTAAGAGTAACACCTTTGTATCGTTCATAGCTGATCAGCTTTTTATCCGCCAGCTTTTTGAGCATATCAGTAACAGAAGCCGCTTTTGTATTTACAGAAGCTGCAATCGCGTTGGTAGAGACGCTTTCGCCCGATTGCTCCACGATCTTCCAGATTGCCTTGAGGTAATTTTCCTCTGAATGAGTTTGTGACATGGTGCAAAGGTAGTAAAATTTCAATTCAACTGAAAAATATTTTTAGGGATGTCTAAAAATTAAGAAACGACCTTTGCCGGATTATAATCTTATAAACCCCGTTCTTAAAAACAAAACGCTTTTAATTCCCAAAACGCTTCTTTCTCCTGGTCTAAGCACAAGGGAAATTGCAGTTGCATATCCTTACAAGTATGAGGTGGTTGAAGATTCAGTTTATGAATCCCGCATATTAACCGGGGGGAAGATTACCTGTTCTTTTTTATTCAACCAATAATTGTATCGACATTTTCGAATGGTCAAATAAATGCATACGACAGATCACCTTTTTATTATATGCATTACGCGATAAATCCTTCAGCTGAAAAGCGAACATTCAGTGCATTTTATTCCGAAGGTCCTACGCGTGAGGATATAAAAGGAACGAGGGCTATGAATAAAAATAAATTTATGACCGCAGAAAGTTTAAAAGGGTTGTTGGAAAATCGGTTCGGGAAGTGAGGAATGAATCTAATTGATTGTAATTTTCAAAAAGACGTGTTTAGATTAAGGATTTCTCATGTCTTTCAATATTACAGGAAGTACACCTCCAAAATGATATCGTTTTTTATCTCGTATTTTGTTATAACGGTATGTGGAGCAAAGGGGAATTGAAATAATGATATTTGATCCTTTATTATAAAGAGAAGCATCGGTAATGGAAAGAAAAGAATAAGCATAGCTTACCTGAACGTATAAGAAAGTAATACCTAACTGAGGTTTTATAAACCACATCCCGGTTGTTGGATTATGCACACTTCCACAATAACCACCACCGAAGCCAACGGAAAGGTGAAAAAACACTAAATTAAAATCCTGCTCTATAATAAAAGATTTTTTCCACGGAGAATATCCTATCCCGGTTTCCGAAACGAGGAAAAGGTATTCTCCATGTGTTTATAGCGAGAGAAACCCAACTGAAAAAACCCTTTATTTAACTGGTTATATTTAATATCTATTTCAGAATATCGCATGGGTAAGGTTATGCAATCGCTGTTTTGAGCTTCACATCCTGTGCCTGGCAGGATAAGAATGCAGAATCAGATTATCCTCAAAAAGGATATAGCAAATTCTTTTTTCTTTAATTTATTCATGGCGCCCTCCGTTGTATCGAAATTAATACAAACTACTGATACAAGAATTTACACAGATGAATAAACTGATGACCTTTTTGTCTTCGATCATATCAGTATTGGCCATCCTCACATTCCAACGACTCTCCTTCCCGGGAGGGGCTATTTGCCCGCCTGCCAAAACGTATAAACCCTGTCCGTGCTCGTCTTATCTTTTGGATTATACACATGCAGCTCCAGCTTCTTATCGACAAGGATATGCCCTGTGTATTTCTGCTCGCCGGTTTCTCCTTTTACTGTAAAGCGAATGGAGGCATCACGCTTTCCTTTTTTATATTTCCCTGACAGCACGCGTGAGAAATTTTCCTGGTCGCGGTTAAACCACGTCATGACTTTCGAATAGTCATTGACAGAAGTAGAAACGATTACCACACCATCTTCATAAAAACGGATCACCGCTGAATTTTCTTCTTCGAGCTTGAAGGTGTAAATTCCATCGTATTCCACATCAAGGTAGAATGCTTTGAAGGAGGTGACGCATGTTAATGTGCACACTGCAATTAACATCATGCAGATCTTCCGGACAGTTAGTTTATGTTTTTTCATTTTGCTTCCTCTTTCGCTTTTCATACTCCCAAATTTACACCAAAGAAAAATCCCGCCTGTTACAGCGGGATTGATTTCTTATAGAATACGATGATTAGCGTATCAGGTGAACGAAGCCTTTGCTCTCAATCGGTGTCTGGTCGACTTTGCAACGTGATGTCATTTTGCAAACCCAGAAGTAAACACCATCCGTGCAGTCTTTGCCCTGGCCAACTGTTCCGTCCCATGCCTGCGTGTAATCGCTGGAATAGAATACTTCCTTTCCCCAACGGTCATAGATCCAGATTTCGTACTTATCGATGTATAGCATCGAGAAATTGTATTCCGGCTGGGCACCTGTTGAAACCTGTTGAGCGATCGTGTTGTCGTAATAAGGATAGAAGCGATCATTTTTCAAATCTCCGTTCGGTGTAAAGACGTTGATCGTTGAATCGGGATTAAAGAAGTTTGAAGGAGGATTCAGATTCAAAATTATTGAATCATAAATCGGACATGCCGGCGGCGAATGCAGAATCACATTGTATTGTGTATTGATCTGCGGGCCGGTGACGACAACCGAAACCCCGGTGCCGAGTGTGTCTCCGTTAGGTCCGATCCACAGGTAGTTAGTGAAGCCGGCAGGAGCTGTCAATAGAATATCAGGATCTCCGGGACAGAATGAATAATAGACCAATGAAGTATCTAATCGCGGAGGTGAAGTGACTATCACTGTATCGAAATCTTCACAACCAAATGAATCGATCAGGTGAATAATATATTGACCGGCGACAAGATTGGTTACTGTTTGTGTCGTTTGCGGAGGTATCGTATTCCATATATACGTATAAGGAAGCACGCCGGCGGACGGTGCAGACGCAGCTGTTCCATCGGGGACGCCATAACAACTCGCATTCGTGGAAGTGGCGTTGGCGAAAATTTCAGTGTATTGGAGAATTACAGGAAGAGTGTTGTGACAGCTGGTATCTACCTGTGAAACGAGGTACACGTAGAATGTATCGCCTACAACCGGATTGGTTACGAGCAATGTGTCGTTTGTAGCGCCGGGGATCGGGGTCATGTTTGGGTCAAACCATTGGTAAGAACCGTAACCTGATGGTGCATTGAGGTAAAGGAAGTTGTTGCCGGGACAGAAATTCACCGTTGCTGCAAGTGAAGAGCAGGAACAATCGATGTAAGCATATCCCCAGTGACCGGATTGTGTGCAACCGGCAACTGTAAAACGTACAGTTACATCTGTATTTACAAAAGCGGACAAATCAAAATTTACAGCAGTCCAAGGCTTGTAATAAATATCAGGCTGGGACGCGTACTGGAAAAACCCTTGATTTAACGCGTCGGCACCAGCAGTAACGTAAAGCTGTGTACATGGAGAAATAGGATTTCCGTTCTGGTCCAATACTTCAATACGGAAATAAGGCTGATCGGCAGGCGGGTGACCACCGCTCCAGAGCACGCATGCGTACTGGTAAGCAAAGCTGGTAGAGGTTGGAGAAACGGTAAATGTTTGCTCAATATATTCTCCCTGGTAATTTGGTGTAATTCCTCCGAGACGAACGGAATAACTTCCACCATTTGTAGGAACAACAGGGAATCCGCCATAAGGATCTGGTCCGAAAGCGTTTGACATTATAGTATGTCTCGCATTTGAATTCGCAAGGGCCTCGTTCTGTATAGTTGCAAAAATTCCGGTCTGGATATTCTGAAGAGGTCCGAATGAGTTGAGGTCATTATCACCGATTGCTCCACCCCATCCTGTAAAATCACCGGTTTCAAAATCTACGTTGGTACAAGCCACAACGGGAAAAACCGGGTTGTTTTGCTTCAGATTGGAAGCATAATAGTTCGGATCATATTTACCGAGCTGGAATTTGCGGTCAATATAATTGCGTTTCGCAAGCGCCAGCTGATTTTCAGCTTCGGCCGGATCATGAGCTTCTCCTGAATGCATCATAGCCACATCTGCCATGAAGCCTTCGAGTGAATCAATACCGTCGCCATTGTCGGTTTGGGTGGCCACTTGTGCGAAAAGAGGTGAGAAACACAAAGCCGCGGCTGAGAGAAGGAGAGTAATTCTTTTAGTCATAGTTCTATAAGTGTTTGCCAGACCGGCTAATATACTAAATTTCCGCAATTCAGGTATTATCCGGTATGGTAGTTTATGGTACTTGCCATACCTATAACCTACCAACAGTATAAAGATACAGTTCATAACGCCCTTTTTATCGGATAAGGGCAAGAAAATGGTATTTTTTTGAGTTTTTCCTTACTTATTCACGTTGAAGCAAAAGGAATTGGGTAAATAAGAAAATGGAAAATAGGGGAGAGGTGAAAATTATCAACCTCCGCCTGATATCGAACTACAACATACACTTAAATCAGATATGCTGTTATCCGTCAAATTTGTGAGTAGTGTATCCGTTTCATCGTGCTGGTATTTTTTGCCACCAAGCCATTAAGAAAATGAAACTGCTACACTACCAATCTATGTCATCCGCATTCTATTCCGTAATGGAACACGGATAATACGGATTTGACGGATTGACACGGATAATTGTATTAATAATACAACCACATTTACTCAATTTCCAATTCCCTTATTTCTCAGGTCCCCACTTTCTTATTTTCCCACTTTCCTGCTTCATATCGGGCGCAGCCGAGATACTTATTTTCCACATTTTCCATTTTCTTATTTACCCCATTTCTTAGTTTCCTATTCTCCCCATTTCCCCCTTACCTTTGTTTTATGGCCATTAAGAAAAGCAACGAATACACATTGAAGCAGGCGATCGAGGAGATGATGCGTACTTATCGTTTGCAAGGCAAAATGGATGAGATGAAGCTTATAAACGGCTGGGAAAAGGTAATGGGTGCGGTGATCGTAAAATATACCCGCAAAATTCACATTGAAAACCGGACTCTATATGTAGAGCTGACTTCGGCTGCATTGCGCGAAGAGCTTTCGTATGGCAAATCAAAAATGATAACGCTGCTGAATGAAGAAGCAGGCGGAAATGTAATTGATGATGTGATTTTACGATAATGAAACAAGTCATTGACGCCATACTTTTCGCGGCAACAAACCACGCCGGTCAATTCAGGAAGGATGGCGTTACACCTTATATCAATCACCCCATTGAAGTCATGCACTTTCTTGCCTTCACAGCAGATATTTCTGACGAAGAAATACTGATGGCGGCCGTGCTTCATGATGTGGTGGAAGATACTAGCGTGACGGTGGAAGAAATTGCACAACGTTTCGGACAAAATGTAGCGGATATAGTGCTTGAGCTTACAGATGATATTTCCCTGAGTAAGGAAGAACGTAAACACCAGCAACTGATGGCCTGCGATGGTCTTTCATACGGCGCAAAAGTTATCCGGATCAGCGATAAGATCTGTAATGTATACGATATTATTTACGCCCCTCCGGGAGATTGGGATATTCACCGCAGAAGAGCGTACCTGATCTGGGCGAATTCAGTAATAATGAAAATTACCGGAACAAATGAAGGCCTCGAGCAGCATTTTGAGGAGCTGATGGAAGAGGGATTCCGGTGTTTGGAAATCAGTGTTTAGTTTATAGAAAGGGCATAGAAATACATTGGTTTTTTCGCACTTTTTACCCCTTCATTTTTTTCTTGCAACCCACAATCCCAACAATCTAAAAAATCAATCGACAATCGACAATCGGCAATCACCAGATCGGCAATCACTTTCCTATAAGGAACACTGCAGGTCTTTTATGAATATCCTGCCCCGGATTTATTTTCCAGTCGCTTACTGTTGATGTGCGGATGTATTCTGTGGGCAGGCTCAGATCGCAGGCGATGCAGAGTTTTGTGCGGTTCTCGAGCGACTTCAAAAGATCCTCGAGCATGTGATTATTCCGGAAAGGAGTTTCAATAAAAAAATGCGTTGTGCCGTATTTGCTGGTTTCCTTTTCCATGAATTTAATGAACGTAGCACGCTCGGTTTTATCAATAGGAATATAGCCGTGAAAATGAAATTCCTGCCCGTTGAAACCCGATGCCATCAACGCCAGCAAAAGAGAAGAAGGTCCTACAAGCGGAACAACTTTTATTCCTTCTTTATGCGCCATCTGCACGATCTTCGCGCCCGGGTCAGCAATACCGGGACAACCCGCCTCAGAAAGCACTCCGATTATTCCGCCTCTTTTGGCCGCGTTGAGATAGGAGTTCATTTCTACAGGCGAAACATGTTTCCCGATCGAATGTAGAATTAATTCAGGCATCGGGATTTTTGTGCCTGCGCTTTTCAAAAATGCTCTTGCCGATTTTTCATTTTCAACAATAAACTCCTTCAGCTCACGAAGAATATTCAACGCGGATACCGGCAAAATTTCTGACGGAGAGCTCTCTTCGCCAAGTGGAACCGGAATTAAATAAAGAGTGCCTGGCATGGGTAGTGAGTATTGAGTATTGGTTATTGAGTATTGAGTATTGAGTAGTGAGTATTGAGTATTGAGTATTGGGTAGTGAGTATTGGGTAATGAGTAGTGGGTAATGAGTATTGGGTAATGAGTAGAGAATTATTTGGAAGGGCAAATGAAAATGAGCAGGAGAAAATCAATTAGAGCATCTGCAAAAGTACCCAATACTCATTACCCACTACTCAATACTCTTTTAACAATTTCTTCGCAGGCTTCATCTACCAGCTGAAAGACTTTTTCAAATCCATCGCCGCTTCCGTAATACGGATCAGGGACAGCCATGTTTTTGCCGGGCCATTTCGCATTCAGGAGAAAATCGACTTTTGTTTTATCGGATTCATTACGGGCAAGCCGGATCACATTCTGATAATTTGACGCATCCATTACATATATAAGATCAAATTCGTCAAAATCAGTTACTGAAAACTGTCGGCCGCATAAATTTGAAATGTCAATGCCATGCTGCTTTGCATTTTGTGCAGATCGTGTGTCGGGCGGGTCTCCTACATGATAATCAGAAGTGCCGGCCGAATCGACCCTGATGTTTTTTATTCCGGCTTTTTCCAGCTTATAACGCAGCACTCCCTCTGCCAATGGCGAGCGGCAGATATTTCCAAGACATACCATTAAAACAGATTTCATATTCCGTAGACTGAGCTACAAAGTTAACAGACTGCCGCATATCCTGTTTTATTTCGTAATTTTCGGAAACACCCCCTATGCGAAGTGTCGCTCTTCTTCTACCCGGTTTTATTCACAGGAAATTTTTCCTGCTTTCAGCCGTCTTGCTTTTTTTCCCGATAAAAATTTACTCACAGTCCTACGACTTTATTTCTTTAGGTGTGGAAGACGGACTTTCACAATCAGAAGCGCGTTGTGTTTTCCAGGATAGCCGCGGGTATTTGTGGGTGGGTACGGCGGGCGGCGGAGTGTGCAGCTTCGATGGAATTAAATTTCATGAATACGGAACAAAAGACGGTCTCGCCGGCCAGATCATCACTTCGATCGCGGAAGATTCGACAGGTAAAATGTGGTTCGGAACTACTAATGGCGGAGCGGCAATTTATGACGGAAAAACATTCACAACTATTGATGAGAAACGCGGCCTCAGTGAAGACGATGTACATGCTATCGTTTGCAAAAAAGATGCGGTGTGGATAGGACTTGGCTCCGGCATTTATGAATACACCGAAAAAAATAATCTCCTGTACAGGATCGCTGCGTTCAAAGATTTAAATGCAATTTGTATTGATGAAAGCAATACGGCATGGATCGGAACCGCCAATGGATTTTTTTGTTTTAGCAATGGAAGAAAAGATTCGGTAGCACTTCCTGTAAATCGAAATGGTGATTATTCGATCTTATGCGTCGTTTCCGATCAGCATGGTTTAATTTATATCGGCACTAACGATGGATTGCTTATTTATCGCCCCGCCGATGGAAGATTTATTCAATCGGATCTTATTCCTGTGCTCGAGGGAAAACAAGTCAGCACAATTTTTATCGATCACCTGCAAAATGTCTGGGTAGGAACGATGAATAATCTTGCCGTAAAATATTCCGGTCCGGGAAACATGGTGATGTATGATAAATCGAACGGCATGGCTTCTGAAACAATTTGCATGATCACAGAAGATGACACGCGCCATATGTGGTTCGGAACACGTGAAGAAAGCCTGGTCAGACTTCGAAGCGAATCCTTTTCATATTACGGCAATATTCCGGGCATGGGCTCCGGCACTGTTTTCCAGATCGTCGAAGACCAGGAAGGCAGCATGTGGGTAGGATCGAATGAGGACGGGTTGGTAAAATATTCGAATGGACTTTCCGTGAAAATTTTAAACGGTGGTGAAATATTCAGGCAGCCTGTAGGACTTGAGGAAGATGCGCAGGGAAAAATGTGGGTGGGGCATCGTGACGGTCTTACATGTCTCGTCAACGATCGGCCGGTAAAAAACCTGCTGCCCGGCATTCGTGTCAGGTCGTTGCTTTTTGATTCAAAAGGAAAGCTCTGGATAGGAACATGGGGCAAAGGATTATTCTGCTACAGCAATGATCGGATGGAAAGCTATACAGCAGAGAATGGTTCGATGCCCGGAAATTTTGTGCATTCGTTTTGCGAAGATCACGCCGGAAATATCTGGATCGGTACAGGAGCCGGGCTTATAAAATATGATGGAAATTTTTTCACAGCTTATAATATTGACAGCGGCCTGTGTAATTTATACATTGGCTCCATTACTGTAGATCCTTCTGACAATGTATGGTTTCATACTGATTTATGCGTGATGCGTTTCGACGGAAAAAAATTCATTTCGTATACTGAGCAGGAAGGCCTGGCGTCGAACACTTCTTTTCTTGTAAAAGCCGATTCGCTCGGGCAGATCTGGGTGGGCAGCAATAAAGGAATCGATCGGTTGCGGGTAGATGCGAATGGCGCGGTGCTTTCAGTGAAAAATTATTCACGCAATGAAGGCTTTCGCGGAATCGAATGTAATTCGCGTGCAGTTTGCCTTACACGCGACGGATGCCTATGGTTTGGAACGGTCAGAGGTGTGATCCGTTACAACCCCGCAAAAGATATTGATAATAACGTGGTGCCGCTCATTCATATCACCGGCATCAGCTTATTTCTCGAGCAAACCGATTGGACCTATTCCGGCGCGAAAGAATCAGGATGGTTTCATTTACCGGATAAGCTTCAGCTGGATTACGAGCGGAATCATCTTACTTTTTCTTATGCGGGAATTTATCTGCAAAGTCCGCAGTCGACGCGCTATCAATTTATGCTTTCCGGTTTTGATTCGACATGGCAGCCTGCCACCGCAACTTCGGCTACGCAATTTACTTATACAAATCTTCCGCCCGGAACTTATACGTTTCGTGTAAGAGCATCGCTTGGTGATGGAAGATGGAATGAAATTCCTGCAGTGTCATGCGCAATTACTATTCTGCCGCCGCCGCCGCCTATATGGCAAACGTGGTGGTTTATTACAGCTTCTATTCTTGTGATCGGCGGAATGTTGCTGTTTATTATTCTGATCAGAACCGCGCGCATCAAAGCACACCGCAGGTTGCTCGAAGCTGAAGTGAGAGAACGTACGATCGAAATCTCCAGGCAGAATGAAGAGAAAACAGTTATGCTGAAAGAGATTCATCACCGCGTAAAAAATAATTTGCAGGTTATCTCCAGCCTTCTCAACCTGCAGGCGGATGGAATTTCTGATAAACGGGTGCTTACTTTATTTGAAGATTGCCGGCACCGCGTGAATTCGATGGCGCTCATTCACCAGAAAATGTATCAAAGCAATAATCTCGTCAATATCGACATCCGTAATTATATTGACGAGCTCATCCGTTCATTGATCGACGCGTATGACACAAACAAGTCAATTCATTTACATACCGATATCGAAGATCATCCTTTCCGTATTGATACAATTGTTCCGTTGGGATTGATTCTGAATGAAATTATTTCCAACTCACTCAAATACGCTTTTGAAGGGCAGACCGAAGGCGATTTATATATTTCACTTCATAAGAAGCAGGATAATTTTTATATTCTTGAAGTCTCCGACAATGGAAAAGGAATTCCCTCACATATCAATATTGAAGACGCGAAGACATTAGGTATGCAGCTCATTCACATGCTCAGCGGGCAGATCAACGGTAAAGTTGTTCTCAGCCAGCAAAGTGGATTAAAATACAGGATTGAATTTGAAGAAGAGTTGAAGGATCGGTTTTAGACTACATTTGACAAATAAAAATTAATTAACTTTAGATATGAAAAAGATA
>JALYQL010000236.1 GCA_030855855.1 Bacteroidota bacterium | reverse complement strand
TAATCTAAAATCATATGAACAGCTTAGTGGTGGCAGATGCTAGCATCTGACACCACTAATGATTTTAGATGGCATCATTTTTCATTCTAAAATCTAAAATCACTCATTCTAAAATTCCGGCACGATTTTTCCTTAACTTTATCTAAAGACTTTTATTTATGCTGCGTTTCTGCCTGTGTATCCTTTTTCTGTTTTCGGTAGTTCTTATTTCCTGCGAAGGCGATGTGCGATTTACAACCGAACAACCAACAGGAACTCCTTCATTAAAAACAGTACCTGCCGTCCTGATCGGCGATTATGTCGACAATAAAGATTCTTTATATGTGCGCTCGTCTTCTATGACGTTGATTCGTCCGACACGCACACAAATTCCACTTAGCGATACTTCAAAGATCGGCTTGTATAAATCGAAAAGCGGCGCTTATGTTTTTCGTGTCGGAGCTGATCGTTACGTGCAATATGCAACGACAGATTCCATTGTTTACATCACACGCAATTCGCAAGTTTACAAGCTGGGAAAAGATACCGTGCTGAAAAGCTTCAACGGCGCCTACTGGCTGAGCATGCGTGACGTGAAAAATAAAAATGAATGGAAAGTAATGCAGATCACGCTCAGCAAATCAAAGCTCGCGATCGCAGTTCCTACATTGCCGAAAGACGATAAAAAACACATGCAGCAACGTATGGATGAAGGTAAATGTGATATTGATTCGACCGGCGCGTTTTCCTGCGTGACACCTTTCAAACGTTCGGCAGATATGTCCTACTATATCGTTTCCGCCACGCCCGATCAGCTCAAGAATCTTGACAGGCGCGGATTGTTCAGGCCCGTCGCTACTTTTGTTAAAGTAAAATGACGCTCTGAAACCCTTTAGCAGCGCGACTTTCAGAAAAGAGAGGCGGCTTCCCCGGATTTATTTTTGCAAATAATTTGGAAGAGATAAAAAAAGCAACTTATATTTGTCCACACAAAGAAAACATGAACAACCAACTTTTCCATACAAACGCAATGATGAACAGCATGATGTGCTGCGCATACTCGTAACCGGAAAAGCTACCTCATACTCTGATAAAAGGCTTTCCGGTAAAATGGGAAGCCTTTTCTTTTATCTGCATACCAACACAATTATGAACAACAAAACGAAACATACAATCACTTCCTCCATGTGCTGCTGCATGTGGATGTGTTGCTGCATGCGTAGCGATATGGGAAGTGCTGTTTCGACTTAACTGATCTGAGTTAATTGTTTGAGCAAAGCCTCCCGGGAAATCGGGGGGCTTTTTTAATTTGTCACCATTCGGCTGTCGCTCAGGAGGACAAATAAAAAAATGGTGATTAGTGTGACAAAAAATAAATTTAAAAAAAACAAGATGCAAAGTTTCAGAACAGAGTTAGAAAATCCGATCGTGCAACAAGACATACTTGAGCTTGAACAAAAGATCAGCGCATTTCGATCAGGGCAAATTGATCCTGAAAAATTCCGTAGCCTTCGCCTCGCGCGTGGCGTATACGGACAACGACAGCCGGGCGTGCAGATGGTGAGGATAAAGATTCCTTATGGAAAACTGACCGCGAAACAAATTCTGAAGATCGCGGATGTGGCGGATGAGTTTTCTACGGGGAATCTTCACCTCACCACGCGCCAGGATATTCAATTGCATTTCATCAGCCTTGAACGAACGCCGGAGCTGTGGAATCAATTGGAAAAAGATGACCTCACCTTGCGCGAAGCATGTGGCAATACAGTACGCAATGTAACAGCATCTGCCACAGCAGGAATAGATCCGGATGAACCTTTTGATGTGACGGCTTATGCGGCGGCATTGTCGGCCTATTTTCTTCGTCATCCTGTGGGGCAGGATTTGGGGCGCAAAATTAAAATCGCGTTTTCTTCTTCGGATGCGGATACCGCGGTTTCATTTATTCACGATCTCGGATTTATTCCGCGTGTTGAAATTATCGAAGGTAAAATTGTACGCGGATTTAAAGTATTGATCGGCGGCGGATTGGGCGCACAGCCGTTCCTTGCAAAAACAGCTTACGAATTTTTACCGGCGGATGAAATTATTCCATTCACAGAAACGATTCTGCGCGTTTTTGATCGTTATGGCGAACGGAATAACCGGCACAAGGCGAGATTGAAATATTTAATAAACCGGGTCGGCACAGACGAATTGCTCCGTCTCGCAGCGATTGAAAAAAAATCATTGTCTTCTGCAAGCGTGCCGATACAAGGCGACACTGACATTGTTTTTCCGGATAAATCGACAGACACATTTACAACATTCCGCGTAACAGATAATCCCGCGTTCACCGAATGGAAAAGAGCAAATGTCTTCGCGCAAAAACAAAAAGGTTGGTTCGGCGTTTACGTTCAGGTTTCACTTGGAAATATTTTTTCTGACAAAGCAAGGGCTTTCGCTACGATCGCCACACGTTATGCCGCTGATGATATTCGTGTAACTATCGGGCAAAGTTTCCTGCTGCGGTTTATTCCTGAATCGGCATTGCCTGCACTCTATAATGAGCTGAATGCAATCGGCCTGGCGAAAACCGGTGGTGACGCGTTCGCCGATATTACATCCTGCCCGGGAACGGACACATGCAACCTTGGAATTTCCAACAGCACCGGCGTCGCTCTTGAGCTGGAAAAAGTGATCCGCGAAGAATTTCCTTTGTTGGTTGCGGATAAAAATCTTGCGATAAAAATTTCAGGATGCATGAACAGCTGTGGCCAGCACGGGCTTGCGCAGATCGGCTTTCATGGCAGCTCGCTAAAATCAGGAAATTCAGTTCTTCCGGCTCTGCAGCTTGTGCTTGGTGGTGGAATTGCAGGCAACGGCGAAGGGCGCGTGGCGGAAAAAGTAATTAAATTTCCGAGCAAACGTGCGCCGGCTGCATTGAGAACACTGCTTGCTGATTTTCGTACGAATGCCGCCCCGTCTGAAACGTTTAATGCGTATTATGACCGCGCGGGAAAAAATTACTTTTACTTATTACTGAAAGCATTCGCCGATATCGTCTCCGTAAAAATCGATGAGTTTATCGACTGGAATCAGCAAACAAATTATGCCACCGCAATCGGAATTGGAGAATGTGCCGGTGTGAAGATTGATCTTGTTGCGACGCTTTTGCTGGAAGCGAAAGAAGCGTTAAATGCCGCAAAAGAAAATTATGCAGCTTCCCGTTTTCCAGATGCTATTTATAAAGCGTACAATACATTCATCCACGCTGCAAAAGCAGTATTGCTGACCAAAGAAATTCACGTCAACACACAGCACGGCGTGATCGCGGATTTTGAGAGAGAATTTTCACCCGGATTTCGTGAACGCATCCTGCAGCTGAATTCCAATCCGCCATCCAAAGACTTCGCTCAAAGCTATATTGCGGATGCAAACGAATTTTTAACACACGCCACTATTTTACGAAACGAATTTTCAAAACCAATTCCCAACTAAGATGAAAACGCTGCTAATATCAAACAGACGATGTTGTTGTTGCCATGAGATCAACTAACCACAAACAGCAAACAACTAACGACAAACAACTACTACTACCATGTCAACTAAAATCATACATCCCAAAGTCACGCTTGTCGGTGCAGGTCCGGGCAATCCCGATCTCATCACGGTAAAAGGAATCAACGCGCTCAGTGAAGCCGATGTTGTGCTCTACGATGCGCTCGTAAATCCGGAATTACTGAAATACGTTCCGCTCAGCGCAAAAAAGATCTACGTGGGCAAACGAAAAGGCCATCATACATTTTCGCAGGAGCAGATCAATACACTTATTGTCGATTACGCTTTCACGCATGGGCATGTTGTGCGGCTAAAAGGTGGCGACCCGTTTGTTTTTGGCCGCGGCTCGGAGGAGCTCGAATACGCCGAGTCATTTAATATTGAAACAGATCTTGTGCCCGGGATTTCCAGCTCGATAGGCGTACCGGCATTGCAACGTATTCCGGTAACACATCGCGGAACAGCAGAAAGCTTCTGGGTGATCACCGGCCGCAACAGCGAAGGAAAAGTTCCGGAAGATGTAAAGCTCGCCGCACAATCAGGTGCAACTGTTGTGATCCTGATGGGCCTCGGAAAATTAAAAGAGATCGTGGCGATCTATCAATCGTTTAATCGCGGACATATTCCGGTTGCAGTAATTCAAAACGGTTCGCTCCCGACAGAAAACATCGCTTTAGGATCTGTTGATACAATTGTAGAAGCAGTTGAACTCGAAAAAATAAGTGCGCCCGCGATTATTGTAATTGGCGAAGTAGTACGAAAAAATCCGCAGGCTGCTTATGTTCTGGCACAGGAAAACCATCATTTAAATTAGCAAACACAAATAGTAGCTGCGCAACAATTACATTTACACCTGTAATACATAACCATAAATACTAAAACAGAATGAGCTTAAGACTTGGAGACATCGCGCCGGATTTCACAGCGCAATCAACAGAAGGAGAAATTTCCTTTCACAAATGGATCGGTGACAAATGGGCGGTTTTATTTTCCCACCCTGCCGATTATACACCGGTTTGCACAACCGAGCTTGGCTATACGGCAAAGCTGAAGCCGGAATTCGAAAAGCGAGATGTAAAAGTCGTAGCAGTGAGCGTGGACGGAATCGATTCGCATTACGGTTGGGTGAAAGACATTAATGAAACGCAGAATACAATTGTAAATTTCCCAATCATCGCGGATGAAGACAGGAAAGTTGCGGAGTTGTACGACATGATCCATCCGAACGCAAGTGAAAAATTTACAGTGCGATCTGTTTTTGTTATCGGGCCGGATAAAAAAATAAAGCTTACGCTCACTTATCCTGCAAGCACGGGAAGAAATTTTAACGAGCTGCTGCGCGTTATCGATTCACTTCAGCTGACCGCGAACCACAGCGTGGCAACTCCCGCAAACTGGCAGCACGGCGAGGATGTTGTGATTATACCAGCAATTAAAGATGAGGAGATCGCCGCAAAATTTCCGAAAGGACATACGCGTATCACCTCTTACCTGCGTACAACACCACAGCCAAATATTTGATGCGCTACAAACTGGCTGTTCTTTTTTCTTTTTTGGTTGTTTTTGGCAATGCACAATCGCCCTGGCCCGTGTTCACAAGATACCTTGCATGGGTCGGTGTGTATGGTCAGCTCAATTTTTCAGAACGGCTAAGTGTTCATCTTGATATCCAGGCGCGGAATGAATACACTGATGGCGATTGGTTCAACACGCTTATTCGTTCAGGCGTTACATGGAAAACAAAAAAGAAAATTCAGCTGAGCGCAGGGCTTGCTTATTTTAAATTGTATCCGAATCCCAATAGTCTGCCTCCGCGCCCCGAATGGAGACCGTGGCAGGAGATCGGCAAAAAATTCGAGATCAATCATCACACTATCTATCCACGGTTCAGGCTCGAGCAACGATTTATCCGCGAATACATACTGAGCGGGCTTGAAGATGAATTTACATTCAGCTGTTTCAGATCAAGATATCGCTGCGATTACAACTATACTATAAACGAGCCGGACCAGCGGGGCATGATTTTTATAGCGGGCTATGAATATTTATTAAACACGAAGCGCAATGGAAAAACGCTCTTTGATCAGAACCGTGTCACGGGGGGGCTGGGATATCGTTTCAGCAGGCATTTAATGGTGCAGCTTACGTATCTTCACCTCTTTTTACGGAGAGACGCTGAACATTTCGAACAGCATCACATCGTTAGATTTTCAATCATAATGCAGTTTTCAAAGAAAGAAAAAACGGAGTCGGGAAATGCGGAATAAATTTTCGGATAAGCTTTTTAAGCGCAGAATTTTGCTCTTGCTGGTTTTATGCGCAACAGGTTCCTGTGCGGCCCAGACGCGCACTATTTCTGACCGCCACCTTGTATGGGTAGGAATGTTCGGACAGTACAATTTTTCTCCGGCGCTGAATTTAAATCTTGATGCGCAGGCCCGTTATGAATACACTGACGGCGATTGGTTTACCTGGCTTGTTCGCCCCGGGCTGACATGGAAAATCAAAAGAGACATTTTGCTTACTGCAGGTGTAGCATATTTCAAGCTGTACCAGAATCCGAATGTTTTGCCGCCACGACCTGAATGGCGCATCTGGCAGGAAGTGGGAAAACGGTTTAACAAAAACGCGCATACGTTTTATCCGCGATTGCGTTTTGAGCAACGGTTCATACGGCAATATGGCATCCCGGTTTTTGAAGAGGAATTTTCTTTCAATACCTACAGGACACGTTTGCGTTTTGATTACACTTATAAGTTCAGCGCCAATGATCCACAAGGTTTTCTTTTGCTGGCCGGGAACGAATATATGTTCAGTACAAACACGAAAGGTAAAAGTGCATTTGACCAAAACCGGGCTTATGCGGGTGTCGGTTATCGTCTAAGCAAAAACCTGAACTTCCAGCTCACTTATCTTAATTTGTTTCTGAGAAAAGGCGGGAATCAATTTGATCAGCATCATATCATTCGCTTCATCGTCGTTTTTCAGATTTCCAAAAAGGAAAAAGAAAAAGAAAATCCCTGACAGAAAGTGCCAGACACAGAATCGCCATACCATTCCGAATTAATTCCGCCTGCCGCTGAAAATGAGAACAGGCTATATCCTGTTTTTCTTAAGCTGGAAGAATTACGCCTGCTTGTTGTTGGTGGTGGAAACGTGGCGATGGAAAAACTGCAGTCTGTGCTGACCAACAGTCCGGGCACACAGATCACGCTCGTTGCGCCACTCATCAGCCCTGAGATCATCGACTTTTCAAAAGAATTTACCAATCTTGTTATTTACGAGCGCGAATTTCAACCGGAAGATTGTGATGAAGTCGATCTTGTTTTTGCGGCGGTAAATGATTTCGGTTTGTCGGAAGAAATTATGCGGGAAGCACATAGCCGTAATTTATTGGTGAATGTAGCTGACACGCCCGGACTTTGCGATTTTTATCTTGGCTCAATTGTGCGCAAAGGCCACCTGAAACTTGCGATTTCTACCAATGGAAAATCGCCGACGCTTTCAAAACGGTTGCGCGAAGTGCTTACTGAAGCAATTCCTGACGAAACACAATTGTCCATTGAAAAGCTGAATGAATTACGTTCACATCTCAAAGGACCATTCAAAGACAAAGTCCATCAGCTGAATAAAGCAACCGCTGTGCTCGTTGAAAAGCAGGACAAGAAAAAGCAGCGCCGCAAAAAGATCCGTGTCGGAATTTTATATGGTTTATCAGTAATCGCATTGCTGATCACGGGTCATTTTTTATTCCTTTATGTTCCGTTTGAAGCAATAAGCGATTGGACAGTTACAACTTTCGGAACTGTTGATAAAACCATTCTTCTCTGGATCCTTGCCGGGTTCATTGCGCAATTGATCGATGGTTCTATGGGAATGGCGTATGGCGTAACGACAACGACATTTCTGCTTTCTTTCGGAATTCCTCCGGCGGTTGCCAGCGCAAGCATGCACGCATCCGAAATTGTGACCACCGGAACATCATCGCTTATTTATTTACGTTACAGAAATATCAACGTAAAGCTTTTTCGTTCCATGCTTATTCCCGGTGCCGTCGGCGCTATTGTGGGCGCGTGTACGATTTCGCTGCTTAAGCCATACATCGGTTATGTAAAACCCGCGGTTTCCGTCTACACGCTTATCCTTGGCATCCTTATCATCCGCAAAGCACTGGGAGTGTTGCGTAAGAAAAGAAAAAAAATAAAACGCGTAGGAGTGCTTGCTGCGCTTGGCGGGTTCCTCGATTCAGTTGGCGGAGGTGGTTGGGGGCCAATCGTAACTTCATCGCTTGTTGCAGGCGGCCGGGATCTCCGGTATTCGATTGGCTCTGCGCATGCGGCGAAATTTTTTGTCGCAGTAGTAAGCACGATCACTTTCTTTTTTATGATCGGAATCGGGCATTGGATGATCATTCTTGGATTGATACTCGGCGGAATGATCGCGGCGCCTTTTTCAATCTGGCTTTCCACACGCATTTCAGTTCGTAACGGTCTTATCATGGTCGGCATCCTGATTATCATCACCAGCCTGAAATCTTTAATCGGAGTATTCCTGTGATGAACTTAGATGCGCTGAACGAAAAATATTTGCCGTTATCACCTGAAGAACGTGTGGCAGAATTGTACAAAGATTTTAATCGTGTGCTCTTCACTTCGTCCTTCGGAACAACTTCTGTAATTCTCTTACATCTTTTTCAGAAAGTTAATCCGAACCAAATTGTTTATTTCCTCGATACGACTTATCACTTCGCTGAAACATTGCAATACAAAGAGCAGCTCACCAAATTGTTCGGACTGACCGTTATTGATGTGCAGCCGGAAGAATGGAAAAATAAATTTACCCGCGAAGACCAGGCATGGAGCAAAGATCCTGATCTCTGCTGTTCGATAAATAAAGTGGAGCCGCTCGACAAGATAAAACCGGACTTTGAGATATGGGTATCCGGGTTAATGTCGTCACAGAATTCATACCGCAAGAAAATGAATGTCTTTGAGCAAAAAGACGGCATCATCAAATTTTACCCGATCATTGATATGACGGCCGAAGGATCGAAAGCATATCTTGAAAAAAATCAGCTGCCGCCTCATCCGTTGCTGGCGCATGGTTTTGCTTCGGTGGGATGCATTCATTGCACGGTAAAAGGAAGAGGAAGAGAAGGAAGATGGGTGAACAGATCGAAAACGGAATGTGGGTTGCATATGTAATGTAATCAATTGTCATTCTTCCCAATCTCGTTACTCGTCGGATAAATGAACAATCATAAGAACAATGAACGCTTACAAAGCATTGATATTTGATTTAGGAAAAGTGATCTTCGAAATCACTTTCGAGATGGCGTATGCGTATTGGGGAAAGCTGGCGGAATTGGATTCGGAAACCGTTCGTAAGCGTTTCAGGTTCGATGAAGCGTACGGTCTTTTTTCTGAAAATAAAATGACTGCAGCAGAATATGCGAAGCACGTTTCCGGATTAATACAAATTGAGCTGAGCGAAGAAGAGTTTGAAAATGGCTGGAACCGCATCTACCTCGATGAATTTCCAGGCATCGGAAAAACATTGGTAAAACTGAAAGAAAATTATAGAATTGTTGCGCTCACAAATACCAATTCCACTCATGCGAAAATATGGCCGGAAAAATATGCAGATGTGCTGCAGCATTTCGAAAAAGTATTTTCATCCCACGAAATGGGAGTACGCAAACCTGCAGAAAAAGCATACACCCTCGTGCTTGATTCCCTCGGAATGAAAGCCTCTGAAGTAATTTTCCTCGACGACACAATCCCGAATGTCATCGGAGCCGAAGCCGTCGGAATAAAAGCAATTACGGTCAGATCATCCGCACAAATGATCAACGAGCTGCAGAAAGCAGGAATAATAATCTGATTTTTTACCCAATACCCCAGAAAAATGTCAAACGAAAAAAATATTTCTGTAGCGTTATTCGGATTCGGATGCGTAGGACAAGGATTGTATGATGTGCTCAATCATTCCGAAGTGCTGAAGGCAAACATTGAAAAGATCTGTGTCAAAGATCCTTCGAAGAAACGAACGGTGGATAATTCGCTGATCACTTTTGATAAGAATGATATTCTTGATCGTAAAGACCTTGATGTAGTGGTGGAGATGATCAATGATACGGACGAAGCCTTTGCCATTGTTAAGCGGGCGATGCAAAATAAAACGTCAGTGGTGAGCGCAAGTAAAAAAATGCTGGCAACTTATTTTGAAGAATTGTACCAGCTGCAGCAGGAAAATGATGTTGCATTGATCTACGAAGGTTCTGCAGGAGGAAGTATTCCTATTATTCGCACACTGGAAGAATATTATGACAATGAATTGCTGAGCAGCCTTCGCGGAATTTTGAACGGCACAACAAATTACATCCTCACCAGAATGGAGCTTGAAAGCAAGAACTACAGCGAAATTCTAAAAGACGCGCAATCCAGCGGCTTCGCGGAAATCGATCCGTGGCTGGATGTTGCGGGATTTGACACGATGTACAAATTATGCCTGCTGAGCGTGCATGCATTCGGTGTGATCTTAAAGCCCGACCAGATTCTTGCGTTGGGAATTCAGAATGTGACGTTCAATGATATCCGTTATGCGAGGGAAAAAGGATTGCGCATTAAGCTCGTGGCCAGCGCTGCAAAATCAGGAGATAAGTTTAAGGTGTATGTAATGCCGCGTTTTGTAAAGCCGGATGATGAGCTTTTCAAAGTTCTATACGAGTATAATGGCATTGAAGTGGAAGGCGCCTTTTCCTGTACACAGACATTTACAGGCAAAGGAGCGGGATCACATCCTACAGGAAGCGCGGTGCTTTCCGATATTTCCGCGCTGACGTATAATTATCGCTATTCGTACAAAAAGCTGAAAAAACTTAAGCGCACACTCGGAGAAAATTACAAAGGCGCTGATTTGCTCGAAACAGATTTCAGCATTCGTGTTTACATACGCTTCTCGGAGCAAAAAGAGCTGGAAGGAATTGAAATCAGAAACATTGTAGAAGAATACCGTTCACCCGGAATGAATTTTACAATTGCGGATGTCGGATTTAACTCGCTTTATAAATTCCGGGGGAATAAAGAATCGAAAGTTTTTATTTGTGAAGTAGAGTAAAAGGGTACGAATTACGAATAAATACGAATGTACCAATCAGGGGTATGAAGGACTACGTATAAATTCAATCGTATAATTCGTAACTATTCGTAATTCGTACGCCCATTCGTACTACACTCTCACACTTTGTGGGTGCCTGATAAAATTTTCAGGATCGTATTTCTTTTTCACGGCTTGCAGGCGCGGATAATTACTTCCGTAATAAGCAGCTTCCCATTCAGTAAAATCAATGCTGCAGTAATTTATATATTGATTAGAAATTCCACGCATTTTAAACAGCTCCAGAATTTCCAATGAAATATCCTGGTATTTTGTTTCCTGCGAAGGCTCATTCCAATACGCTTGCAATTCTGAAATGAAATTCGCAGCGCGATGCGGGTAACAGGAAACCTTTTCAAATTCCGGATCTGCTATTTTTCCTCCAAGTGTGTTTACCTGGTAGATCATTCCGGGTGTAGTAACAATCTTTTCAAGCACTTCATGAATAAATAGTTCTATTTCATCGAAGCTCTTGTAAAGTCCTGCTGACGAATTTTTGAAATACACCGGAACTACCGATCCATAATAATTTTTCAGCGCCTTCGCTACATCATCGCTTACCGGCCCTTCGCGGAATTCATCTGTTTGCTGTTTGAATTCTTCCAGCAACGGTTGAAGCGCTGCATTGTTTTTCATTTGATAATTTGTCACAAGCACATTGAGGGTTTTTCCGTTGAGCACAAAACCTGAAAAGCAAGAATCAGGAAGCTGCGAGGCAAATTCAAACCACTTTCCCAGCAATGATTTCGCCTTTTCGGAATCCAGCTTGCGCGATTTAAAATGATACGCCTGGAATTGTTGTGGCGCGGGATAGGATTGAAAAACCATTTCTGTCACTACACCAAAATTTCCTGCACCGCCGCCACGAAGCGCCCACAATAATTCAGGATCATCGTTTGTAGAATGAATTTTTCCATTTCCATCCACCATCGTCGCTTTTAAAAGACTGTCACAGGTCAATCCGTATTCCCTGCTGAACAATCCGTAGCCGCCGCCCATGGTCAGTCCGCCAAGCCCGACGGTGCCACAGGAACCTGTAGGAAGAATCAGTTTCTCCGGCAAAATTTCATCGTAAAGGTGCATCAAAGTACATCCCGGTCCGGTTGTGATCGTTTCGTCTTCCCCGATTTTCACCGAATTCATTTTCGAAACATTGATCACCATTCCGTCCTGGTTGCATGAAAATCCTTCCATGCTGTGCCCACCGCTCTTTATTGCAATTTCAAGATTGTTGTTGCGTGCATATTGAATTGCTTCGGAAACATCTTCGGTAGAAGTGCAAAGCGCAATGACAAGTGGAAATTTATTAATGCGCTTATTAAATCCTTTACGCAACTCCTCATAACGCGGATCGTCTTTGCGGATCAGGTCGACGGAAATTTTTTCGGGAATATCTTTCGGCGCATTCTTTGAAGAATCAGCAGATGTAAGCGAATCGTCTCCGGATTTGGTTTCATCGCCCGCACAGCCCGCAATAAAAATTCCGGCACCGGCCATTGCTGTTAATTTGAGAAAGTCCTTGCGTGAAAAATTTCTGCTCATGAGGGAAAATTAATACTGTGCAAATTAACAATTAATAATTGCATTGGGTGAAGCATGCGCATGCGATGTTAAGAAGGGTGTAACGAACCTTCATCATACGGTTAGCTTGCTACCAAAACAATTATTAATTTGCAAATTATTAATTATTAATTAGCCCCCCTCATCGTATCTTTACCAGAATTTTGAAAACCGCTTTGACCAAGTTTCGTCTTGATATTGAATACGATTATGATTTTTTTCTTGCGGGGATTTCCTGTCATGAAAAGCCATACCGTCTTTGCTGGGCGATAAACCGCGCGATCGGGCATGAAATGGCGCAGACGGATCCATTATCCATCGCGCTGAAAAAAAATGAATCACCAAGCGATTTCGCGGTTTTTAAAATGGACAATGTAGAGAACGACACTTCTGTTTTTCTCATTGCCAATAAAACAGAATCAACCGGGGCTGAACAGCAGCCCGGAATCGGATTATTGATTCCGGAACAAAACCAGGCGGATTATTTTTTTATTGTGAAAGGTCCTTTCAACGATCATGATCTTGACCAGATGATGAAAAGCATTCGCGAAATTCAATTTGTCCAGTTAATCTATCGCATAAACCCCACAGTCCTCAAATCGAAGGAAAATCTATTATTCTAAATGTCAGCAAGAGAAAATACAACAGCGCGCGTACAATATAACCGCACAAAAATCGTGGCTACGCTTGGTCCTGCCTCCTCCTCGCCGGAAATGCTTGAAGAAATGGCGCGCGCGGGATGCGATGTTTTCAGGATCAATTTTTCACACGGCGCGTATTCGGCCGTTGAAGAGCAGCTTAAAAATATCCGCGAAGTCAACCGTAAGCTGGGTACGCACGTTTCTATTCTTGGCGATCTGCAAGGTCCGAAATTGCGTGTGGGCGAAATGGAAAATAACGGCGTGGAATTAGTAGAAGGCGCTGAATTTCTTTTTACAACAGATAAAATGATCGGTACAGCGCAGAAGGCGTATATGACGTACCAGCAGTTTCCAAAAGATGTAAAAGCAGGAGAAACTGTTTTGATCGACGATGGAAAGCTGGTGCTGCGCGTGGTTTCTACAAATGGAAAAGATGAAGTAAAAACGATTGTAGAGCATGGCGGAATTCTCTCGTCCAAAAAAGGAGTGAATCTTCCGAATACAAAAGTGTCGCTGCCTTGCCTTACAGAAAAAGATATTGAAGATTTGAAATTCGCGCTCCAGCATTCGTTTGACTGGATCGGACTTTCATTTGTGCGTTCGGGCGCGGATATTATTGAGCTGAAAGAACTGATCAAAAAGATTGATCCGAAAAGCAAAGCGAAAGTGATCGCTAAAATTGAAAAGCCGGAAGCGATCACCGATATTGATAATATCATTCGTGAAACAGACGCGCTGATGGTTGCACGTGGCGATCTCGGCGTGGAAGTTCCGATGCAGCGTGTTCCTGTGCTGCAGAAAATGCTGGTGAAAAAATGTCTTGCAGCATCTAAGCCGGTAATTATCGCGACACAGATGATGGAAAGCATGATCACGAACATTTCCCCGACACGTGCAGAAGTAAATGATGTAGCGAATTCTGTGATGGATGGCGCAGACGCGGTGATGCTGAGCGGGGAAACTTCTGTTGGCCGTCATCCTGCCAAAGTGATCGAGGCAATGTCAAAAATCATTACGCAGGTAGAACAAGAGCACGATATTTATTACCTCGATCGCAAGCCGTTTTTTGCAATGGACGATCGTTACCTTTCAGATAACATCTGCTATGCCGCGACACAGCTTGCCAAACAAGTAGATGCTACTGCTATTATCACGATGACACATTCGGGATATACAGCGTTGCGTGTGGCCAGCTACCGTCCGAAAGCAAATATTTTTGTGTTCACCGACAACTACAGCATTCTTTCGCAGCTGAGCTTAGTATGGGGCGTGCGCGGATTTTATTATGACAAGAATATTTCCACCGATCATACCGTCGCCGATATTAAATTCATTCTTAAACGCGACGGCTATATTGTGCAACGTGATTTCATCATTAATATCGCGAGCATCCCGTTGAGTGAAAAGGGGACGACGAATATGATCAAGCTGACGGAAGTGGAATAAAAAAGATGTACGATTTACGAGTTACGATTTGAAAAACTTAATTATCAATTCGCACATCGTAATTCGTAATTTTTTCCAATAAAAAAGCTAACTTTAATAGAATGAAACACCTGTTGGTTTTATTCTTTATCTTCTTCTCTTTGGCTGAATTGCATGCTTCTGATTCCTGCAAGGTGATCCGCAGGGTGTATATGATTCCGGGGCAGGGTTCCGACTCGCGTATTTTCAAAAACATTACCATTGAAGGGAAAGAAGTAGTGCTGCTTGAATGGGTGATGCCTGAAAAGAATGAAACGATGAACAGTCTTGCCCGAAGGATGGCTGCGCAGATTGACACTACAGTACCGTTTGCAATTGTCGGGGTTTCGTTGGGCGGAATGGTGGCGTGTGAGATGAACCTGTTCCTTAATCCGCAGAAAGTAATTATCATTTCCAGTGCGGGCGAGCGTAATGAAATTCCATTGCGGTATCGGTTTATGAAATATGTGCCGGTTTATAAGATCATTCCTGCCAGGCTTATAAAATCCAGCGCGCGATTTGCACAATCGATGGTGGAGCCTGACCGCAGCAACGAAGCAGCAACCTGCAACGCGATGCTGGAGAGTAAAAACAAACTTTTCCTGAAACGTTCCATTCATTGTATCGCCAACTGGAATCCTCCACCGATGGACACCACAAACATCATTCACATTCATGGCTCAAATGACCATACATTGCCGATCCGTTTTGTAAAAGCAGATTATGCGATTAAAGATGGTTCACACATGATGACGCTTACACGTGGGAAAGAAATTTCTGCATTGCTTAATGAGCTGTTGTGTGAGTGATGTAATTAATGCCCGGAAGGCATTTGTAAGAAAATCTTCTTAAATTGACCCACCCAAACCAATAAAAAACATGAAAAAAATCTACTCATTAGCAACACTTGTGTTCATCGGATTCGCGGCACACGCTCAGACGTTCTGGACGGAAGATTTCGGCACAGGATGTAACCGTGGCCAGGATGCAAGCGCTTATACAGGCACAAATGGTGCATGGACCATGTCGTCCACAGGTACAAACGACAATACAGCGAACACATGGTATGTAAGTGCATCTCACTCCAATACCGGTGCAGGAAACTGTGCGTCTTCGTGCATGACTACCTCTGCTACAAACGCGACTTTGCACGTAAGCAACGTTGCAATTGTAATTCCATCTTTCTATAACGTGGCTCCTGATTCCGGCGCAAGCTATTTCAGCGGCGGCGTTTGCAGTTTTGGCTACTGCGCAATCACTAACCGCCGGGCGCAATCTCCCCTTATCAATTGCACAGGCGAAAGCAATATCACCATTTCTTTTCTTTACGTAGAAAACGGCGATGCTTCAAATGATGATGCTTCGTTTGTTTTTTCTGCAGATGGCGGCACAACATGGTCGACAGTCAACGCGCTTGCAAAAACAACAGGGACATGCGCAGCGCCTGGTCAATGGACATCTGTTTCATTTGCACTTCCGGCAACAGCGAATAATAATGCGAATGTGAAAATCGGTTTCAACTGGACCAATAACGATGACGGGGTTGGAACAGATCCTTCATTTTCGGTTGATGATATTACATTGACAAGCGGAACAAGCGGAATTGCAACAGCACAGGCTGCTGAGCTTAATCTTTTTGCTTCCGGTAACGGACAAATCACCATCACTCCGAACGGACAGACTTACAAAATGGTTGGCATTTACAATATGCTCGGACAGGATGTGAAATTCATTAACTCGAATAACACGCTTCACCTGAGCGATGCACAGCAGGGAATTTACATCGTAACACTTGAAGTAAATGGCGTGCGTGTTACACGTAAAGTGCTGGTGAACTAAGGAAAATATTTTTCATAAACGCATAAGCGCGTCCCGATTTACAGGACGCGCTTATGCGTTTATAGCTATTCCTCCAATTGCTGCAAAGCTTCCCGCAGCTCATTCATCGTTTTATTATTATTCAATTTCTTCGCAAGAATAATTCCTTTTTCATAGATCGTCATTGCCTCATTCGTTTTATTCACCGCCTCATAATATTGCCCGAGCTGGTAATAAGCGCCGAGATAATCCGGTTTTTCGGAAAGCAGCTTTTCAATGCGGGAAATTGCTTCCTCTACATTCCCCTTTTTCGCGTATTCCAATGCAATGCCGTACTGCAAAAAAGAATCATTGGGATCTTCTTTGAGTAATTCTTCTAACTGGGAAAGTCTGTCCATGGGATACGAATTACTTTGGCTACGAATTACCTGGGGTACGAATTACGAATCGAACGAATATACCAAAGGATGAATCCTGAATTTTCGCAGTATTCGAAAGATTCGTAATTCGTTTCCCTTATAAAGCCGACTTAAACTGCGAAAGAAATCTTACATCGTTTTCCGAAAACAAACGCAGATCATTTACACCGTATTTCAGCATGGTGATGCGTTCGATTCCCATTCCGAAAGCGAAGCCGCTGTAAACATCCGGATCGACTTTGCAATTTTTTAAAACCGTCGGATCGACCATTCCGCAGCCGAGAATTTCTACCCAGCCGGAATGTTTGCAAACGTTGCAGCCTTTTCCTGAGCAGATCGTACATGAAATATCCATCTCTGCGCTTGGTTCTGTGAACGGGAAATAAGAAGGGCGTAAACGGATCTCCGTTTTTTCGCCGAACATCTCGCGTGAAAAATAAAGCAGCACTTGTTTCATATCGGCAAATGAAACTCCTTTATCGACATACAAACCTTCGACCTGGTGGAAGAAACAATGCGCACGTGCAGAAATGGCTTCGTTACGGTAAACTCTTCCCGGCATTACAATGCGGACAGGAGGCGCTGTTTTTTCAAGCACACGCACCTGCACGCTGGAAGTATGGGTGCGTAACGCGATGTCTTTGTCGATGAAAAAAGTATCCTGCATATCTCGTGCGGGATGCTCTTCCGGAAAATTCAACGCCGAAAAATTGTGCCAGTCGTCTTCAATCTCCGGACCATCAGCAACGGTGAATCCGACGCGTGAAAAAATATCAAGGATCTGCTTGCGCACAATCACAAGCGGGTGACGGCTTCCTGTAAATGTTTTTGCCGGAAGCGTAAAGTCAACTGCTGATTTTTCGTCAGTGCTGCCGGATGAATTTTCTTTTACCGAATCGAGCTTTTCCTGCGCGATGGTTTTTAATTTATTCAGCAATTGCCCGACTTCCCGTTTCATATCGGTAGAAACCGTTTTGAATTCATCGAACAAAACAGAGATCTGCCCTTTGCGGCTCATGTATTTCAAACGGAATTGCTCCGCCTGCTCCGAATTGGTAGCCTCGAATTTTTCTACTTCGTTCAATAACGTTTCTATTCTGTCTTTCATAATCGGCATTCTCTTATCTAAAATTAACCACTGAGTCTACTGAGAACACAGAGTCAGTTATTTTATAATTTTCATTGTCATGTGAATATCTACTACCGGGCGGGCATTCTGATCTACCTGCTGCGCGGCAATCTTGTCTACCGTTTCCAATCCTTCAAAGACTTCACCAAAAACGGTATAACCACCATCAAGGAATGGCGTTCCACCCACTGTGCGATAAACTTTACGCTGCTCTTCCGTCATTACCCGATGCGGTGTTTTTGCAAACTCTGCGTCGATCTTCGGATTAATAATTCCTGACCAATACGTAAGACTGTCGCCGTTCCTGGTGGTCTGGCTGCGGATCTGTGCGCGGATGAATGCTTCACGCAAAGCTACATTCGCAGGATCGTTTATGATTTTAGTAAAGAGCTTTTGTTTTAATTGCTGATCCATGCCTGACTGCACTTGTGTGAGCATACTGTCCGTATAGGTTTTGCCCTGCACGATGTAGAACTGGCAGCTTGAAGATTCTTTGTTAGGATTAACATCATCGCCCTGACGTGCAGCAGCGAGCGCGCCCCGTTTGTGAAACAGGGAAGGATTAAACTCGGCGGGAATGGTGTAGCCCAACTCCCCGTTACCGAGCATTGTTCCCGGCTGCGCGTGTTTAGAGTCTACATCGCCGCCCTGAATCATAAATTGCGCAATGACGCGGTGAAAAAGCGTGCTGTCGAGCGTGCCGTTCTGGACCAGCTTCAGAAAGTTATCGCGGTGCTTCGGGGTTTCGTCGTATAAAAGTATTTTTATGTCTCCCAAATCGGTGTGAATCAACACCTTAGATCGTTTATCAGCAGCTATGTAAGAGGTGAGCAGCGGGAGGGAGGCCAAAAGAAGAAAAGGGAGAACTGTTCGTTTGAGCATGTTGAAAACTTTTTTATATTTGTATGATGTAAAGATAGTGATTCGTCTACTTTGCAGCAAAAAGGCAACCTCAGCAACTACATGAACAAATTGATAACCCGTTTCGCTTTCGGTGGAATCCTCGTGATGGTTCTATTTTCTGTCGTTCTGATTTCAGGATGTGCAAAAGAGAAGCCCTGCAAGGCTATAATCACGGTTCTTGATGTCAATAATCTTCCGGTAGCCGGTGCACAGATTCACCTGGTGGCCCCTGCTCCTTCTACTGTTGATATCACAACAACAACAGATGCATCAGGCAAAGCAAACTTCGAAGTCAGTCTTCCGCAGATTCTTGATATTAATGTAAACTACAACAGTAATAGTTATGGGTCTGGAAAAGTTGTCCGTTTTGAGCCGGGCAAAACAGACGAAGTGACTGTAAATCTTCCTTAAGCATCAAAAAATATTCTGAAAAGGAAGCCATCTCTAAGGGATGGCTTTTTTTATTTATCAGCGGCTGATCTTCACTTCAAGCGTATCTTTTCCAAAAATACTATCTGCCATTCCCGGAACAGAAAGACTATCATTCCCGATATAGCTACTCTTCATTCCAGGTATAATCAGCGGCGCGATGGATGCCACAGGATGATAAAGCAATGATTTGTTTTTTGTCTCTTTTGGAATGATCTCGATTGTATCTTCCATTTTATCCACCACGAAAAACAGTACGCTGAGAATCAGAACAAACTTCAGCGTTCCTACAATTCCGCCAAGCAGCTTATTAATAAACGAAAGCGCCATTTTCTCCACCAGCTTTTCCACCAGCTTCGCCACGGCAAAAACCGCCGCGAGAATGGCAACAAAAACCAGCGCGAAAGAAATCAATGGAATATAAGGCGAAGTGGAAGCAGTCCACTTATGGATTAATTCTGCCATTCCATCCGATAAATGCATCCCGCCCCAGACGCCAAGGAAAAAAGCGACGAATGTAGCGGCTTCCATAATAGCGCCTTTCATAAATCCGCGCCAGAAGCCCCAGAGAACAGGAATTATAATAACAATGTCGATGGCATTCACGGCCGTGAAGTTAAATCAGTTTGAAAAAGTTTCGGGTCTTAAAGTAAATAATGAAAAACAATTGAACGTTGAAAACTTTTAATCTGAAACTAATTTAACTTTACCCCCGTGCAAGACGAATATTTTAAAAAACAGTGGGAATCATTGCAGCAGGCGCTTGAACCGCGCTTTGGTGGTGACCTGGATGTGCAGGCGATCCTTTTTATTATAGGGCTGCAGGAATTGGGCCATGGATTCCGCGTGTATGGCAAGGATGAAAAAATGAACGTGATGCACGTTGCTATCTGTTCGCTGCTTGAACCTTATGGCTATTACGAATATGAAGGGCGCGATCCTGATAACTGGCCGCATTGGAAAGCAACCGAAAAGCTTCCGAATTTAAAACCGGGTCAGCAGCAGCGTTTGATGCAGGAAGCGATCATTGAATATTTTGAAAAAGGGGAAATGATCTGATTTTTTTTTGGCAGATTATTTTTTTACCTGAGCCTTTTTCTTCAGCTTGAACGAATCCATGAATTTGCGGATCGCGTGGTTTTCCAGGTTTTTGTTTTCAGTTACCACCAGCAAGGTGTACAAATGCCTTCCGATGATAAATTTCCTGATCGTTGAAACTCCGCTGTTACCGGCGATGGTCACTTTATATTCCATTCCTTTCACATCTCCGCTGCTTACCACGCGCCCGGTATCTGTTAATGTTCCACCGATCGACCATGCGTAAACATTCGCGTCGAGGTCAAAAATTCCCTTCACATCATTGTCAGCTGATAGTGAATCCGGAAGCGAATACATCGAAACTGAATAATACAAATTGGAGTCCAGCGACCCCGGAACAGGCTCGTAATAGCTTTTCGATCCCGCGTACTTCCCTTCCATCGTTACTGTATCATTCACAATACCGGGAAATTCAATGCTGAACTCCGACGTTTCATAAACACGCCAGTCACCCATGGTGCAGGAAGAAAAAAGCAGCGGCAGGAAAAAAAGCGGCAGCAGCAGTGTTCTATAATTGATCTTTTTCATTACTCTTTTTTTACTTTTTTACTGCCGCTGCTGCCTCTTTGCTGCTGCTAAAAAATTCAGGAATTCACGGCTTCTATACCCGGCAAAGTTCCCGCTTCAATATATTCCAATAAAGCGCCACCGCCGGTTGACACGTAGCTTACTTTTTCCGCAAGACCATATTTATTGATCGCAGCGACTGAATCACCGCCGCCGATCAACGAAAAAGCGCCTTTTGCGGTTGCGTTCACAATTGCATCAGCTACTGCTTTTGTACCGCTCGCGAAATTTTCCATTTCAAAAACGCCCATTGGTCCGTTCCACAAAATTGTTTTTGAATTCGCGATTACTTCGGTATAAAGCTTTTCAGTGGCCGGACCAATATCAAGTCCCATCCATCCGTCCGGAATTGATTTCACGTCGCAGGTCTGGCGGTTAGCATCGTTCGCAAAATTATCGGCGCAGACTGCATCGAGCGGAATGTAAATATTGACGCCGCGTTTTTTCGCGATCTCTAAAATATTCAGCGCGTTCGGAATACGATCATCTTCCACCATCGACTTGCCGATTGCTCCACCCTGCGCTTTTACAAATGTAAATGCCATTCCGCCGCCGATGATAATATTATCCGCCTTATCGATCAGCTGCTCGAGAATTAAAATTTTATCCGAAACTTTCGCGCCGCCCATGATCGCGGTAAAAGGTTTCGAAGCGCCGTGCAGCACTTTATCAACGCTTGCAAGCTCGCCCGACATAACAAATCCGAAACATTTATTTTGCGGAAAAAATTTCGCGATCACTGCTGTTGATGCATGCGCGCGATGTGCAGTTCCGAAAGCATCATTCACATAAAAATCGCCCAGCTCCGAAAGCTGTTTCGCGAAAGTTTCCTCCCCTTTTTCTTCCGCCTTATGAAAACGCAGATTTTCCAGCAATAAAACTTCTCCGCTTTTTAAATTCGCCGATGCCGTTAACGCTGCTTCGCCAATGCAATCAGCAGCGAAATGAACTTTTTTCCCTCCGAGCAGTTCTGAAAGATGCGCTACAAGATGTTTTAGTGAATATTTTTCGGCAGGGCCTTCTTTCGGTCGCCCCAGATGTGACATAAGAATGCAGGAGCCACCATCGTCAAGAATTTTTTTGATGGTAGGAATTGTGGCGCGCATGCGGGTATCATCTGTGATCGCAAACGAAGCGTCGAGCGGGACATTGAAATCCACGCGGATCAATGCTTTTTTGCCGGCGAAATTAAAATCAGCAACGGTTTTCATAATGTGTTACAGGAAGTTTTAATGTGGCGCAAAAATAGTGATTAAGGAAATGGAAATTGGGAAAAGATTGGTCGTTTAGAAGTTGGTGTTGGGTAAGGAAATGACCCTAAAGTGGTGG
>JALYQL010000235.1 GCA_030855855.1 Bacteroidota bacterium | reverse complement strand
GTATCATCCGGTCCGTTAAAGCCTTGTCGTCCTCCTTCGCGCTCATATCGTCCGTTTTGCGGTTATGGCACAAGTACAAATACTTCGCATCCTTTTGCAGCGGCAGCTTATAAATTTCCGTCGGCTGCACCTGGTCTTTTGCCGGAATGCCAAACGCGATCAGTTCTACGAACAGCATTTTAAATTCCTCGTCCAGTCCTATCGTCCACAAATGTTCCCGCAACCGGCTCAGCTTATTTTCGCGCAGTAGAATTTGTCGCATGATGCGCGCAAGGTCATCAGACGATTCGATCAATATTTTCTGTGTTTTTGTGAGCTGAATATTCATAGCAATTCAAAATTAATGGAAAAACAGGTTGGTGCATTGATTAAACCACGCGCACGCTTTCCCGTTCATGCATAGGCAAGATACACTATAAAAAATTGCTCCCCGCTCCTGCCCGCGCAATTTAGCAGGAGCAAAATGTGAAGGGTATTTTTGCAACCAGTGCAAGCGCGTCAGTTCCAATAAATTAAACGTATATCAAAGCCGACATTTTGCATGCGTTATGCGTATGCGTCATTTTTGATGCAAATCAAAAATACGATAGCCCCATGGCGAAACACAAGCAGCCTTTAGCAGAAGAACAAAAAACCATCAGCATAACCGAAACAAGGAAACTCCGCCTGCAGCTGGTGCGCCCGGGCAAAGGCATAATAGAGATTGTAAACAGCGCCGATCAGGGACGTGTATGCACGTTAAGAGCGGAAGACTTCCGATCCATAGACGATGCACTGATCTACGCTGAACTTTTAAGACTTGCGCCTGAACTGCTCGACGATTACCTGTCGGATGCCAAAAAGCTGGCACAGGTGCTTCAACGCCTCGATAAAAAGCTGGCTCGTGCGAAAGGAAAGAATGCTGAAAAGAAGAAATAGCATCCTTTGCCGGGGTACATATCCCATAGATGTCTCATGGATGTCCCGTGTCTGTGCATAAAGTGAAGGCGGTGATGAAATCGGGAGGGGGGACGAAGCTACAGGTTCAAAAAGCGCAGATCCCGAAACCAGAAAGCCATACCGGTAACGTAACATTGGGAACCATTGTAAAAGTATTCGGTGCACTAAAAGCCCGGATCAAATTCACTCTTGAATTCGAGAAAAAGAATGCCAGGCTTGCATGACCATTAGCCGGAAAAATCAAAACGCGATCATAAAACCGGTTACGGAAACAATACAGGAAAACATCCAGGTAATTTAATGCCGGTTAATTTTCGATAGCATATTTTAATGCTTTCCTTCCACCCATCGTTAATCCAACCGAAACACCAATACGCAGGTACCCACCCGAAAAACGATGATTTTCGTTCAGATCGTATTTAATTCCGGGACGTAATCCGAATTCCATCATCATCCCGAGCTTTGAACCCAAACGTGTATCGGCCACCATACGCACACCCCAGTGACGAATCCGCTCGTCCACCATCTCGTATGTCTCCGCTGTGGCTTCATATTCGCCCTGCGTCGTTACCTCCATCGTTTCATCATAGATAACTTTCGGGGCATACATCATTTCCCATTTAAATTCCAACAGTCTCCAGCAATTACCTTTCCCTCTCCAGAAATTTGTTACCGGGCCCTTAGCCTTAAAGGTCAGTCCAAGCGTGTACGTTGTTACCTCCTGCTTAAAAGTATAACCGGTGAATGTGGAATAAGGAACAGTGGCGCCCGTCTTTGTATTTTCAAAATGAAACCGCTGAAAAGTTGAATCTTTCGGAACAAAAAAAGTGCGGTCGCCCCATTCCACGCCTGCCGAAAGCTCCACGATATTTCCGAAGCCAAAGCTCGCGAAATACAGCTGGTCGTGATTGATATGATAATACATCGATCCGTACAAATTGATCTTGTCGATAAGCGTCAATTTTGATTTCAGAAAATAGGCGGTATTCTGCTTTCCTCCAAGCGCGACGCCAGCATAAACAACCAGCATATTTACTTTCGGTCCGTCGCTTTTCATAGCGGGTTGCATAGCCGTGCGGAAATTGAGAGGCGCCGGAATAAAATCACGGCCGTTAACACCAGCAACAAGAAAAAGCTGAATGAAAACAAGAAGCACTGCCGTTTTATGATTTAGAAATTTCATCTGAATTTTTTTGAGGTTGCGTAATAGGACTACCGTGATTCTCTCAGCTGTTTGTAACGTTCAAATACACGTTCGAACGGAATATTATAGGACACGGAAAAATAGCGCTGGTTGTCGAACTTGTTGTAGAACGCGTAATTTTTCTCAAATGAAAATGAAACCGCACCGACTTCCAGGCTCAGGAAATATCCGAAGAACTGGCTGTTTTCCGAACGAACACGCGCGTCCGATTGTGTGAACCAGCAGTAGCCGAGGCTTGGCCCGATCATAAGTCGTGTGAAGTGCGTGAGACCTTCTTTTGAAACATTGAAGTCGAACGACAAACGTCCCATCACCCGTGTAGCTTTGAGATCGTATCCTTCCGCAGTAGTGATTCCGCCGTTTTCAGCAATGAGATCGTAACCGAATCCGTGTGCGCGACCCGATTGCTGAATACCTTTCATAAATGTGCTACCGGCATTTTTCAGGTTCCAGTATGAAATGCGAGGACCAAGGGAAATATGCGGACCCACATCACGCTTATACGAATCGTAGCTGTACGGCGAATACGTTGTAGTAGAATAAGTAGTGTATTCTGTGTACGTAACATGTTCTTCAACTTCGGTATGATAAGAAGTAGATTGAGTCACTCCTTCATAATGTCCGTCAAACTTCAGCACCGGATCCATCACATCCCACAATGCGTCGAACTGAAAAACAATCGTCGGCATGAATAATACTTTCTGGCGGTAGAAACCGGGAACGTTTCCGAAGGCAATAGAAGTATTCAATTTAAAATCAATTACAGTATAAGGTAATTGCAGACTGATGCCCGGCGCGACCGTTGCCTGGAAGCTGTGCCCTTTCCCGATTCCTGCAAAGCCAAGATCACCGGCCACAAACGGAACAACAAGAAATCCTTTAATGCCGTATTCGCGTTTTCCAAGCATGAGGCTTTTGATCGGAAAATTTACTCCCATGTAAGCGTTATACCCAAGCTGTCTTGTTCCGGAAGGATCAAAAACACCAGCGCTCATGTAACCCATCTCCAAAAATTTCGAGCGGATATTCACGCCTTTCCATTCGCCGCCGTTGTATCCTTCGGCAAGCTTCGGGTGACCGAAATTAAATCCGGCAGCAACACGGGTATAATTATTCTGCGCAACCGCTACAGCAGTGAATAAAATAAAAAGCGCAGGCAGAATTAATTTTGAAAAATGAATGCGGTGTTTCACGGGGAATGTATTAAGGTGAATGATTTTAATCTTTTATGCAGCGGACAGAAAATCCATTATCGTAATCGAAATGATCTTGCTCAGCCACCGACAAGCTGAGCGTCGGATCTGCTGCATCGTAAAGCTGCATGGCCCATGCTTCCGGAAAGCTGCTGCTCGAAGGAATGTAATACGACGACGACCAGAAAAATGCTTTGTAGCGCACATCATAATAATCCCCGCTCGCATCGCGCGATCCGCCCGGCAAAGCAGCAAAACCAAACACATCAGTCGCACGATCATTCGGCGGAAACCAATGTTTCGCTCCATACTCACGCAATTTCTCCCCGACAGAATCGAGCAGCGACGCTCTTAATCCCTGCCATTCGCCATAAGTCGGAATATGCCATCCCACAGGACAAATATTCCGTGCATCATTCACCGCGCGGTAATTATAAAGCTTACCATAAATATTTTCAGCGGCAGAATCATTATTATAAAAACAATAACCGGGGTTATTAAAATTACTCCACGCCCCGCTATACGACAAAAACAAAATCGTATCGCCATTCTGGTAACGCGTAGTGCGCAGATTTTCCGCCATCCAAACCTGCGAGCCGATTGTTACGGTGTGATAATAATTACCGTCTATATCAGCAACAGAATCGGTGTACACAAAAGGAGTATGAACAGGCGTAACAGGTTCATCTTTTTTGCATCCGAAGAGAAAGATGAAAGCGAATATGGGGAAGAGCTTATACATGTGTATTGTTCTACAATGGGGTTTTACTAAAACAATTTTCAGGTGTGTGAATTTACGGGATGTTTTATCTGGTATGGATGTGAGGTTAGTTTAGTCAGGCAATGGTCAAATATAGATCGGGTGCGGTGGAAGGGGAATAACGCATGTGGGGTATTTTTTTGGGGGGGGGGCATTTTGTTTTAGAAGCATTGCTCTCCGAAGGAGTCCTTTGGACCGGCTTTTCGCTGCAAGTCCTCACATGAAGTATATGCTGCGCATAACTTCATGTTGTGGGCTTTTTGCTGCAATCCGGGCTGGTTGGGGGGGGGGCTATTTACAGTATGTCAAAGAACTCAAACTTTTATTACATGAAATACAAATAATCGTTTTTTCTGAAAAGCAAAACCAACGAACGCGTTATTGAAACTAACGAACGCGTTTCATTTCAATGTCATTTATGCGTACAACTGAGAAATTAATTTTCTTAAGTTATGGAAGCCAACTTCCCTTACAAACGTTCCTATCATCCATTCTTGATTGTGCTGTTTCACCTGGAACTGCTGGACAAAAATATCTTACGGCAAATTCCTTATTCAACACGTAAATATTGGAATGGCATTGCACAGGAAAAACAATTCGGATATCCCGAAGTCAGCGATTATCTCGATGCTCAACGTGATATCCGCTCAGTTTTTACTTCTAAGAAACTTTTCAGCTTTATGCGTTTCAGCTGCAGGATGTATGATGGCTATAACCGCATCATTCATAATTTACAGGAAGTGAAAAATGCAAAATCTAATATTCGAAAAATAATTGTCGAATCGGTGGCGCATCTTTCTCAAACCATCAAAGTTTCACTCGCAGCACGAATAATGAATATCAGCACGCAAAAGTATTATCGCTGGAAATCACAAACAGAATGCAAACTTTCAAAAATCAGAAAATGTTTTCGTTCGGTAACGCACCAGCTT
>JALYQL010000209.1 GCA_030855855.1 Bacteroidota bacterium | reverse complement strand
GAATAATGCCCGTGCAATGGATATGCTTTAATGTCGCGGTAATCGCGTACTACGTTATACGAAACCGTAAAATATTCCATCTTCGTTTTTCCGCCAATGAAATAATCTGATGCGAGAATAAGCACCGTGTCATTTGCAATCAGGTTCGTATATCGCAGGTCAAGCGACTGACGCCAGTAAACGCCTTTGCGGTAGGAAAATCTTATACTGCCGGATGTTTCTCCCCTTATGCGATCAATATTGTCTTTGTAAAAAACGAGCTTGTTGTTTCTTGTATCGTAAGAAACTTCATGGTTGCGCGTATACGTTCCCGTTAGTGTAACACCGAGCGTTCTTTTTTTATTGATGTACGGAATTGCATATTGCCCACCGAATTGCTGCGAATACCCGAATCGGCAAATCAGCGCGATGGATTCTTTTCTCCCGCGAAAATTATAACGCCAGAGAAAAAATCCATAGCTGGCACGGTTGAAATTATGCCCGTTTCTCCACCAGGTATTAAAATTCTGCTCGGCCACATCGAAGATCGGAGTTGGCCACGTGTACCAGCGTTCTTTTACGGTAACAACAATTGAAAGCGGGATTATTCCATCCGCAATTGTATCCGGAAGCAGGATCGGATTTATCGTCACAAAATTAAAAAGAGCAGTGTTTAGCAGGTTTTCGCGGGAATGCTTCGAACGGTCTTTAAGATCAGCGCCTGTTAATGTATCGTCGTTGTGAAAAGAAATCTCGCGATCAAGAATGAAGTTTTTTGTCTGCTTATTCCCGGAATAAGAAATGGCCCGGATAACATAATGAGACGTGTCAGAAATGAGCGAATCCTGGGCAGATAATTCCTTCGCGCATATTAACAGCAGAAAGATTAAAATAAAAAAGCGAAATTTTCCTGGTAGGTTCATTCAAAAATTCAAGATTCAAAATCATAGGTTAGTTATAGCTCCGTAATAATCTTGAATTTTGAGTTTTGTTGAATCTACATATTGATGTAATTCATGAACTCATCATACCGGCTGCGCATATCTTCTTCATACGAGCTTTGATGGAAAGTCGCTTTGACAGTATAATTATAGCGTGAAAAAGTCTGAAGAATGCGAGTGAGATCGTCGCGGTTGACTTTTAAAGTCACTTCCACTTTTGTTGAATCAGGAATTCCTCCGACATAAGCGCTGAGAATTTTCGCGTCATTTCCTTCTACGATCTGTGCGATCTGTGCGAGGGAATAATCCACGTTATTTACCTCGAGCACGAGTATTCCGCCCGGTTCACGGACAGCGGCAAGCGAAGATAATTTTTCAGCCAACTGCGGAAGGGTGATGGAGCCGACAAAATTTCCTGCATCATCGCTGATCGCGACAACATCGAGTGAAAGCTCCGCCATGAGCTTAAGCACATCATAAGGATGTTGTCCACCCATAAGATGCGGCTTGAGCAATGCCAGCTTATGCGAACCAATCGGCGCGTCCTGGTCATTGAGATCGTATAATTCATCAGCGGAAATCATTCCGATGAATGTTGTTCCGTTCACAACCGGCAAATGGGAAACGCGGAATTCGTCCATCCAGCGTAAAGCTTTCTCGGCCGAATCCTGGATCTTAAGAGGCGGTATATCGTCGTTAATTAAATCGCGGGCAAGCATAAAGGGTCTTTCTATCCGGTTTGATCCGGCGTTTAGCAAAGGTATTTACTTCTTTGTGGATATAACGTTGCAAAAGGGAAAATGTTTTAGCGGGTTGGCAGGTGGTCAATAGGCAGTGGTCAGTGGTCAGTAGGCAGTAAGCAGTGAGCAGTGGTCAGTGGGTTAGATTAAGTGATGACTATTGAGAACTGGCAACTAACTGCTACCTTTGTAGCCGCAATATGATCCGCCTTTCTGTTAATATTAATAAGATTGCAACGCTTCGCAACAGCCGCGGGGGAAATAATCCTGATGTGCTGAAAGCTGCGATGGATTGTGAACGTTTTGGCGCGGACGGAATTACTATACATCCACGTCCGGATGAGCGGCATATAAAGTACAGCGATGCACGTGCGATCCGCCCGAATATAAAAACGGAATTCAACATTGAAGGAAATCCGCGCGAACAACGTTTTCTTGATCTTGTGATGGAGCTCAGGCCGCACCAGGTGACGCTGGTTCCTGATGCAACCAACCAGCTGACTTCCAACCACGGATGGGATACGATCGCGAATAAGGATTACCTGAAAAATATTATCACGGAATTTAAAAAGAAAGGAATTCGCACTTCCGTTTTTGTTGATCCTGTGGTGGCGATGGTAAAAGGCGCGGTCAATACCGGAGCCGATTGTGTTGAGCTTTACACAGAATCGTATGCTAAAAATTATCACGAAGGAAAAGAGGCTGCGATTGCTCCTTACATTGATGCAAGCCGTGCAGCGAAGCAGGTTGGATTAGGTGTAAATGCAGGCCATGATCTTGACCTGCACAATCTCGCTTTTTTTGCCAGAAATATTACTAACCTTCTCGAAGTTTCCATCGGCCACGCATTGATTTCTGACGCACTTTATTTCGGTCTGGAAAATACGATCATGATGTATAAAAGAGAACTTATGGGATTTGATAATCTGGTAATTTGATAATCTGGTACTTGTTCAATTATTAAATTACAGATTACCAGACCCCCCGACACAGCTACTAATTCTAAAATTTAAAAAAGTTGAACCTCTTCTTTAGAAAATCCGGCTCCGGGCAGCCGATGATCATCCTTCACGGTTTATTCGGCCTGTCAGACAATTGGGCTACGCTCGCAAAAAAATGGTCTGAACATTATACCGTTTATTCAGTCGATCTGCGCAATCATGGACAGTCGCCGCATTCTGACCAGTGGAAATATTGGATCATGGCGGAAGATGTGCTGGAGCTGATTGAAAATGAAAAGCTGAAAGATGTGATCCTTGTCGGGCATTCCATGGGCGGAAAAGTAGCGATGTATTTAGCGCTTGATTCGCCGCAATTGATCTCGAGATTAGTGGTATTCGATATTGCGCCACGAAAATACCCGATCCACAACCAGGATGTGGTGGACGCGTTATTAAAAGTTCATCCTGAAAAGCTGGCTTCAAGAAAAGAAGCGGAGGAAATCCTTTCAAAAGAGCTTAAAGATCAGGGAACGATTCAGTTCCTTTTGAAAAATCTTTATCATAAAGAAGAAGCCGACGGAACAACGCATCTCGACTGGCGGTTTAATCTTCCGGTGATCAGTAAAAATCTTGCGGTGGTAGCGGAGGCAACAGATGAACCGGCGAACAGCGATGTGAAAACACTTTTTATCCGCGGAGAAAAATCGGATTATATCACGAAGGAAGATGAAGCGGAGATCACAAGAGTTTTTCCGCGGGCTACAATCAAAACAATTGCAGGTGCCGGTCATTGGGTGCATGCAGATAAGCCTGATGAAGTGTTTGATGCAGTGATGCAGTTTTGTTTTTAAAATCAGGAAATCTTTATAATGGATAAAGCCCCTTCCAGGCGAAAGGAGCTTTATCCATTGATTTTTATTCCTCATCTTTTCTTTTATAGCCTACCTTCTCCATAGGCTCATTTTCCTGCTGCATCAATCCTTTCAAAACATCAAATATCTTTTCGATCTCCTCATTGTGCTGGTCCACAGTGGTATTTTGTTCCAACACTTTTTTCTCCAGCATTTCAATCTTCAGCAATACATCCTGTTGTGAAAACAGCATTTCCCGCATTCTCGTAAAAACCCGGATGATCTGAATGTTTACATCAATAGCCGTATCGCTGTTAAGAACACTGGAAAGCATTGCAACGCCTTGTTCTGTATAAACACAGGGAAGTGTCCTTGCGCCTCCCCAGCCGGCCTTAGCTAAGCTTGAAATGCCAATCTGGCTTTTCAAGCTTGAAGAATTTTTTTCTGAACTTGAGGTCACAATGTGTGACTTCAGGATTTTCAATTCGTGCTCACTCAAACGGAACATAAAATCATCGGGGGAATCTTCGGATATTACGTTTTACCGCCTGGTTCAACGTTTTGGTCATCACCCCATACATACCGGCCAGATCTCTATCCAGCATCACTTTCTTTCCCCTGATAAAACAGATGTGGCTAACGATCTTTTCGTCGTTTAATAAAACTGATTTTTCCATACGCTTGCATATTAGTTAAGTACATAAAATAAAAATTAAGGGCGCAAATAAAAGAAAATTTTATCACACCAGCCATTTACAAACGACTAATCACGATATTCGCACTACAATTCTTACACACACTTTCAACTTCAACATACACCAGATGACAGCAGAAATCATTACCAACAAAGGAACTATGAAAGCATCTTTCTATGAAAATGATGCTCCTAATACTGTAGCTAATTTTGTGAAGCTCGCGAAAAGCGGATTTTACGACGGACTGAAATGGCACCGTGTGCTTCCGGGCTTCGTGATCCAGGGCGGCTGCCCGAACACACGCGATGGCGCAACAGGAATGCCGGGCACAGGCGGTCCGGGCTGGAAAATTGATTGCGAATTAACCGGCGAAAATCAATTTCACGATAAAGGCGTTTTGTCAATGGCGCACGCAGGTCGCAATACAGGGGGATCACAGTTTTTCGTTGTACTCGGTCGCAACAGCACCGCACATCTCGACAGGCAGCACACTTGCTTCGGAAAGCTCACCGAAGGATTGGATGTGCTCGATACAATTCGCCCGGACGATACAATTGAAAAGGTGATCATTCACGATTAAGAACCTGGATTTTCAGACGTTTAGGTTTTCATCCGTCACCATTAATCCTTATTACTTGCCTCTTATCTCAGCAATATCTCTTTAACCAAGAAAACCACGTGAAATGCGTGGTTTTCTGCTATTATTGTGTGAATGGAAAACAACGAACTTCCACTTTATCCGGATTATAGTCCTCCTGAGCCAAAACCTTACGAGCCACTCTCCAATAAATTCCTGGAGATTGGCCGCAGCGGAAAAAATGACTGGTGGAGATATCTGCTCGGAATATTAATTGTTTTCGGAGGATATATTATCGGGCAGACTCCGCTTTCAGTTATCGGGTTGAATGCGGCATTAGAAAATGGTCATTCACGCGGAGAGATACTGCAAACCCCAGAAAAAATTCTTGACCCTGCCTTTACAGGACTTTCTCCGAATACTATTTTGCTGCTGACAATGCTGATGTTTGTAACAGCGATGCTCGCGTTGTGGATCGTTGTAACGAAACTTCACGGCAAAAAATTCAAATCCGTTATTACTTCCGCACCGAAAGTCCGCTGGAAAAGATTTGCTCTTACCGGTTTCATCTGGATGACGTTGTGTTTTGTTGCGCAATATATTTCCATGGATATGTACCCCGACAATTACACTGTAGTGTTTAATCTGAAGCCATTTCTCATTACGCTGCTGATCGGAATTTTATTTCTTCCGATACAAACATGGTGGGAAGAATTTTTCTTCCGCGGATATCTTTTCCAGGGAATTGGCTCAGTTACAAAAACGCCGGTTGTTCCGATCATTGTCACCGCTTTACTTTTCGCCGGCATTCACATGTTTAATCCGGAAGTCACAAAGTATGGTGCGCTGGCAATGTTTCCCGCTTATTTAATTCCGGGAATTTTTCTCGCGATGATGGCTGCCCTCGATGAAGGATTGGAAAGTGCGATGGGAATGCATTTTGCAAATAATCTTTTCGGAACATTCGCCGTTACAAGTTCCGGCAGCTCAATACAAGGAAACACAATCTGGCTCGCTGATGGAATGAATCCCGCGGCAGACAATTTGATTCTGTTCGTAGCATTTATCATCCTCATGACAATTCTTTCGTTTACCAATAAATGGAATTTCGCAAAACTTTACCGCTAACTCTTTTTATGAAAAAAATTCTTTTCCTTCTTTCTTCGTTCGCATTTGCAGCAACAGTTTGCGCGCAGCAGGATAACAGTTACCAGTTTACTGTTGATCTTACAAAAGTTCACAATGATCTGCTGACTGTAAATCTTGTTACGCCGAAGATGACTGCTGACACGGTAGTTTATCACATGCCGGCCATGGTTCCCGGAACGTATAAGATCTACAACTTCGGAAAATTTGTCAAAGATTTTAAAGCGGTAGACAATGCGGGTAAAGAGATCGCTGTAATAAAAGCGGACCAGAACTCCTGGAAAATTCCGAATGCAAAATCACTTGCATCCATTTCTTATGATGTTGAAGACAGCTGGGATACAGAATTGAAAGGTGAATTTGTCTTTGAACCGGCGGGAACTAATTTTCAGCCCGATTCGAATTTCGTTTTGAATAATCATTTGCTTTACGGCTATTTCGAAGGCATGAAGCGAAATGCTTATAAAATAAATATCATTCACCCTTTAGGTTTTTACGGAGCAACAGGATTGAGCAATGTAGAACGAAGAGGAAATTCGGATACTTATACTGTTCCCGATTACATGCAGCTTGTTGATGGACCGATGATGTACAATCGTCCTGATACCGCACATGTGCTTGTAGGTGGCGCCGACATCCTGATTTCAGTTTATTCGCCAAAAAAATTAGTCACAGCACATTTTGTAGCGGATAGCCTGCGCAAGTTGTTAGATATGCAACGACAGTATCTCGGCGGAACTTTGCCGATAAAAAATTACGCGTTTATCATTTACCTCAATGGAAATCCGAAGGGATTTAAATCAGGTTCTTTCGGCGCGTTGGAGCATTCATATTCTTCCATGTATTGCCTTCCCGAAATGGAGCAGGAAAGAATTGCGCAGACGATGATCGATGTTTCCGCGCATGAGTTTTTTCACATTGTAACGCCGCTGAATATTCACTCGCAGGAGATCGGCGATTTCGACTACAACCGTCCTGCCATGTCGCAGCATTTGTGGATGTATGAAGGATTGACAGAATACGCAGCGCATCATGTGCAGATCAAATACGGATCGGTGCAGCTCGAAGATTTTTTAAGCGTCATGCGCAGCAAGATGATTGCCGCAGAAGAATACGATGAAGATCTTTCTTTCACCAAAATGAGCAAAGGTGCATTGGAGAAGCATGAGGATCAATACAACAACGTGTACCAGAAAGGAGCGCTTATCGGAATGTGTCTTGATATTCGTTTGCGACAACTTTCTGGCGGCACATACGGCACGCAGGAAATGATGCGCGATCTTTCTAAAAAATATGGCAAGGATCAATCCTTTACAGACGATTCATTGTTCAGCGATATTGTGAAGCTCACATACCCGGAGATCGGCGATTTTTTCAAACGTTATGTGATCGGCGCAGAAATGCTTCCGTATAAAGAAATGCTGGAAGCTGTCGGTGTTGATTATTCACGTCGCGGAACGGAAGAAGTGTTGGATCCATTCGGGGGCTTCGGCTTTCGTCTCGACCAGGAAGGAAATCTGCGCTTGTGGCCTGAAACTGTAAATGATTTCGGGGAGGAAATGGGTTACCAGAAAGGTGATATTCCTGTTTCATTGAATGGCAAAGCGATCACGCTGGCAACGCTCGATTTGGTGCTCACGGAATATGACGCAAAGGTGAAAGAAGGTGATAAGCTTATTTTAAAAGTGAAACGACTGGAAAACGGAAAATGGAAAAATAAAAAGCTGAAAGGCAAGATCCGTAAAGTGACTATTCCGAAAAAACATATTCTCACGCCGATGCAAAATCCAACGCCTGCACAGCTGAAGCTAAGGAAAGCGTGGATCAATAAGTAACAAAAAGTTGTTAGTGCAGAGTGGATAGTCCGGAGAAATGATTGCAGCTTTTTCTCCGAACTAACCACTCTGGACTCCAAACAAAATATGCCTGCATTCGATCCTATAAACAAACGTCAATTGTACTGGCAATGCCAACTGGGCGGCTGGCTGCTGTTTGTTTTGCTGGATGGCTTTTATATTTTTCTCAGAGATCAGTTCACAACGTCTTTCGCGTTTTCGCTGATCTTCATTTTTCTTTTTGGTATTCTGCTTACCCAACTCCTGCGCTGGGTGATCATCCGGTTTAACCTGCTGAAGCTTTCTGTTCCGAAAGTGGTTCCTGTAATATTGACGTGCAATTTTCTTATGGCCTTGTTCATGACTTTTCTCCAGACCGGTTTTGACCGTGTTGCAACGGGTGAAGAAATGAGCAAAGGCAATTGGCTGATCTCTGTTTCGAATTTCACGCTTTTCTTTTTGTTCTGGAGCGCCATTTATTTTGTTGTACATTTTGTAGAGAATTATAAAAAAGCTGAAATTCAAAAATTCAAATGGATAGCCGCAATTCATGAGGCGGAGCTCAATAAATTAAAATCGCAGCTCAATCCGCATTTCATGTTTAACGCGATGAATTCAATTCGCGCCTTAGTGGTAGAAAATCCCGGAAAAGCAAAAGAAGCGATCACCCAATTTTCAAACCTGCTGCGCAATACGCTGCAGATGGGGAAACAGAAGCTTATTCCGTTTGCGCAGGAGCTTGAAGCGGTTAAAGATTACCTCGCCATTGAAGCTGTGCGGCTGGAAGAACGTTTGCAGCTCGAATGGAAAATCGGCCCGGGAACAGAATCAATGGAAGTGCCGCCGCTGATGATTCAGACACTGGTGGAGAATGGGATTAAGCATGGTGTTGCGCGGCTACCAGAAGGTGGAAAGCTTTCTGTGGAATCAAAAAAAAACGATGACGGACTGGAAATAACCATTCGCAATTCCGGACAATACGACGCGACAAAAATTCCTGAAAGTGGTTTCGGAATGCGCAATACCATCCAGCGTCTTTCACTTCTTTACGCGGGAAAAGCTAAATTGGAGATCGCGAATGAAGATGCAAAAACCGTTATTACAAAACTTTTTATCCCGGCAACTACAGCAGAACCAAAATAAATCTCCAATCCTATGAAAGTAATTATCATTGACGATGAGCGTTTGGCGAGACAGGAATTAAAATCCATGCTCGCCACTTATCCCGGAATTGAAATTATCGGCGAATGTGGTGATGCGAAGAGTGCGATTGAAACGGTGAATACACTCAAGCCGGATGTTATTTTTCTCGACATCCAGATGCCGGGTAAAACAGGATTTGATCTGCTGGAAGAATTGACTTTTGTTCCGGAAGTGGTTTTTGTCACCGCGCATGATGAATACGCGATCAAAGCGTTTGATGTAAGCGCGCTGGATTATTTATTGAAGCCGGTTCAGCCTGCACGACTTTCAGATACGATCAAAAAATTAATGTCGCATCTTGCTGAGAAGAAAGACGCGCCTGAAAATTCCAACGCGCTGAATGAAACGGACCAGGTTTTTGTGAAAGACGGCGAGCGCTGCTGGTTTGTGAAATTGGGTGAGGTGCGTTTGTTTGAATCGGAAGGGAATTATGTGCGTTTGTATTTCGGCACGAGCAAGCCATTAATCCTGCGTTCGCTGAATTACCTGGATGAGCGTTTGAACAACAAAACATTTTTCCGCGCCAGCAGAAAGCATATTATCAATCTGCAGTGGGTGGAAAATATTGAGAGCTGGTTTAATGGCGGATTGCTTGTGAAATTGCGTGGAGGTGAGACGGTGGAGATTTCAAGGAGGCAGGCGGTGAAGCTGAAGGAGATGATGTCGTTGTAGGTTCTTCCCGATCGTGATCGGGACTCGAACCAACAACGACGATTTTCTTTTTATTAAAAATTTCTGTCATTGCTCCAAAGAACAACAACAATTTTCTCTTGATTTAGAATTTCTGTCGTTGCTCGAATCCAATTCCTATCTGCGGAATCCGCGAAATCTGTGGCATATTAATACCGCCAAAGATTCGCGGATTCCACAGATTAAAAATAGAAAAACAAATCAGTATGAAACAGATACACTACTCTTAATCTACACATTTGCACATCCACACATCTGCACATCCACTCACATGGAAATCGGCCCTGAAAAATAAATCTTTCCGCAAAGATTTATTTCTGAGCATTGTATTTCTCGGAGCTGTGTTATTCGGTTTCATATTCGTTCTTGAATTTGTCGAAAACCGAAGTGGATTTAGTATTGAAAAAGACTGGCTGAATAAAATTATTGCCCCGAGAGATTTTTCAAGCTGGATATTCACATGTACTTATGGCGCAATAATTCCAGGGATCGTGTTTTGTTTTCTGAAACCGGACACAGCTATATTGCTCATCCGCACTTACCTTATTCTCCAGTTTTTGCGCGCAATTACTTTACTGCTTGTTCCGCTAAATCCTCCTGAAGGAATTATTCCGCTGCAAGATCCTTTTCTTCACGCGACATTTTACGATGGACGACAAAATCTGAAAGATTTGTTTTTCTCCGGACATGTAGCTACGCTTGTGATGTTTGTGCTGGTTGTTCCGCAGAAATGGGTGAAATGGCTTTTGATAATTGCCGCGATTGCTGCCGGCGTTTTATTGATTGGACAACGGGTGCATTATGTTGTGGATGTAATTGCGGCACCGGTTTTTGCGGTTGCTGCTTTTAAGCTGGCGAAGAGGTGGTCGAAGAATTACTTCCCCCGGTAGGAAATAAAGCCGCAGAGACGCGGGGTTTTGAAAAAAGAAGAGTTTAATCTTCGAAACTCTCTCCTGCCAGGACCTCTGTGGCAATTGCATCTTCCACGACAATATCAACAGGAGCAAGCCACAAGCCGACAAATGCAATTACAATTCCTAAAAGGATAAGCAGCGAAAGTTTTTCAGGTGAAAACATAGGTCTTTGTTTTCACAAATCTCTTCCATGCATATTATTCCCACCTGAATTACAGATGAAGTAATCGTTTCCAAATAGGATGGTGTGTTAAGTCAGAAAAATTAAGAGGCTGGTTAAAATTAACCGAAGAATTTACATGGCGACAGGGCAGCGGCAGAGAAGGAACGGCGGGAAAGGAGCGGCAGCGGCAGTTAAAAAAGACAGGGAAAAGAGTAAATAAAAAGAGCAAATAAAAAGTGTAAACCTGACGTCACAGGTAATTAATAGTACAATTTTTATTTTTTCTGCCGCTGCCGCTCCTTTCCTGCCGCTAAAAACTCCTTGAAAATTTCTTGTGAAAAAAGCCAGGCAACCACTAAATCTGCTCACGGTAGCCCGCAGTATGCCCCACGACGTCTGGAAAAAAGTCGCGGAAATCTTTTTCGAATAATGCATAATCCTTTTCCAGCGCATCTGTCGCCAGCTCCATTTTTGATTCGAACTTAGCTCTGTGCGCCATTCCGGAAAGTACACGGCGGATTCCTTCCAGCTTGGTATAGGCCATCAGCCAATCGTGGTTTTTCATGAAAGGCAACATGTGCCGGGGGCGCTCAGGAAACTCAGCGATGTGCAAGTCCAGGATCGAATAGATCCGCTGCGAATATTCGGGCAATGGCTCAGCAGAGAATTCCGGCCAGTTCCGCGCCAGGAAATGGTCGTAAAAAATGTCGACGATTACGCCCGAATAGTGATTGAATTGGTCCCTGAGCCGCGCCTTGCTCCTTAATGTCACCGGGTGGGTATCTGTGTAAAAATCAATCTCCCTGTGCATGCGGATACCCTGCTGAAGCTCGTGGCTAAAGGCTTCCAGCTGTTTTCCTTTCACGGCATCTGCGATAAAATTCCCCAAAAGAAGGTGTTCTTTAGTGCCGGAAAGATAAAAATGGGCTAAGTAATTCACGAAATATAAAGGTACGAAACCGCTCTTGGAGTAACGCAATATCAATAACTTTGCTGGCGTAAATACCATGATGCTCCCAGACACTTTTTTATTCCGGCTCGCACTGCTGTTTTTGATACCGGCATCAATGACCGCGCAAAACGGCCCGTTTGCTTCCTCCTCTTCAACGGTAGCTTTTACTGCCCCGATTGTTTCACAGGATACCGTTTTGTATTTCCGCGACAATTCGCAGCCGTGGACGTTGCAGGAATGCATCAGCTACGCGCAGGTGCATAATATTTCTGTGCAGCAGCAACAGCTGAATGTAAAAATGGCGCAGGCGGATGTGCTGGCGAGTAAAGGAAATTTCCTTCCTAATCTCAATGCCGGCGTTTCGCACACTTACCAATACGGAAGAACTGTTGACCGTTACACCAATACATTCGCGAACAGCCAGGTGCTTTCTGAAAATTTTTATATCAGCAGCAGTCTTACACTTTTCAGCGGAATGCAGAATTATAATACATTAAAGCAAAGCCAGTATTCGCTCGAAGCAAATCGTTTCGGTGTGCTGCAGTCGCAATATGATATCGGCATGAATGTGGCGAGCGCGTATTTAAATGTGTTGTACACGCAGGATCAATTGACTCTCGCTACAAGTCAGACGGCGCTTACACAAGGACAAGTGGACAGAATGCAGCAGCTTGTAACGGCAGGAGCACAGGCGAAAGGTACATTGCTGGAGCTGCAGGCGCAGATGGCAAATGAACAGGTAAATGTAGTCAGCGCCCAGAATGCTGTCACGATGGCTTACCTGAATCTCACACAGCTGATGAATCTTGATTCAACCGCAGGATTTACAATTGTGAAACCTTCACTTGAAGTTGCGGGCGGAAATATTTTAGCTTCGACTCCGGAGCAAATCTACCAGACCGCTATTTCAACACAACCCGGAATTAAAAAAGCGCAGATGGATTACATGAGCGCAGATAAGGGTGTTGCAATTGCACAAGGCGCTTACAGCCCTTCGGTTATGTTGCAGGGTTCGCTCGGAACGGGTTATTCCGGGCTTGCAAAAGATCTCAACAGCTCCACGATCACAGGAGTTGATACTATCGGTCTTACAACGGGTGGAGATTATGTGCTGATTCCTTCCTATTCAAACACATTTGTCACTACACCTTTCGGCAATCAGTTCAACAACAACGTGAATAAAAGCATCGGTGTACAGGTCAACATTCCGATCTTTAACCGATTCCAGGTGAACAGCACAGTGGCGAAAGCAAAGATCCAGCGTGAAAGCGCACAGTTGAATGTTGATCTTTCACAGCAGCAATTGCGCAAAAATATTTCTCAGGCTTATGCCGATGCACAGGCTGCTTACCTGAAATACCAGGCTTCACAAAAAGCGGTTGACGCATCGAAGGAAGCATTCAAATACACAGAAGGAAAATTCAATCTCGGCGCATCGAACTCTATTGAATATAATAACTCGAAAAACAACCTGGCGACAGCAGAAACGAATCTTGTTCAATCGAAGTACGATTACATCTTTCGCATAAAAGTGCTCGATTATTACCAGGGCAAACCACTTACCTTCTGAAGAAACTAATATGAAACGCTTCCTGATCATTGGTGGAATTCTTGTCACCCTTCTTATCGTCGTCATCATCTGGAAAAAAAGTTCCAGCTCAGAAATATTAAAAGTTGCCACAGAAAAAGCCACCAAGCGCGACATCACCGAGATTGTTTCCGCGAGTGGAAAAGTGCAGCCGGAAGTAGAAGTGAAAATTTCATCCGATGTGTCCGGAGAAATTGTCGAGCTGTTGGTCAAAGAAGGCGACACTGTGCGTAAAGGCGATTTGTTGCTGCGTATTGATCCTGTTATTTATCAATCAGCAGTGCAACGGATGTCGTCGACGCTTAACGGTGCAAAGGCACAAATGGCCACCAGCTCTGCGCGGCTTGAACAATCGAAAGCGCAGCTGAATAATGCTGAAGCCAGCTTTAACCGGAATAAAAAGCTGCATGATCAGGGTGCTATTTCCGATTCTGAATTTGAACAGATCAAAGCAACATATGAAGGCGCAGTTGCGGATGTGAATGCAGCGATGGAAAGTGTGAAGAGCGCTGAATTTAATGTAAGCAGCACGCAGGCTTCGTTGAAAGAAGCGAATGATAATCTTGCCAAGACCACCATCTATGCACCGGTTGACGGAACAATTTCCAGGCTGAACAAGCGCAAAGGAGAAAGAATTATCGGTATGGCGCAAATGGAAGGAACGGAAATCATGCGTCTTGCAAATCTGAATGAAATGGAAGTGCTCGTTGATGTAAATGAAAACGATATTCTGCGTGTGCTGGAAGGCGATACTGCACTTATCGAAGTGGACGCGCATAATAACAGGAAGTTTAAAGGCGTGGTGACAGAAGTTGCCAATTCTGCAAATACACTCGGTCTTTCGAGCGACCAGGTGACGAATTTCCCTGTGAAGATCCGCATCATCCGGGATTCGTATGTCGACCTGATCGATCCTAAACATCCGGACCGTTACGCATTTCTTCCGGGCATGACAGCCACTGTTGAGATCCAGACCAAATCAGTTTTAAATGCAATTGCCGTTCCTATTCAATCCGTTACCACACGTGAAGATACCGCTGCCAAAAGCGGCGTGGGAGAAAAAAATGAAATGCAATCTTCGGATGAGGATGAAGAAGATAAGCCGGTTGTTGTGACTGATACTAAGAACAAAGAAAAAAAAGAAGAGAAGAAAGCAATTGAATGTGTGTTTGTTTACCGCGACGGAAACGTAAAGCTTGTTGCTGTAAAAACAGGTGTCGAAGACAATATGTACATCGAAATTATTTCCGGGTTAAAAGAAAATGATGAAGTGGTCAGCGCTCCCTACAAATCGATCAGCACACATTTGTATAGTGGCGCGAAGGTGAAGAAAGTTTCAAAGGAACAGCTTTCTGTTATTGAAGAGTAGGCTTTTTTTGCCAGCGTTCGATACATTTTTCGCTATGGAGAATTGTATTGTAAAAGAGCATTGTCAAGCGAAAAACACTTAGTCTGACAAAAGAATATTTTCTATTTTGTCAGACTGAGTGTTTTCGCTCAGAAAT
>JALYQL010000156.1 GCA_030855855.1 Bacteroidota bacterium | reverse complement strand
ATACCAAGGAAATCGTAAAACCCGCGCATTGGCCCCGAGCGCTTGGTAAAAAATTCACTTTCGCCAAGACTTTCCTGGTTATGTATCGTGAGCGGAACATTTTCATCGTGTGAAGAGTTGCCGATAATTTCGAGCAGCTCCGGTGAAACGGAATATGGCGCGTGAGGTGAAAGTGAATTAGGTTTTGGAGCCGATCGCATCAATTCAATTCCACTGGCCGCTACCTTTTCGGCCATCGTAGGGTTTAGTGCCAGTACTTCGATAAAGGTGTGATACTGAATATTTCCTTTTCCCTTTTGCGCAAATGAATCGGAAGTATTGGAAATGTCGCCCACAGCTACAATGCCATTCTCCAACATTTCATTTTCAGCTTTTTCGATAGCAGCCGACATTTCATCATGAGAAAAAGTCCCGCGTTTGGTCAGCAGCTCTTTTGCAAATTCGACAAAGCCTGATTGCTTTTGAATGTGTCCTTTTAAATGGGAAAGTTCGAGGTGGCAATGTGCATTGATAAATCCGGGACAAAGGATTCCATCAAACTTTTCAGCAACCGGAACTTTCTCTGCTTTTTCAGGATCGATTAAATCCTGTACGACACCATTTCCATCGATAACAAGGATTCCTTTTTTAATAAATCCCGTATGGGCAGAGAAAATATATTCGGCTGTTAGAAAACGCATAAGTGATCGACTGTTAAACCTGATTACAATGAAGCCTGATTTTTTAATCGGCCTGCCCGGTAGATGTAAAGATCGTTAATTTCCACCGTACCTTTGCAGTATGTCATTGGCGAAACCAAATGTGCGGAGTCTTTCAATCGAAGAGCTGAAAACCTTTTTTACCGATCACGGTGATAAGGCTTTCAGGGGCAAACAAGTATGGGAATGGCTCTGGCAAAAATCGGCACGTGGATTTGGGGAGATGACAAATCTTTCGAAGGAAACACGTGCGCTGCTCGAAGAACATTTTTCTTTTCCGGTTGTCGGCATTGACAATTTCCAGGTTTCCAACGACCGCACGATCAAAAGCGCTTTCCGGCTATACGACAATAACATCGTGGAAGGCGTGCTCATCCCGACAGACTCGCGTATGACGGCCTGCATTTCTTCGCAGGTGGGATGCAGCCTTACCTGTAAATTCTGCGCAACGGGAAGGCTCGCGCGATTGCGAAATCTTGACGCAGAAGAAATCTATGACCAGGTCGTGCTCATCCGCAACCAGGCGCAGGAACGTTACCAGCAGCCGCTTACGAACATCGTGTACATGGGCATGGGCGAACCTTTGCTCAATTATAAAAATGTGATCGCTTCCGTTCAAAAAATCACTTCGCCCGAAGGTCTGAACATGTCGCCGCAACGCATCACCGTTTCTACTGCCGGCATCGCGAAAATGATCCGAAAGCTGGGGGATGATGAAGTGAAATTCAATCTCGCGCTTTCCCTCCACGCCGCGAATGATATAAAACGAAATCACATCATGCCGATCAACGAGGAAAATTCTCTTGACGCATTGGCTGAAGCGTTGAATTATTTTTACGAAAAAACAGGCACACGCGTCACATTTGAATTTATCGTTTTCAAAGATTTTAACGATGGTATTGAAGACGCAAAAGAGCTGGCCGCATATTGCAAAAAAGTTCCCGCCAAAGTAAATATCATCGAGTACAATCCGATCGATGACGGAGAATTTCAGCAGACGTTACCCGAACGTTTAAACCGTTTTACACGCATACTCGAAGAAAGAGGAGTGATCGTAAATGTGCGCCGCTCACGAGGAAAAGATATAGACGCGGCTTGTGGTCAGTTGGCAAACAAAAATGAAGCGGTTACCAAATCGGGGGAAACGCTGAAGTTGAAGAAATAGTTTACTGGTTTCTCCTTTGTTGTTTGCGGTTTGTTGTTAAAAATGTTCAATGAGCAATGAACAAGAAAAATAAAGAGAACATTTTTAACAACAAACCCGCAAACGAGAAACCAGTAACCTTTACAAATTAAAGCCTATTTTAATTCCTCCCCCTACCACCGGTCCCCAATAATCCCAATGCTCGAATTCAGCATCTAAACCGGAATTATTTACAGCATCTTCATTAAAGTGGCGAAAACCTGCGGCAATATACCATTCCCAGAAAAATGCATTATACGGATCTGCATCCTGGTGACCGAATTGCAAACGTATATCTGTATATTTTCTGTTCAGGCGATGCGGCTCAGCGATGAGTCCGGTGTTAATGAAATAATCCATCTTATACGTCCGGTAACTGATCTCAGGTGCAAGATAGTAACCGGTGATCGCGGTTTCGTAACGGGAAGGATACCAGCGCAATTGAAAACGTGCGCTGTAACCTGAATAAAATCTGGCGGCATTGGCTTCGTTTGCTTTGAAAATAAAACGTCCGCCGTTTTGTATCAGCTCGTAAAAATAATCAACGTAAGTCACACCAAGCGCACCTTCCACGCTGAAATGGCGTGCCAGGCGGTATTCGTAGTACAATGCAAAATCTCCACGCACAAAATTGCCGGGATTGATCTTCAAAGCCTGTTGCACGCTGTCCGCAGGCATGGAATGTCCGTCGTAAGCAACTGCCTGTTTTCCGTGTGGGTTCAGCACAGAAACTTTGACCGTGGTTTTTTTCTGTGCAGTATCGACCGATGTTTGCAGCACAACCTGGGCGGAAAGGAAAATTCCCGGCCACATTATAAAGAGAAATATGTAAACAGCTGTTCTCATTTCCGAATTCGGTAGCTTTGTAAAGTTACGGATCTTCAAGGCTATGAAGCGAATGAAATGTTATCTTTTTTTACTTCTTTTTTTGCCGGTTATTGTGTCGGCACAAATGGAAATTACATGGGGAATTCCACAGAAAAAACCCCGCAAAACAGCCATGACCGACATGCTCGGTGAAGACGGCACTTTTGTTTACACTTTACGCAGTGAATATGCTCTTTTCGGCAGCAATGACCCTATCATTGAGCGCTACAAGCTTTCCGATCTCAGCCTCGATTATACAAAGGTAATTTCGATGGAGGGCCCTCAAAAAAGAAGGCTGTCGCGCAACGCGATCTATTTCCTGGGAGGCAACATCATCATTTTTGCAAACGATTACGATAAAGAAAGAGATGTAAATGTGCTTTATGCTAAAATTCTGGATGACCACAGCACCACGAAAAAAGAGTGGACCATTGTCGCTAAAATCTCTGCCGATAAAAAAAGCAACCAGGGAAGCTTTTATACCGAAATGTCGCTGGATTCGCAGCACATTCTTGTCGTTGCAAATCCTCCGTATGATCAATATGCAAATGAAAAGTTTTTGTTACAGCTGTTCGATCGCGACCTGAACTCTTTGTGGGAAAAATCAATTATTCCGCCGTATAAGGATGAATTTTTCGCGCTTGATAATTTTATTGTCGCGGCAAATGATGATATCTATATGATGGCAACCGTGTCGAAAGACAAAACCGTCATGTCAAAAAAAGAGCGACGCTCCTCTCCTACTTATTATCATACGGTGTTGATGTATGAACATGCCAGCGACAACCTGAAAGAATATAAAGTAAGCCTCGATCCAAAATTCATTTCTGATGTGCGCATGACCATCAACGAAAAAGGAGACATTATCTGCGCGGGTTTTTATTCGAATAAAAGCTCGGCTTCCATCATCGGTGCTTTTTATGTGAAGATTGATAAGGAGACGAAAGAAATAACGAAGCAGGGCACAATGGATTTTCGCGCCGATTTTCTTTCCCAGTTTATGAGCGAAAAGAAAGTTGAAAAAGGAAAAGAGCTTTACGATTACATTCTTCGTCACCTTATTTTGCGCGATGACGGCGGTGCAATCCTGGTAGCCGAACAATATTATGAAGTGATGGTGCAGAGCTACGATCCGACAACACATGCTTACACGTACACTTATTATTATTATTACAATGATATTATCGTAGTAAGCATTAATCCAGCAGGCGAAATTTCATGGGCGAAGAAGATTCCGAAATACCAGGTCAGCCGGAATGATGGCGGTTATTATTCTTCATTTACTTTCGCTGTTTCAGGCGATAAAATGTATTTCATGTTCAATGACAATCCACGCAACCTGAAAAATGCGGATGAAAATAATACAAAATACCGCTACATGAATAATCCCAAAAAATCGATAGCGGTGCTTGTCAGCATGGACAGCAATGGCAATCAGCAACGGCAATCCATGTTCAGCAACAGCGACCTGAAAATTATCCTGCGCCCGAAATTGTTCATGCAGATGAACGAACACCGCATGATCCTGTACGGTGAAAAAGGCAGCACGTATAAGTTGGCGGATGTTAAGTTCAGCAGACAGTAGTTCCCGTGTGTTCTCGGCTTCGCTCGAACAAACGGGGAAATGGTAAGCAGGTTGTTCGGGCAAAGCAAAGAACCACTGCGCCTCAAGCCAAAGATCAGCCGTTTGTCCGGGCGAAGCAAAGAACACAAGGGGCCTCAGCCAAAGATCAGCCATTTGTCCGGGCGAATCAAGAACACACGGGGCACCCGCCAATGCTCAGCCGGTTTTTCGAGCGAAGCCAAAAACACACGAGGCCCCAACTCAATGGTCAGCCGGCTGTTCGGGCAAAGCAAAGAACACAAGGGCCTAAGCCATAGATCAGCCGTTTGTTCGAGCGAAGCCGAGAACATTAGGCCCATGATTTCATTACCTTTACACACCCATGCAATCGATCACCGAAATTAAATCCCCTGTTGCTGCCGAGATGGAAATTTTCGAGCAGAAGTTCAGGGCTTCTATGAAGAGTTCGGTGCCTTTGCTGGATAAGATCACGCAGTATATTGTGCGCAGGAAAGGAAAGCAGCTTCGCCCGATGTTTGTTTTTCTGAGCGCGAAACTTTGCGGGGAAATAAATGATTCCACTTATCGTGCAGCTGCGTTGATCGAGCTGCTCCATACAGCGACACTTGTGCATGATGATGTGGTGGATGATTCCAATATGCGCCGCGGATTTTTTTCGGTGAACGCGCTTTGGAAAAACAAAATTGCGGTGCTGGTGGGCGATTATCTGCTTTCGAGCGGTTTATTACTTTCTATTAATAATGGTGATTTTCATTTGCTGAAAATTGTGTCTGAAGCGGTGCGCGAAATGAGCGAGGGCGAATTGCTGCAGATCGAAAAAGCACGGCGGCTGGATATTGCTGAGCCGGTTTATTTCGAGATCATCCGCCAGAAAACCGCTTCACTCATCGCATCCTGCTGCACGAGCGGCGCTGCAAGCGTCAATAACGATGAAGCGATTCAGAAGAGAATGCATGAATTCGGGGAGCTTACCGGCATCGCGTTCCAGCTGAAAGATGATCTTTTTGATTACGGTTCCGCAAATGACATCGGCAAGCCAACCGGCATCGACATCAAAGAAAAAAAGATGACGTTGCCATTAATTTACGCGCTCAATAATGCTTCACGCTCCGACAAGCGGCGAATCATCAATCTTGTGAAGCATCATAATGAAGAGCCGGAAAAAGTGCAGGAAGTAATCGCGTTTGTGCATACATCCGGTGGAATTGCTTACGCGCGCGAACGCATGTATGAATACCGCAAAAAAGCGCTCGATCTTTTAGCCACTTTCCCTGAAAATCCTGCACGAAAATCCCTGCATGATTTAGTGCTTTATACAACCGAACGCGAAAAATGAAAAAAATAATTTTCCCGCTGCTTCCTTTGTTTTTTCTTGTTTCGGGTTTTTTGCACGCGCAGGATCATTATCAGAAATATGTTTACTCCAGCGGAAAAGTAAGCGGGGAAGGAATGCTTACTGCTGAAGGAAAGCTCAACGGCGACTGGACTTTTTATCACGAGAACGGGATGAAAAAATCCGGTGGTAAATATGTGAATGGGAAAGCGGGCGGTTGCTGGTTTTTCTGGACCGAACAAGGCAAGCTCGACAGCTACGGCTGGTACAAGCAGGATCACCTCGACAGCTTGTGGTATTTCTTTTTTCCTGACGGCGGAATTCAGCGCATGGCACATTTTAAAAACGACACGCTCGACGGATTGTGGATCGAATACTGGGGTGATACAATCCGCAAAGAAGCGGGAATTTACAAGCATGGAATAAAAAACGGTCGCTGGCTGCGCTGGTATTCAAATGGCAAGTTGCAGGAAGCGGCAGATTTTAAAAATAATGTGATCAGTGGAGAGTTTTCACATTGGTATGACAACGGGCAGCTGGAAAGCAAAGGAAAAATAGTAGAAGGCCAAGCAGAAGGGCATTGGCTTTTTTATGATGTTCCGGGAAATAAACTGGTGGAAGGCGATTATAAAAAAGGTCGCTTCGATGGCAAATGGACCCAATATCAGCCCGGTGGTAAAGTAAGTTCCACCGGTTGTTATAAACAAGGTGTAAAAGTGAAAAAGTGGAAGTACTTTGGCGAAGATGGTAAAGTCAAGCGACTGGAATATTACCGCGACTCAAAACTCTACAAAGAAATTACTTATGCGTAAATTATTTTTTCTTCCGCTTATCGCAACAGCATTTTTATTTGCCTGCGGAACTCCTGCAGAGACTCCGAAATCAGATACAACTGCTAAAAGCAGAAAGGGAATGACTGTTGGCGATCCGCTGGAGCATCAGCCACATGTGGTGGACAGTGTTTTTAACGGGGCATTCATAGACCGTTATGATAATGGCGTTATATATATGAAAGGAGATGTGTCGGGAGGTTTGCGCGTGGGCGAATGGATCACGTTTTACAAATCGGGAAAAGAATGGAGTAAAGGATTTTACAAAGCAGGTATGCGCGAAGGTTACGGCGTTTCATTGTGGGAGAACGGCCAGAAAAGCTCAGAAGGATATTATAAAAATGACCGCATGACCGGCAAATGGAAATTCTGGGATGCGGAAGGGCGGATGGTGGAGAAGGATTTTAAGGAATGATTTTTATTTTTTCAACGAAAGTGTTTCTTGATCATGATTTATCGCAGAAATTATTTTCTCGGTTAATAATTTAAAGTCTCCATAAGAATTACGGACGGCTCCTAAATGGGCACCAATTGCTCCTTCAGAAGGTTTTAATAAAAAGATTGGTTTTCTAGCCTCCATTGCCATCGGGATTAAACTGTGATAATGTTTTAGCAGTGCAATACAATACTTGTCCTCTGCAACCGTAATTTCATTTGTCACAGTTTCATTTAACACAAATTTTCTGAAGACCTGAGGAATTCTATTTGCCCAACGTAAATATGATTTGACTGGTCTACTTTCCTTTATACCATGCTGCATAACAACATATCCCAATGGCTTAATATTGGAGTTAGGTAACTTTAATAATGGTTCAGGATTCTCAGATTTTCTTTTTGCCCATTCGTTGCGCCATTTTTCAAGTCTGGTACCCAAGTTTTTTAATCCCTGCAAAGAAAATAAGTCAGCGGCCATTGGCACAACAACGTAATCCGCTGCTATAAGTGTTGCACGATTTATAGCCCCAAAATTTGGTCCTATATCAATTATACAGTAATCAGCTTGCATTCTATCTCCGGCTTCAATAATTATTCTATAAAATGAAGATATTATTCTAAAGGCAGCCTCATCTCCATCATTGCATTTACCCCAGTTTTCGCTTAACTTATCTTCAAACATTGAAAGTTCTAAATCGCCTGCCAACAACCCTATTTTATCTGTTATTTGATGGATTGTAGCTGGTTTGATATCACCAATACCTTTGTCTAATGGCTTCACAGCTTCCAAAATTGTAGATCTGGAAGTTTCATTATCATAAATTTCAGATAATTGATCATCATTCAAAAACATGGAGGTTAAGTTTGCCTGAGGATCCAAATCGACAGCTAAACATTTAAATCCAAGCTCCGCAAGCATATAGGTAAAATGATATACCAAAGTTGTTTTACCAACGCCTCCCTTGTTATTGAAAAATGCTATGGTTTTCATGTTGCCTTTTTGTAAATTATTACGCCAAAACCAGTTGGTTGGTCGATGATAAATTGGGGGTCAGGATTTCGATTTTTTAACAGCGAAGCTTTTGCCCTTTTTACCCCAACATTAAAGCTATTAATAAATCCAAGATTTTTTGCTGCCTCTGCCAAAGTTGGATTTCTATAATCATTTTTATCCGGGAAGTTTTCCGGCCTTGCATCACCAAATAAACCTCCGGGATTAGTTATTTCTATTCGATTATTAAATTCATAAAATTTGATTGGAGCATTTGACTGGTAATCTCGATGAATTACTGCATTATATAACAACTCTTGAATTGCTGAGGATGGGTAGGTAAATTCATAATCATGACCAAGCGAATGTTGAACCTTTTTTGAAATTTGAGACTTGATAAAATCATCCATGACTTTCATTTGAGTTGTCAAATCGCCGTCAAATCTATGCTCATATTCAAAATCACTAATTTCATCTTCACCAGTAAACCTGACATATTGAATATAGGCACCTGCCATATAAAATCTATGATTGTTTCCAAACATTAACATTCCGGCATTAGTTGGGCAATCGTCTTGTAAATCATAAAATTTTAACGACGCTAATTGTTGTTTTATATCTCTTCCATTTTCTTTTAAAGTGTTCTCATCAATTGCGGTAGGCAGGTACGAAATTTTGAAAATATCAAGGCTTAAATCATCGATTCTACTGCCATAACATGGCTGAGTATCAAAAGTTCTTGCAAAAGTTGATCGTTTTTCGCTTAAAATTCTTTCTTCAGCCTCATTTGCAATACCTTTTCGTGGGCCGATTCTTACACAAACTTTACCTTTATATCTAACTGGTGGGACATTTGATGGTTGAACTTCGACAACAGCAACATCTCCTTCAGGATATGTAAATCTTTCAACAATCATTGCCGGAGGAGGAACTATTCTCCCATCGGTTCTATAACTTAAAAGAGTTTGTAAAAGCTGTTCGTCAACAACCGTTTTATTTAAACTACCATTATCATTTACCCCAACAAGTAAGTATCCTGGCAATCTGTGTCCGGCCATATCATTGCTAAATGAACATATAGCTTCACCGAATTTATCGGCATCTGTTTTTGAGATTGTTTTTTTCGATTCTATCTGCTTCTAAGGAAGTCAGCATTTCTGTTAATTGAGCCTGCGTAATCATGCTACAATGATAAATATTAATCATCGTCCATTTATATAAGATTAAGTTTATTATTCTTGCCCTGTTTCTGTCTTTCCGCTTTCTGTAACAACGAATTTTTCCATTTCAATATGCTCCTGCAATGTTTCAGGCTTTGGATTTTGCAGCCAGTAAATAGAACGGTAACAATAATGCAATGTTCGTCTACGGATAAGCTCTTCTGAGTACGCTTCGCTGGCCCAGAACAGCGGCGTGCAGAATTTTCTTTTAACAAGCGCGTTGATCCTGAATTTGCTGTCGTAGTCGCTTGTAAATCGATTGGTCCATCCGCCTTTCAAATCATCCGAAACATTGATCGCAACTTTGAACTGGTCATTGTTTATTTCTTTCTGCATTTTTTTTCAGCGCGTTCAGCACATCCGAAACAATTTCTTCGGCATGCATCGTTTTTAATTCCTGTAGCTTCACAAGCACATGTTCTTTTGCCATCGGATTTAATCCGCCGACAGGCATTACCAGATCATCTTTCGAATCTCCTTGCAGAATTTTCAAATATTCCCTGAACCGTTCAACTGATAATGGTTTGCTGTACAGCTCCGACATCAGTTCGATTGTGGGAAGGAGTTCCAATTTCATCAGGCAAAATTAACTATCTCAGAATAATTTTCCCATTTAACGGCTTTGCCGACGAATATTCCATCTTGCGGAAAAAGGAAAGTGGAAAGAAAAATCCCTCCTGCGAGTAACGGCTTAGCTAATTTCATTCGGTCAGAAAGTTTCAGCCAGTTACAAAGCATTTAATTTTTCGGGCGGACATTTCCCGCTATCGGCTGCACACGGTGACGTCGCCTCTATCGGGGCCGCAAAAAAAAGCAATTCTCTTGCATTGAAAATTTGCTCTGGTGAATATGCTGCCTGTATATTTGGCTAAAGCCCATTCTACTTTTGTCTTATTGCCCCGCCATGAATGACGGGGCAATGAAGATTAACAATTATGGGGTTTAGCAAAACATACTGCAAGCCCTGCTTAAATTAATGGGCGTTGCCTCCATGAGAGACGCAAAAAGGAATTCTCTTGCATTGAGAATGTGCTTCCGGAATGCTGTTTTTTCGTTTTTACATGCTAATAATTTAGCCAAACATACAGGTAGCGCTGCCGAACTTAATGACATTGCTCAATCGGGCCGCAAAAAAAACATTTCCAAAAGTAAGAATCCTGTTCTTGTGAATTCACATTGTTGTTAACTAATCCATTGAACAGCAACAAAATGGGCTTATGCCATCTCCCCGCAAACACGTTTCGAAACCAGGTCGTGTCCACGCGTCCGAAACTGCGGAATGACCCTTGCTTAGCTTTGCATAAATCTTTTTGCACATGAACTTTCTACGCAATTCCATTCTCTCCGCGCTCCTCGTCATCTTCACCATTTCAGCGCAGGCACAAACGTATAACATGAGCACGACTACGGTCACTACATGCTCCGGTACGTTTTACGACGCAGGCGGCAGCGCTGGTAATTACGGCAACAACGAAAATTACACCATGACGTTCACCTCGTCTACCGGCGACAGGATCAGCTTTGCTTTCAGTACGCTCAGCGTCGAAGCCTGCTGCGATCGTTTATATATTTACGATGGCCCAACCTCAGCGTACCCGCTTATCGGTTCTTATGCCACGAATCCGGGAACAATAGTTTCTTCCGGAGCATCGCTCACTTTCCGTTTTACATCAAACAACAACACAACCGGCGCAGGCTGGGCTGCAAATATTTCCTGCACCACACCTCCGCTCACGCAATATCCGCTTGCACCCGGAACCATTACGGCATGCAGCGGCACAGTTTACGATAATGGCGGTCCGGCCACAAACTACAGCGATGGTGCAAACATTACGCAAACATTTACATCAGGCAGCAGCAGTTTTCTTGCATTCAGCTTTTTAGCTTCCGCCAATGCTTTTTCTGCCAGCGATACCCTTTTTATTTACGACGGAGCAAATACATCAGCACCATTAATTGCAGCCCACACTGCCGGTTGTATTATGGAATCATTTACTTCTTCCGGCAGCAGCGTCACATTCCGCTTCATCAGCAATGTGTCGGGCAATAACATCGGCTGGGCCGGCGAATTTCAATGCACCACTATTCCTGGTCCGCCGCCTTCTATCATCATGGCAGGTGGTATACGTGGTATGTGCAGCGGAACTTTTTACGATGTTGGCGGACCTACAGGCAACTATGGCAACAGCACAAACATCACACAAACGCTGGTGTCGAATAACGGCAACCGACTCACCGTTACGTTTAACACGTTTGCGCTTGAAGTATGCTGCGATCGTCTTTATATCTACGATGGCCCTACACCAAACCATCCGCTTATCGGCGCGTACGGCACCAATCCCGGAACAATTACATCCACGGGCACATCGCTCTGCTTTCGTTTTATTTCCGATGCAGCTACTGTTGCCGCGGGCTGGGACGCGAACGTGAGTTGCAGCACTCCTGCGTTAACTGCTTACCCGCTTTCTCCTGGAACAGTTACAGCATGTAGCGGTGTTGTTTATGATAATGGCGGCGCAACAGGCAACTACAGCGATGGCGCAAACATTACACAAACATTCACTTCAGGCACAGCTGCTTTTCTACAATTCACATTCCTTCCCCTCGCCAATGCATTTTCAACGAGCGATACATTATTCATCTACGATGGCGCTACTACAGGCGCGCCGCTTATTGCAGCGCATACCGCTTTGTCTACAATGGAATCGTTCACTTCATCCGGCAGCAGCGTTACTTTTCTTTTCAAGAGTAATGCTTCCGGAAACAATGTTGGCTGGGCAGGACAATTTCAATGCACAACCACTCCTGCAGCACCATTATCATTTGACATGAGCTCTGGAATCCGTTCCATCTGCAGCGGAAATTATTATGATGCGGGTGGCGCTGCCGGCAATTACGGCAACAGCTCAAATCTTACGCAAACCCTGAAGTCGAGCAATGGCAACCGGCTCAGTATAACGTTCAACACTTTTCTCATTGAGATCTGTTGCGACCGTTTGTATATCTACGATGGCCCGAATGCAACTTATCCACTCATCGGAATTTACACAACAAATCCCGGAACAATTACTTCTACCGGCACATCGCTTACCTTCCGTTTTACTTCAGATGCAGTCAACGTTGGTTTCGGCTGGTCGGCTAATGTCAATTGCACAACACCTCCCCTTACCGTTTATCCATTGACCAACGGAACAGTTACAGCATGCAGCGGTGCCATTTTTGATAATGGTGGTGCAACTGCAAATTACACCGACAATGCAACCATCACACAAACATTCACGTCCGGCACAAGCGCTTTTCTGCGGTTCTCTTTTCTGAATGCAACAACGAATTTTGCAACAGGCGATACGTTATTCATTTACGATGGTGCAACTACCAGTGCGCCGCTTATTGCAGCGCACATTGCTGGTACGTTCATGGAAACATTTACTTCCGGCGGCAACAGTGTTACTTTCCGTTTCAAGAGCAATGCCTCGGGTAACAGCGCCGGTTGGGCAGGGCAATTTGAATGCACCACTACTCCTGGTGCTCCGCTTTCGTTTGACATGAGCACCGGCATCCGTGGTATCTGCAGCGGAAACTTTTTCGATGTTGGTGGGGCAGCAGGCAATTACGGCAACAGCACTGATATTACACAAACGCTTTTGTCAACTAACGGAAACCGCCTGAGCATCACCTTCAATTCTTTCGTGCTGGAAACGTGTTGCGACCGTCTTTATATTTACGACGGACCGAATTTAAGCTACCCGCTGATCGGCTCATACGCTACCAATCCCGGCACAATAACTTCAACAGGCACATCGCTCACTTTCCGTTTTATTTCTGATGCGGCCACTGTTGCCGCAGGTTGGGATGCTGTAGTCAATTGCACTACACCTGCGCTCACCGTTTATCCGTTAACCAATGGAACAGTCACAGCATGCAGCGGTGCAATTTTTGATAATGGTGGTGCAACTGCAAATTACACCGACAATGCAGCCATCACACAAACATTCACGTCCGGCACAAGCGCTTTTCTGCGGTTCTCTTTTCTGAATGCAACAACGAATTTTGCAACAGGCGATACGTTATTTATTTACGATGGTGCAACTAGCAGCGCGCCGCTTATTGCAGCCCACATTGCTGGTACGTTCATGGAAACATTTACTTCCGGCGGCAACAGTGTTACTTTCCGTTTCAAGAGCAATGCCTCGGGTAACAGCGCCGGTTGGGCCGGGCAATTTGAATGCACCACTACTCCTGGTGCTCCGCTGGCGTTTGACATGACTGCAGGAATCCGTGGTGTATGCAGCGGCAGTCTGTATGATGTTGGAGGTCCGGCAGGAAATTATGGCAACAACTCAAATATTACGCAAACGTATTTGTCCAACAACGGCAATCGTCTCAGTGTAACGTTCAACACTTTTCTCATCGAGATATGTTGCGACCGTTTGTATATCTACGATGGCCCGAATGCAACTTATCCGCTGATCGGAATTTACACAACGAATCCAGGAACAATTACTTCTACAGGTACATCGCTTACATTCCGTTTTACTTCAGACGCAGTCAACGTTGGTTTCGGTTGGTCGGCTTCGATCAGCTGTACAACTCCGCCACTTGCGGTTTATCCTCTAACCAACGGAACAGTTACTGCTTGCAGTGGCACGGTGTATGATAATGGCGGTCCTACGGCGAATTACACCGACAATGCAACCATCACACAAACATTCACGTCAGGCACAAGCGCTTTTCTGCGGTTCTCTTTTCTGAATGCAACAACAAATTTTGCGACAGGCGATACGTTGTTCATTTACGACGGACCTACTACAAGCGCAACATTGATAGCCGCGCACGTTGCAGGCACCGAAATGGAAACATTTACGTCCACAGGCAACAGCGTTACTTTCCGTTTCAAAAGCAACGCATCAACAAACGCTCCGGGCTGGGCCGGGCAATTTGAATGCACCACAACGCCTGGCGTTCCGACGTTCTCGATGAGCGCAGGTATCCGTGGTGTATGTAATGCTGCATTTTATGACGTGGGCGGGCCAGCAGGCAACTATGGCAATTTTACAAACCAGGCGCAAACGTTTATTTCGAATACCGGCGAGCGGCTGAGCATTACATTCACATCGATGAGCATTGAAACCTGCTGCGACCGGTTATACATTTACGACGGGCCTACAACTGCATACCCACTATTGGGCTCTTATACTGCTAACCCGGGAACCGTTACCTCAAGCGGCACTTCACTCACATTCGTGTTCACCTCAGATGCCAACACTGTACTGTCCGGATGGGCAGGAAATTTCGCATGCGCGGGACCGGTGCTTAACGTGTACACACAAATGTCAGGAACGGTGAGCGTGTGCAGCGGTGTATATTACGACACCGGCGGACCAGCAGGAAACTACCCGGATAATGAAAACCGCACCGTTACGTTCTGCTCAGCTACCAATCAATACCTGCGATTCGATTTCAATCCGAATCATTTCAATATGGCTGCAGGTGATTCATTGTTTGTGTATGACGGATCAAGCATCAGCGCGCCGCTGTTCGCAATTTTCACCGGCAATACCCAACCGGGACCAATTACATCCAACACAAGCTGTTTCACATTCCGTTTCAAAAGCAATGCAACTACGAATGAAGTTGGCTGGCAGGCGTGGATCACTTGCGTGAGCGCGCCCGATCCTAATCCTGCTATCAGCATGACGGCAGGTGTGCGTTACACTTGTGGCGGAACTTTTTATGATTCCGGTGGAGCTTCCGCAGGTTATCCTAATAACGAAAACCGCACAATGGTTTTTTACTCCAACAGCGGTTGCGGCATACGTTTTACGTTCACTGCATTCGTCACAGAAAGCTGCTGCGACAGATTGTATGTGTACGACGGGCCGAGCACTGCATCTCCGCTCATCGGCACATACGCAGGCGCTGCACTTCCGCCTGTGCTGCAATCAAGCGGCTCTGCACTTACCTTCCGCTTCCAGAGCGATGCCAGCAGTGTGGGATCAGGATGGGCGGCAAATATCAGCTGTCCGAATCAACCGCTCGCTACTGTTACTGCAGGCGGTCCAACAACAATTTGTACAGGCGACAGCGTGACATTGACAGTGAACAATAACACAAGCTATTTGTGGAACACAGGAGCAACTACACCAGGCATTACAGTAGGCGCTGCCGGTGGTTATTGGGTAACGGTAACGAATGCAGGAGGTTGTATGACTACATCTGCTATCACTAACGTTACAGTAATTCCTGTCCCTGTTGCTTCAATCACCGCGGGTGGTCCTGCAACATTCTGCGCAGGAGGCAGCGTTACGCTCACTGCATCAGGCGGCAATACTTACCTGTGGAGCAATGGTGCAACTACTTCAAGCATTACTGTTACCACCAGCGGAACGTATAATGTAACTGCAACGAACGGAAGCGGCTGCACAGATGCGGCAACACCTGTTACCGTTACAGTGAATCCATTGCCCGGCGCAAACATCAGCGCATCAGGGCCACTTAATTTCTGTATCGGTGGAAACGTTACCCTCACTGCTTCGGGCGGCGGAACTTATTTGTGGAGCAATGGCGCTACAACTTCCGGCATTAACGTTACTGCTGCAGGAAGCTTCAACGTCACTGCCACATCGGCAGCGGGCTGCACTGCAACCAGCAGCACAGTGAATGTGACAGTAGATCCGCAACCGACCGCTTCGATCACAGCGGGTGGTCCGCTTACATTCTGCTCGGGCGGCAGCGTTACACTTACTGCATCGGGTGGCAGCAGCTACTTGTGGAGCAATGGCGCTACATCATCTTCCATCACTGTAAGCAGCAGCGGTAATTTCACCGTAACAAGCTACAGCGTAAATGGAAATTGTTCCATCACTTCTGCTTCCACAACAGTTACAGTTAATCCTACACCAACACCTGCTATCAGCGCATCTGGTCCGCTTACTTTTTGCAGCGGCGGTAATGTGACGCTTACAGCATCGGGCGGTAATACGTATCTCTGGAGTAATGGCGCTACTACAACTTCTATCAACGTAACTGCGAGCGGCAACTTCAGCGTGACAGCAACCGGCGTAAATGGTTGTTCAGCTACCAGCGGCACAGTTACCGTGAGCGTTGATCCGACACCGGTGGCAAATGTTTCTGCAAGCGGTCCAACTTCTTTTTGCCAGGGCGGCAGCGTAACATTAACAGCATCAGGTGGCAGCACCTATTTGTGGAGCAACGGCAGCACAAGCACGAGCATTGTTGTAACTGCTTCCGGAAATTATTCGGTGACAGCTTACAGCTCAAACGGTAATTGTGCAGGCAGCTCATCGATAACCGCGGTTACGGTTTATCCGCCACCAACACCTGCGATCACACCATCCGGCCCGACAACTTTCTGTGCAGGAGGAAGTGTGACGTTGACTGCATCTGGTGGCAGCACTTATTTGTGGAGCGATGGCAGCACCACCACGAGTATTGTTGTAACACAAACAGGCAACTATTCGGTAACTGCTACCGGCCCGGGAGGATGTACTGCAGTGAGCAGCGTGATGAGCGTTACTGCTGACCCAACGCCTTCAGCATCGATTACTGCAAGCGGACCAACAACATTCTGCGCAGGCAATAATGTGGTGCTCACAGCGAACGGCGGTAATTCTTATTTGTGGAGCAATGGGCAGACAAGCCAGAGCATCACGCCTGCTATATCGGGCAATTACAGCGTGATCGCTTACAGCTCTAACTTCAATTGCACGGATACATCTTCAGTGATTGCAGTGACAATTAATCCAACACCTTCGCCGGTGATCAATGCTTCTGGCCCGACACTATTCTGCTCGGGAGGAAGTGTTACACTTACTGCAACAGGTGGCGGAACTTATTTGTGGAGCACTGGCAGCACAGCTTCTGCAATTGCAGTTACCACAGGCGGAAGCTATAGTGTGAATGCCACGAATGCGTTCGGATGTACGGGCACGAGCAACACAATTGTAGTGACTGTTGATCCTACGCCGGTAGCATCGATCACTGCAAGCGGGCCTGTTTCCTTCTGCGCGGGTGATAATGTGGTGCTTACTGCAAACGGTGGTTCATCGTATTTGTGGAGCAATGGCAGCACAGCTTCCAGCATCAACGTAACAACATCAGGCAGCTACAGTGTAATTGCCTATAGTGGAAATGGAAACTGCAGCGATACTTCGCCTACGACAACTGTTACAGTGAATCCGTTGCCGAATGTTACGCTCAACCTGCCACAGGATACTTTCTGTGTAACCGGAAACACCACTGTACTTACGGGCGGATCGCCTGCGGGCGGACAATATTCGGGATGGGGCGTTACCAATGGCGTGTTCGATCCGATGCAATCGGGACTTGGTGATATTGAGATCATTTATGATTACACGGATGTGAACGGATGCGGCGCCTCGGTTTCACAATGGGTGTACGTTGATATTTGCATGGGAATAGATCCGGGCACTACGAATGCCGGCGTTACACTTTACCCTAACCCTGCTACTGATCGTGCGATGGTGCAATGGCCGGCTGCAGCTGATGTGCAGCTTGTAACGCTTACAGATGCGACCGGTCGTGTGCTGCAAACATTAACGCCGGACGGAACGCAGCTGGAGATTGATCTGCATGGATTGGCAGCAGGTGTGTATCTCGTCAGGCTTGAAGGCGTGCAGCCACATACGTTGCGATTGGTAAAACAATAAATGATCGTGGCTAAATAAAAAACGGCAGCCGGTTCAGTTTGAAGGTTGAAAAGTTGCTTCGGACTTAGCAATTTTTCAACCTTCAAACTGGCTATCTTTTTTTTCAAATTTTTTCGATCTTTAACCGGATCGTGTGTTTGTCGGTTTGCGTTTTGGCCAGTGAAAGTGCTTTCTGAAAATGTTTTTTTGCTTTATCGTTGTCAATGTCTTTGTATAATTCGCCGAGCAGCGTAAAGTAAAAATGATTGCTGTTCAGCTGTAGCTTTTCGGCTTGTACAATTGCTTCTTCCTTTCCGTTTGCTTTTGATAATGCGTAAGTTCTATTGAGGGCGGCGATGGGTGAATATTCAATCTGCAGCAATTGATTATACAGCTGCAGGATATTTTCCTATTTTTCTTTTGTGTCGTTTTTGATGGTGTGCCAATATGCGATGTTGGCTTCGAGATGGTATTTTGAAATTGTATTTCCGCGCGATGCCTGGCTGAGAAAATAAATTCCTTTGGTGATCAGCTCTGCATTCCACAGTGTTTCATCCTGGTCGTGGTAGAGCACCATTTCGCCGTTTGTATTTTTCCTTGCATCAAAGCGGGAAGAATGAAAACACATTAATGAAAGCAATGCATTTACTGAAGGCTGATTGGTCTGTTCATTTTCAATAAGCAGGTAAGTAAGGCGCATGGCTTCGAGGCAAAGATCTTTGCGCAGCACTTCATCGTGGCTTTCGGAATAATAACCTTCGTTGAAAAGCAGGTACACTGTTGTCAGAACAGTTTCCAGCCGTTTATTTATTTCAAGGGCGCCGGGAAATTCGATCTGCACTTTTGCGTGGCGTAATTTTTCTTTGGCGCGAAAAAGACGCTTGTTGATGGTTTCTTTATTGGTAAGAAAAGCATCAGCAATTTCGTCAATGCCAAATCCGCAAAGAATACGGAGCGCTAAACCAACCTGCGCTTCGGCAGAAATAGCAGGATGACAAACCGCAAACAACATCTGCAGCTGACTGT
>JALYQL010000151.1 GCA_030855855.1 Bacteroidota bacterium | reverse complement strand
AGAAATTTAATCCGCACCAACCGAATTTCTTCCTGCGTAAAATCTTCTTCACCCAATTCAGCAACTGCTTCTTCAAGTGAATCTGATTCTGACTCTTTGAAATATTCTACGATCTCTTCCTGTTTGTCGGAATCCATCATATCGTCGATGTAATAGCTGATGTTGACTTTGGTTCCTGAAAGAACGATCGTTTCAATTTCAGTGATCAGATCGTCGAGCTTTAATCGTTTTGCTTCGGCCACATCTACAAGATCAAGCTTGCGGTCGATGCTTTGAATGATGTGAACTTTTAATCCGGATTTATTGATGATGGATTTTACAAGCAGATCTTGCGGACGCTCGATTTCATTTTCCTCTACGTATTTCGCGATGAGGTCTATAAATGGCTTTCCGAATTTTGCCGCTTTCCCCGGGCCTACTCCCGTGATGCGCGTCATCTCCTCGTTATTTACCGGATACTGAATCGCCATTTCATCAAGCGATGTTTCCTGGAAAATTACATAAGGAGGAAGATTTTTTTGTTTGGCAACCTGCTTCACAAGATCTTTCAGCATTGAATAAAGAACAGGATCTGCGCCTGCGCCTTTTTTGCCGCCATCCATATCGTCATCATCATCGCTTTCCGCACCTTCATAATCATGGTCGCGTGTAACGAAAACGGGAGTCGGACTTTCCATAAATGCTTTGCCGGCTTTTGTAATTTTCAGCAAGCCATAATTATCAATGTCTTTTGTAAGGAAACATTCCAGCAATGCAGTACGAATGACGGCATTCCAATGTGCTTCATCTTTTTCGCCTTCATTACCTTTACCGAAAACTTCAAGATCATCATGCTTGTAAGAAGTAACAGTCGGCGTAATTTCTCCAAGCAAAACCTGGATGATATGTTTTGATTTGAATTTTTCCTTCACATCACAAACAGCTTCCAGTACCAATGAAACATCATCTGTCGCATCGACTTTTGCTTTCGGATGTTTACAGTTGTCGCAGTTGTTGCAATTTTCCTGTTTGTATGATTCGCCGAAATAATGCAGCAATACTTTTCTGCGGCATGCGGATGATTCTGCATACGCAACAGTTTCCAATAATAATTGCTTACCAATCTCCTGTTCAGCGACAGGTTTTCCTTTCATGAACTTTTCAAGCTTCTGGATATCGGCGTATGCGTAAAACGAAAGACAATTTCCTTCGCCGCCATCTCTTCCCGCACGTCCTGTTTCCTGGTAATAACCTTCGAGCGATTTCGGAACATCATGGTGAATAACAAAACGAACATCCGGCTTGTCAATTCCCATTCCGAACGCGATGGTTGCAACAATCACGTCTATTTCCTCCATGAGAAAATCGTCCTGTGTTTTCGCGCGGGTAGTTGCATCGAGTCCCGCGTGGTAAGGCAACGCTTTGATCCCATTCACTTGCAAAAATTCCGCAAGCTCTTCCACTTTTTTCCTGCTCAGGCAATAGATGATGCCTGACTTACCGGAATTTTTCTTAATGTATTTTACAATCTCTTTTACGACGTTTACTTTCGGACGGACTTCGTAATAAAGGTTTGGGCGGTTGAAAGAAGATTTGAAAATATTTGCTTCATTCATTCCCAGGTTCTTCACAATATCCTGCTGAACTTTCGGAGTGGCTGTCGCGGTAAGCGCAATAATAGGAACGGTGCCGATTGCTTCTATGATTGCCCGCAGGCGACGGTATTCAGGACGGAAATCATGTCCCCATTCTGAGATACAATGTGCTTCGTCGATCGCGAAAAACGAAATTTTGATTTCCCTGAAGAAATTTACATTGTCTTCTTTCGTCAGGGATTCCGGTGCAACGTAAAGCAATTTTGTTTTGCCTGAAGTGATATCCTTTTTAACCTGGAGAATCTCGGCTTTGTTGAGCGAAGAATTCATGAAGTGCGCAATACCATCATCAGTGCCATGATTCCGGATCGCGTCGACCTGGTTCTTCATTAATGCGATGAGCGGGGAAACAATAATTGCAACACCTTCAGAGATCAGAGCCGGCAGCTGGTAGCACAAAGATTTACCACCGCCTGTTGGCATGATGACAAATGTGTCCTTTCCTTCGAGAACGCTCTTGATTATTTCTTCCTGGTGACCCTTAAATGTATTAAATCCAAAGTATTTCTGGAGCTGATCAGTCAATGTAAGACTCTCAGTATCAATCATATTAAACATATTTATTGAAAATTCGGGAGAATTTCGTGTGGTTTGGTGTTGAGTAAAGATATAATGAATTTTTCTTTTACTCACGGGCTTTAACACAGTTTTTTTCACATTTCTACGAATGGACTTTATTGACCGATTAAAAACTTTTAGATAAATTTTTCAGGCTAATAAAGTGCATTCTTGATTCCTGGTGCAGGCAACGGTCATTTTTTTCTCAAATACAATTTTGACCAGAATGCCATAGGGATCTTTGACTATTTTTATAATTCATGGCCAGCGCGTTTATACACAAACGACTTCAAGACCCGAGGGAAAACAACTACGTGAGGTCATCTTTCAGCTTTGGAAAATGGAATTTACTTTGTGAATTGCACGATAAAAACACCTGGCGGAACTACCACTACGACCAGCAAAATAACAGTAACGAAATAAGCTGAAGCCCTTTTATTTTCTTCCCCGTTTTTAAGAGGGGCATTCTACGGCATTACTCATTTCATTTTCCTTTAAATCCGTTTTAACACAGGTTCTTTTTTCATAACTTGCGTGCCTACGCTATCACCATTTTACCCAACTGAAAACTTTGCCCATGTTAAAACGGTTACTTTTTTTCTGCGTTCTATTACTTCCTGCATTCGCTATCGCACAAGCTCCCCCGCAAGGAATAAATTACCAGGCGGTCGCACGTAATACTTCCGGAACTGAACTTCCGAATACGCCGCTCACTATCCGACTCGGCGTTTATACAGATGCTTCTGCATTGCCTGCATTTCTTGCCTACGAAGAAACGCATGCCGTAACCACAAACGCATTCGGGTTGTTCAACGTTGTCATCGGCCAGGGAACGCAAACTTCTCCTTCCGCATTCAATACAATTCTCTGGGCAAATTCCGCGCATTACCTCAAAGTAGAAATTGACGGCGGCACCGGATTTACAAACATGGGCACCACACAATTGATGTCAGTTCCTTATGCGCTTTATGCAGGTTCATCCGCAGGCGGACCAACAGGCCCGCAAGGAACAGCAGGATTGCAAGGGCCAACAGGTGCGCAGGGTCCGACAGGCACACAAGGAGCTACAGGTGCGCAGGGAAGTGCAGGCGCAACAGGTGCATCAGGACTTGATGGCGCAACTGGTCCACAAGGAGTCGCAGGCGCAACAGGTCCTTCTGGTCTTGATGGCGCTACTGGCGCTGCCGGGGCCAATGGCGCTACAGGTTCAATCGGTGCAACTGGTCCTGCTGGTCCTTCCGGCGCAACGGGTTTAACAGGCGCAACAGGGACAAATGGAGCAGCTGGTGCAACGGGTCCTGCTGGTCCTTCCGGCGCAACGGGTTTAACAGGCGCAACAGGGACAAATGGCGCAGCTGGTGCAACGGGGCCGGCTGGTCCTTCCGGCGCAACGGGTTTAACAGGCGCAACAGGGACAAATGGCGCAGCAGGTGCAACGGGGGCAAATGGAACAACCGGTGCAACAGGTCCTGCTGGTCCTTCAGGCGCAACGGGTTTAACAGGTTTAATAGGTTTAACAGGTTTAACAGGGACAAATGGTGCAACTGGCGCAACCGGGCCTGCGGGTCCTTCCGGCGCAACGGGTTTAACAGGCACAAATGGAGCAGTTGGTGCAACCGGGCCTTCGGGTGCAAGCGGAGCTACCGGCGCTACAGGATTTTTGTCTTCAGGAGCTGCTGCAGGAAATACTCCGTATTGGAATGGAGCTTCATGGGTCACCACCAGCAGCAATATTTTTAATAACGGAGGAAACGTTGGTATCGGCACCACAGCTCCATCAGTGAAGCTTGATGTATTCGGTGGAAGCATTCGTATTGTCGATCTCAATTATCCGAGCCTCACCGCGTATGCCACCGATCCGAACTCGGCATCCTTCATATCTCTTATCGCGCAGTCGGGTGTACAGCGTGAATGGCGAATATTAAACGATGGTCCAAGTGGCGGTGGATTAAAATTTACTGATATGAATGCCGGGCTCGACCGGATGTATATCAGCACAACGGGAAATGTCGGCATTGGTACAAATTCTCCGGTTGCAAAACTACATGCTTACCAGACTTCATCATCTGCGACTGCGGGGCAATTTTCATTGTTCAACAACGCCGCAACAGGCAACGCAATTTATGCAGAGACCAATGGTTCAAGCGGCAACGCGATCTGGGCATACAGCACGGGCGGGGCGCGGGCAGGTTTATTTCAGATCAATAATGCAACAAGCAATGCGAACACCTTGCAGTCTGAACAATATGGCCTGGGCCGTGCAGGACATTTTGAAGTTGTAAACACAGTCAACAATACAGATGCTTTATATGCAGCAACAAACGGACAGGGCGCTGCAATCCGGGGTTATACAACTGGTATGGGCGCTGCAGGAGAATTCCAGATCTCCAATACGGGAAATTCTACAGCAGCGTTGCGCGCATTCCACAACGGAACCGGTGATGCTGTAGCCTCATTTTCCAACGGAACAGGCCGCGCAGGATTTTTCCAGATCGGTAATGCGTCAAACAGCGCTACTGCCTTTGAAGTGCTGACCTATGGAACCGGTCTTGCGGGTAGCTTCACCATCAGTAATAATACAAGCAGTGGCACAGCGCTCTCGGCTACAACAACAGGCACTGGTTATGCAGCTACATTTTTCGGCCGGACCTATATCCGTTCAACAGGAACAACCAGCGCTACAACAGCTTTGCGTGTAGATAATTCGTCATCTGTAGCATCGTTTACAGTGAAAGATAACGGAGATGCAACTATTGCAGGGTACACCCAATTAGGCAGCACAGCTCCTGCCATCAAAATGCTTAAGCTTACAGGAACTACTTCCACTGCAATTGGCGGGACTGTCTCCATACCGCATGGATTGAATCCGGCGAAGATACTTTCAGTGGAGGTGCTTGTGGAATTCATCGCGAATTCATATGTGCCGCATGGCTACACAATTAATTCCGGGTATGAATTCAACTATTACATCTCCGGAAATGACATCGTAGTCTGGAACAAAGCAGTCACTTCCGGATCGATCCTGAGCAAGCCTTTTAAGATTCTGATTACCTACGAACAGTAAAAAAGATTGCCGATTGGGTGATTGCCGGTTTGTTGATTTGTTTTTTTTCAATCTGAAATTGGCAATCATCAAATCGAAAATCGTGTGCAATGAAATATTTGATCAATAAGTAAAAGCCTGACCGCTTGAAAATAGCCGCAATAGTTCCTGCTTACAATGAATCACATGCGATCAAAGATGTCGTGCAGGAATTGATAGCAACAGGTATTAACAGCGGAATTGATATAACTGTTGTTGTTATTAATGATTGTTCGACGGATAATACAGGAGAAATAATTGACCAGCTTCCATGCGTGGCCATTCATCTTCCTGTTAATCTCGGGATAGGTGGCGCGGTTCAGACGGGATTCAAATTCGCTTTTGAAAATGATTTTGATTTCGCAATACAAGTGGATGGTGACGGGCAACATCCTGCAGGAGAAATTTCAAAAATCATTTCCGGCGCAATTGAAAATAACTGGGACATCACTATCGGCTCGCGGTTCCTGACAAATGAAGGTTTTCAATCTTCCTCCATGCGACGTGCCGGGATAAAATATTTTTCAAAGCTTAACAAATTGCTGACGGGCTTTTTAATTTACGACACCACTTCAGGTTTTCGTTTGCTGAATAAAAAAGCGCTTGCCATTGTAAGTGAATATTATCCCGATGAATACCCTGAGCCGGAAGCGCTGGTTTTATATGCGCGTCACAAGCTTCGTGTAGGCGAAGTGCAGGTTCAGATGCGAGAAAGACAAGGAGGAATTTCTTCTATCAATTCGACGGGTGCAATTTATTATATGGGAAAAGTTACGCTTGCCTGTTTATTTACACGTGTCAGAAGAGGAAAATAGGTAATTGGAAATTGGGGAAAGAGGGCGCCGGGCCGTAACTTTTCGGTGGTGAGTTTTGATGCATTTCCATTATTATTTATCACCGCAAAGTCATTTTGGAACATTCTTTCATCCCACACCACCATTTATTATTTACCAATTTCCATTTTCTTATTTTCCTCTTCTTACTTTCCCAATTTCTTATTTTCTCCATTTCTTATCCTGATTTCTCTTTTTCTTATTCCCCCATTTTCCATTCCCTTATTAGTATCGAGCGCAGACGAGATACCTTTTTTCCCATCACAAATACCCAAATCCCCATCTTCCACCTCCGCATTTTGAGTACTTTGCAGGCTGCACGCTTTTATTATATGTAAATACATCCTTATCTTTATTAAAATTATTCTTATGAAAAAAGTCAGTGCTTTGTTTTTATTGGTCTTGACTTTGTGCTTCGTTTTCTCGTGCAAGCATGAACCAATACTGCCAACACAACAAGTAAGCTTTCAAGGCGATATTCTTCCGATACTTCGCAGCAGCTGCCAGCATGCAGGATGCCACAGCCCCTATGACCCGAATGCTCAATTTCCGCTTGACAGCGTGATCACTGATATCCGCGAATATGTAAAAGTAGACAAGCCAAGAGACAGTAAATTATATGAGACCATTACGGATAGTGATCCGAGCGACAGAATGCCGCGACCGCCTTATGAGCCGCTGACACAACGCCAAATCGATCTCATTCATATCTGGATTGCACAAGGTGCTCAAGACAATTAAACTCCAATGAAAAAATTACTTTTCCTTTCCAGTTTTGCCGTGATGATGTTCACCGCATGTTACCGTGATAATGTGGAAGAATTATACCCGGGCTCAAATCTCTTTACTCCCTGCGATACCACTTCTGTCATTACCTATTCAGGGCACATCACTACTTTGATGCAGAATTATTGTTATTCCTGCCATTCAGGAGCTACTCCATCGAGTGGATTCAGAATTGACACGTATGCTGCATTACAACCGTATGCTGCAAGCGGCGAATTGCTTGCGCGCCTTCACGGAGATCCGGGCTGGAACCGTATGCCCGCTTCTTTTCCCCTTGAACCTTGCCAGCTCCGACAATTTGAGCTGTGGGTGAATGCAGGATTTCCGAATAATTAATTTTATTAAAAAATTTAAAAAGAGCTATGAAAAAAATATTTACCCTGCTTGCGCTTTTTACATCCTTCCATCTTTTTTCACAAACCGAAATTGATGAAATGCAACGTATGGCCGATAGCATCGACGCGCTGAATAAGCCTGCGCACGAACATACAACCGCCACTTTTAAAGCCACCAAGCTCATCAACTTTCCTACTGTTGAAACCATGGGAAAACGCGCGCTTGATTTTCGCATCGCACATCGTTTCGGCGATTTCAGCTCTGGCGCTTATAATGCATTCGGTTTAGACGGAGGTGCATCCATCCGCTTGTCTTTCGATTATGGAATTACAGACTGGCTTACAATCGGCATCGGAAGATCTTCTGTCGACAAGCTGGCGGATGGTTCGGTAAAAGTGCGTATGCTGCGCCAGACAACCGACAATCATATGCCGCTATCTGTTACTG
>JALYQL010000109.1 GCA_030855855.1 Bacteroidota bacterium | reverse complement strand
TGTTCCCCTGATGTTACTTGCGAGCAGTAACAATCTATACTGCCTTGTGTCTCACGTTAACCTGATTTTCCCAATTCTAAAACCCAAAAATCACCAGATCTAAAATCCCCTGCTACTTTTCTTCGTTTTCTGCTTTCTCTTCCCTCTTTTTCCCAAACAACTGCTTACCAAATTTCTCTGGCAATACGGGCTGCATCATTTGTCCGACATAATTTTTTGGGAACTCTTCTTTGATGCCCAGCTTTTCCGGTTCATGATCGGGACAAGTGTATGTTCCGAAAATGACATCCATCAGCGGAGAAATATTGGCGTAGTTGCCGCGATCACGTTCAAGATCGTGATGCCAGTGATGCAATTCAGGCGAACCGATGAGCATGCGTAAAGGTCCTAAACGAAAACGCACATTCGAATGAATATAAATTGCCCAGATGCCACGAAACGCGATCAGCCCGATAATTGTCTGCAGCGGAAATCCCATGATGAACGCGGGAAGATTGATCAGTCCGACGGTGTAAATGGAATCAAGCGGATGTTCACGATGCGCGGCCAGCCAGTCGAGATGTTCGGCGCTGTGATGTACTTTATGAAACCGCCACAGAAAATCCACTTTATGCTGCAGCCGGTGCGCCCAGTAAATGATAAAGTCGCTGAGCAGAATAACTTCCACGCCTTGCAGCCACCATGCCTGCGAAGAAACAGCATCACGGAAATGGTGCGGAACAATACTTTGAATTCCATCCCGGAAATAAACAAGCACCCAAAACACCAGCGCGCTCCAGAATAAATATTGCCCGAGAAAAAAACAGAGATCAAGTACCCAGTGCGGACGAAAAATTTTCTGCCCCGGTTTTGCCGGAAACACTTTCTCCATCGGAATAAAAACGATCGCGAGAAAAACAAGGCTTAATACAGCAGGAAAAAGGAGATTGAGGAAATGCATTCCGGGCTGTATTTATTTCTTCGGTTGCTGTTGTTGCTTCAGCGTATCAGCGCCCTTTGCAAATATGCCGGCGTTCGGGTTTGGATCAGGTTGAGGCCGGTAATCTGACATGGTCATTGATTTGGAGCTGCTCATCATTACATCCTTTTTGGGATAAACGAGATTGCTGTTGTCAGAATGATTTTCATTCGGAGCGGCCTGTGTTGTTTGTGGTTCTGACTGCACTTCAGGCGTCATGAGCAGTGTAGATTTTGAGCTTGACATCATCTCATCATCATTCACAGTATCTTCCGCCTTCGCATCAGTTCGCTTATCAGCAGTAAGATATTCATCAAAAACTCCGGCACGATACGCCACAAAACCGGAGATCATTACAATAAAAATCATAAAGACTGAAAACTTCAGAAGGGAGCCTGGCTGTTTCATGAAAGAAAATTACTTCTTTCCATCAGGGTACTAAAAATAATTCCGTTAAAAAAAGCGAAGATGTCTGATTTTAGAATAAAGGATTTTAGATATGGAAACATCTTGTTACAATCTATAATCTAAAATCATCACTTCTAAAATGCTACTCTTCTTTGAAAAACTCCAAGCGTGAAAGCTGAATGATCTCGATATCCTTGTAGTAGTAATCAAGGATCCACTCGTACGTATAACCAAGCTTCGCCATTTTGATTGCGCCTTCCTGGCATAATCCTACTCCGTGGCCATAGCCTCTGCCGCGAATGACAATGCTGTCTTTTGCTTCTTCAATGGAAAAATAAGCAGAACGTAATTGCCAGTCGCTGCGGATTGTTTTGTATGGGATTTTAATAGCGCCGTACGTGTAAAACGTTGTGCGTGGGCCCTGCCACATATTGAGCGCGCTATAACACGCAGCAGAATCGCCGACAGGATATTTATGCTTTAACGCTAAATAATTCAGCCAGTCTTCTTTCGCGATTTTTCTTGTCCAGCGCGCGCAGGTGCTGTTCAGGCAAAAAGTATCTTTCACCGAACGCAAGTAAGGCACAGCAACCGACCAGACATTTTCAGAGCTGGCAGTTTGTCCGCCACAGTTGGAAAAAAATGCCGGCGTGATTAATGTCAGATTTTTATCTACAATAACAAGTCCTTCCGTTTCTCTTACCGCTGCAAGCACATTCAGATCGGAAGGACGCCCGCGATAAGCCTGGCAATGCACGCCATCACACACTTCAAAACCTTCTGTAACGTGACGATACAAATGTGCAAGTGCGTAAGTGCGACAAAGAATTGCCTGCACTTTATAAAACTCTTTTGTCGTGCGGCCGCCTGCTTCTGATTCTACAACACCTGCCACATAATGATCCAGACCTACGAAATTCAGACATTGCATCAATCCATTGACGATCGTAATTTCCAGCGAATGATCATAAATTCTCGTACCGGACGAAGGTTTGATCGGCTTGATCTTAAAAATGGAAGTGTCTTGCCGGCCAACTAAACGAAACGAAACAAAACGTCCGATCGTATCGCCGGGAATCCGTACTTCGATAGAATCATTGATGACAACCAGCTGAAAAACTTTTGAAGTCATCGAATCCTGCTGCAGCTTTCCACCGAGATAAAGAAAATAATCGCCAGAATGAACAGAAACATTGACAGACGAAACTGCCATCGTCGATAAGATGCGGACATCGACATTATGCGCCTGCGCAGAAAGTGAAAATAAAACACAAAGGCCGGAGATTATTTTTTTCATTTACGGAGATGTTCAAGTATTAAAGTCGCGACCTTGTGAGATGCACCCGCACCACCAAGCTTTCCAGTCAAGCGTTTATAACCGGCCAGCATTTTTTCACGACCTTTTTCATTTTCGGTGATCAGCTTCAGCTCTGCAGTCATACGCGCCACCGACATATCCTCCTGGATCAGCTCGGTGACGATCGGCTCATCCATGACAAGATTCGGCAGGGAAATATATTTTACATTGGCGACACGTTTTGCAATGTTGTAAGAGATTGCGCTTGTTTTATAGCAGACGACCTGCGGCAGGTTGAACAATGCAGCTTCAAGCGTCGAGGTTCCTGATTTGATTAATCCGGCATAAGCTTGTTTCAGCAATGCATATGTTTTACCAAAAACAATTTCCATCTGGTCGTTGCCCATGATCTCTTTGTAAAATGACAAAGCCTGCCCGGGTGCGCCACCGATAACGAAACGATATTCCGGAAAATTTTTAGCAACTTCCAGCATTGGTGGAAGTATTTTTTTTAATTCCTGCTTCCTGCTGCCCGGCAATACTGCGATGATCTTTCTCCCATCCTCTTCCACAGCTTTTGAATCTTCAAAACGCGACACAGCATCCAGAAGCGGGTGGCCTACAAAATCAGCAGGGTAATTATGCTTTAAATAAAAATCTCTTTCGAATGGAAGAATGCAGAATACACGGTCAACTGTTTCTTTGATTTTAAAAACCCGTTTTTGTTTCCACGCCCAGATCTGCGGGGAGATGTAATAAAAAACAGGGATTTTTAATTCGTGCACGAATGGCGCTATGCGAAGATTGAATCCGGGGTAATCAACAAGTATTACTGCATCAGGTTTCCACTGCGCGATGTCCTCTTTACAAATTGAAATGTTTTTGAGAATGGTGCGAAGATTCATCGCAACTTCGAGAAATCCCATAAATGCAAGATCGCGGTAATGTTTCACCAGCACAGCTCCTTGCTCCTGCATCAGATCACCACCCCATGCACGGAATTCCGCTTGTGGGTCCAGCATTTTTAATTCGCGCAGCATATTCGCCGCGTGCAAATCTCCTGATGCTTCACCTGCTATGATGTAGTATTTCATAGCTAAAGGAATTTTTCATAAATCACCCACAGCGTATAACCGATTGTTGCGTACAAAATTCCATACGCGCCTTTGTATTTTTCTTTTTGAATGAAGAGAAAAAACAATGGAAGGTTGGTGATGTAGCAGGAAAGGCTGACGTAAGCGACAAACAAGTGGATCAAAGAGAAATAATCGATGAAACCGCTGAAAGAAGTTTGAGTGCGATAAGTGAAAATATAATAAACGAAAACTCCGAAGATTGGAAAAAATATTCCAAGCGCTAAACCTGCAATGATAGTATCGAGTTTTCTCAGCATCCGGCAGAATTATTTAGTGTTGAGTTTTGAAAGCTTGTCGATGGCATGGTGTGCGGTAAGATCAAACTGGGAAGGCACAACCGAAACAAAACCATTTTCAAGCGCCCATGCATCAGTATCTGTTGCCTTAGGTTCAAAATTTTCAAAATCGCCGGTGAGCCAGTAATAATTTCTTCCGTATGGATCTTTGCGTTCGTCCAGCTCCTCTACCCATGTTCCGTTGGCTTGCCTGCACACTTTAATTCCTCTTATTTCATCAGGAAGCAATTTGGGAATATTCACATTAAGACAAACGCCTTTTTCCATGCCATGCTCCAGCACATACGCGATGATTTTTTCGACGTACACTTTCGATCCTGAAAAATCGGCTTCGATGGAATAATCCATCAATGAAAAACCGATGGATGGAATTCCTTCAATTGCGCCTTCCATTGCGGCTGACATTGTGCCGGAATAAATAATATTGATGGAATGATTTGCGCCGTGATTGATTCCTGAAAGACATAATGCCGGTTTTCGCGGTAATAATTTGCTCACCGCCATTTTCACACAATCAACAGGTGTTCCGCTGCAGCTCCATGATTCTGCACCGGCATGCGCATTTAATTTCTGCACCCGTAAGGTCGCATTGATCGTGATCGCGTGCCCCATGCCGGATTGTGGCTTATCGGGCGCGACAACAAAAACTTCACCGAATTTGCTTGCGGCTTCTACCAACGCAACAATGCCGGGCGCGTGAATTCCGTCATCATTGGTGATGAGAATAAGTGGTTTTGTGCTCATTATGGCAAAGCTATGTGCAGAACACGCATGCTTTTCATTATAAGGAAGGAGTAATCAAAAGTCAATTGTTGAAAAGACCGGCATTACAGCTTAAAAAAACAGGTTCCGGCTTAAAAAAAGGTCACCTGTCCCTTTCAGAACAGGTGACGATCCGGAAAAATCATCCCGGGCAACCAACATGGCGTGGCATCTCTGGTACCACACGCTCACTCATGAAATTTTTATCTCTTTCATCTCTTTCTTCACCATTTCCTTTTTAGGAATGCTGAGCATTAAAATTCCGTTTTCATACACAGCATTGATGCTTTCTTCGTTTACGAGCTCTTTCGGCAGGCGGAATGTGCGTGCAAATGATCCGTAACGGAATTCACGGCGGCTGTATTTTTTTTGCTTCTCTCCTTCAACGGAAGCTTCTTCTTTATGCTCCGCGCTGATGGTAAGCGTTTCGTTTTCCAGGCGCAATTTGAAATCTTCCTTTTTAAATCCTGCCGCAGACACTTCAATGTGCCAGCCTTTTTCATCCTCAGAAATATTTACAGCCGGTACAAAGGCGGCAGTTTCCCGTCCTGAGAAAGCTTCGTCAAAGAAGGCAGGAATCACGTTACTGAAAAAAGGGCTGTAAGCCTTACGTTGTGGTGCAAATTTTAAGTAGCTCATCGTTTTTATGTGTTTAGTTGTTAGTTTTTAGTTGTAAGTCTCTAGTTCGGAACGTTCATCTTCATTTCTCAGTTTTCAGCAATCTGAATTTACTACTGACCATTGACTACTTACTACTGACTCCAGCTATTCATCACAATGTGTACCAATGAAAAAAAAGCCCGTTTTCGCTGACAATTCGTCGGTGTTAACAATTGTTGTATGCCAATTTTTCATAAACACGTATCCATTCCTGACAACATGCACGTTAAGCTAATGTGTGAAAAAGTGTAACAAAATTCACTTTGCGAAAAGCTTAGGATGACGTAACGTTTAAAGCGGCTTCACATTCGGGTTATATCAAAAAAGAAAATTTGTAGCGGAAATTCAAAAAACAAAATTGAAAAAGACCAGGTACAAAACAATTGTTCTCTCCGACATCCACCTGGGCACCTCGACTTCAAAAGCGAAAGAAGTCATTCACTTCCTCAAGCATCATAAATGTGATACGCTTATTCTTAACGGCGACATTATTGATGGCTGGCAATTAATAAAGTCCGGCGCCTGGAAAAAGAATCACACAAAGTTTTTTCGTCTTGTGCTGAAACGCGCAGCTAAAGGAACCAGCATCATTTATATACGTGGCAATCATGATGACTTTCTTGATGAAGTGCTTCCGTTCTCCTTAGGAAACTTTTCAATACGCCGCGATTATTTTATTGAATCGGGAAGCAAGCGATATTACGTGGTTCACGGAGATATTTTCGACACAGTTACGACCAAGCTGAAATGGATCGCGAAGCTGGGCGATGTTGCTTATACTTTTTTGCTCTGGCTGAATAAGCATTACAATCAAAACCGTGCAAGGCGTGGACTTCCTTATTATTCGCTTTCGCAGGTAATTAAGGCTAAAGTCAAAGGCGCCGTAAGCTTCATCTCCGATTTTGAAACGCAGCTTGCTTCGGTTGCAAAAACACGTCACTGCGATGGAGTGATCTGTGGACATATTCATACGCCGGCAAATAAAATGCTTGACGGCATTCATTATTTAAACAGCGGTGACTGGGTGGAATCGTTGACGGCACTTGTGGAAACAGATAATGGTGAATGGAAAATAATCAATTATTCAGACTGGCTGATCGAACATGATCTTCGCCGGCAGGCAGAAAATACCCAGGAAATAAATCATCACTCTTATATCATAAAGCTATGAAAGCAAATGTTCTTTTTGTTGTCCAGGGTGAAGGACGCGGTCATATGACACAGGCGATCGCTCTTCGCCAGCTGCTGGAAAAAAATGATTACAAAGTTTGCGGTGTGATTGTGGGTACAAGCGAAAGAAGAAATATTCCTGAATTCTTCCTGCAAAAATTTACCGGCGTTCCTGTTGAGCGTGTGCAAAGCCCGAATTTCATTACGAAGAATAACCGGGGAATAAATATTGGTGCTACGATGTGGCATAATTTTAAACGCCTGAAGACTTACTTCAGGAGTGCAAAAAAGATCCGCGAAAAAGTTGCTGAGCTGAACCCGGATATGATCATTAATTTTTATGAACCGCTTGTCGGATTATACACTAAGATCACGCGCAGCTCAAAGCGTCCGCCAATTGTTTCTATCGCTCACCAATATCTTGGCGGTCATTCTGAGTTTGAATTTCCGGAAGGCCACGCGCTGGATCGCATTTTCCTGAAAAAATATACTTCGCTGACTTCTTCGGGATCGTCGAGAATACTTGCACTTTCATTCGATCCGTTGCGGGAAGAAAATAACGAGCTGCTGAAAGTTGTTCCTCCCCTGCTCCGCGATGAAATAAAAAAACTGGAGCCTCATAAAGGCGGTTTCTTTCTTTGTTATCTCGTCAATTCGGGCTACCGCGATGATATCGAAAGCTGGCACAAAAAAAATCCGGGTGTGCTGCTGCATGTGTTTACTGATTCCGTTTCTGAAAAAGAATTTATTGAAGTGCATGAAAATCTTTTCTTTCATAAGCTCAGCGATACAAAGTTCCTGGAGTACATGGCGGGCTGCAACGGATTAATCAGCTCTGCCGGATTTGAATCGGTGTGCGAGGCATTTTACCTTGATAAACCGGTGTTCATGGTTCCGGTGGAAGGACATTTCGAACAGCTTTGCAATGGTTTAGACGCGACACGAGCCGGCGCCGGAATTTATGACAGCAAATTCGAGATCGGGAAATTTATGGAATGGCTTCCTACTCATCAATCGAAAAGTGAATTGTTCCGCAAATGGGAAAACAAGGCCGAGCAGCTCTTTATGAAAAACTTCAACGAGGTGATGGAAAAATATTATCCTGAGCCTTTGACTTCGGAGCTTCTCACGGCCTGAAAAATGTACGAATTACGATTACAACAAAAGTGAAATGTCTTTAAAATCGTAATTCATACATCGTAATTCGTACATCGTAATTCGTACATCCCCTTACCCTTATATTTGTTTTATGAAACGTAAAATCGCTTTTGTCATTAACCCGAATTCCGGAAGTGATAAAAAAACGGATCGAGTTGCTTTTATTAAAAGTCTGCTGAGTCATGCTTATGATAGCGAAATCTTTCCCTGGAATAAAGTTTCAGACCGGGACGATATTTTTCATCGTGTTGTAACCGGCGGCTTTGATGTGGCGGTTGCTGTGGGGGGCGATGGAACAGTAAGTCAGCTGGCAAATGCGCTTGCAGGAACAACTGTTGCATTGGGAATTATTCCGTTTGGCTCGGGCAATGGCCTTGCAAGGCATCTTGGTGTTCCGATGGATAAAGTGAAAGCGATGAAGCTGCTGGAAACCGGCGTGGTCAAAAAAATAGATCGTGGCATTATCAATAACCGTTCTTTTTTTTGTACGGCTGGCGTCGGCTTCGATGCGCGTATCGGAAAACTATTTGCGGAAAGCAGCAAGCGTGGATTCTGGACGTATGGAAAAATGACGCTCGCAGAATTCAGGGCTTACAATGCAGAAACGTATGTAATTGACATTGACGGCAAAAAAATAGAGCGCAGTGCATTCCTTATGACGATTGCAAATGCAGGTCAGTATGGAAATAATGCCTGGATTGCACCACAGGCGAATGCTATGGATGGCATTTTACATTTTTCAATCCTGCTGCCTTTCCGCTGGTGGAACATGGCCGGTATTGCCACTAAAATGTTCGGGAAAAAGCTGGATACTTCGCGCTTCATGGAATCGTACAGCGGAAAGAAAATTACGATCACGAGGAAATCAGAAGGCGCGACGCATTACGATGGCGAGCCTGATGTAATGGGTGAAGAGCTGGTTGCAACGATTGATCCTGCAGCTTTAAATGTGTTGGTGCCGGAAGCGTTTGTGGGATGAGGCGGTTGGGAGTTGGGAGTTGGGAGTTGGAAAAAAAAATGTGCGAATTACGAATTACGATGTGCGATTTATTTGAGGATGTTTTTATTTTTTGAAATCGTAATTCGTACATCGTAATTCGTACATCATTTCCCCTTTAGCTATTTCACAAGCGAAAAATTTCCTGCTTCAGAAAATTCGTGGGGGATCTTTTCATCTCCTTTTGCATCAACAAATCCGAAATAACCATTCGGTCCATAATGCAGCAGCAGCGGAATACTTTTATCCCCGGCAGGATGTGCTGGTGTAACGGTTTTGCTCACCTTTCCTGTCTTATCGATGTAAACCGGATCATACATATTGATGCGCACCAGCGCGTAACCGTTCGCAAAATTGCCGGCGTAATCGTATTTCGGAGGGACGACAAATTTTCCTGTCTTGTCAATATATCCTGATTTCTGGTAATTCAGGTTAACAACCGCAAGGCCATTTGAAAAGCTATTTGCTTCTGTAAATTGTGGCTTGATTGCCCAGTTTCCTTTTTTGTCGATATAACCAAAATATCTTATCTCACTATTTTCATATTCCATCACCATATCGGCTTCGTGATCGTCGGTCCTTTTAGGTGCAGTGCCAACACACGCTAAACCTTCAACGCTAAAATTCTGTGCAGAAAAATAAGCCAGGGGAATAATTTCCTTTCCTGTTTTATCAATGTAGCCCCACAAATCTCCATGACGCACCGCGGCTAATCCATTCGAGAATATTTTCACTTCGTCATACACCGGCGCGGCAATAATTTTTCCGGTTGTATCAATGAAGCCATACTTATCGTATTTAAAAATGCATCCCATTCCTTCATTGAAAGAATAAACTGCAGCATTTTCGCCTTTCCAGGTCGAAGCGCCGTCTTCTTCATACTTGTAAAAACTCCTTCCCTCATTTCCATGATCTTTACTGATGTAGGATAATTCGCCCGGCCATTCAAGCATTGGCACGAAGATCCAGTTTCCTTTAGTGTCAATCACACCCCATTTGTCGTGATACAAAACATATGCGCGCCCGTTATGAAATGGTAATGCAACTTCGTATTTCGCAGGCAACACTAAATTTCCTGTTTTGTCTACATAACCGTAAAATCTCGGTATTGCCATGAGGGAATCTGCAATACGCATTGAATCCTGAAGCATCCTGGCATATCGGTCTGCGCTAAAATCAATTCCGTAATCATGGTCCAGATTCAGAAAATTATTCAGTATGCGGGAATAACCAGTATGCATATCTTTATAATCCTCAGAATTTGCTTCCGGAATATTATCACAGTCCATGTCCGAAGCGCGCAATGGCATCACAGCCGCGAGTCCTTCGCTGAACTGCTTCGCAGCATAATACTGCGGCTCGATGACGTATTTCCCGTCGAGTCCGATATATCCGAAAAAGCCCGGTGAACAAAAAACAGTAAATGCTTTTTCTTTTTTTGAAAATGGTGCTTCTGTTTCTTTGCCGTCTTTATCGATCCAGAAAATACGCTGGCCTGAACGGACTTTTGCTTTACCGTTTTCGAAGTCGTAGACATAATCGTAAACCGGCGCAATGATCTCTTTTCCGGAAGCATCGAGAAATCCCCATTTGCCACCGACCAGTTTTGTTTCTGAACTGTAACGGCTGCCTTTCCAGATTCCGTCATTATTAAACGCCGCCCTGCCCTCCCTGAATTCGCGAATTAATTCGTAAGGTGCAGCATTCAACTTGTTTCCATTGCGATCGATCACAAAATAATTTCCCGCCCTGAAACGATTTGAGTTATACGTGTAACGTTGTGCTGAAGCAGACTGATCAGGCTCGCCAATAACAGCGACGCCATCATTCATTCGCGTAGCAAAATCATATTGCGCACGGATGAGAACCGATCCATCCGGATTTAAAAAGCCGATCTTATTATACGAATCAATATATTGAACGGAACCATCATCAGACAAACGGACAAATTCATAATCAGGCGCTATTATCCACACGCCCGAAGCATCAATTACTCCATAATAAACAGTGCTGTCAGCCGGCTTGCTGATGCTATAAAAATATTCATCCTGCCTTGTTTCTTTCTTCGCCTTGTTTTTTTTACCCGCCACTGCTTTTCCATTCAGAAACTGCACAATAATCTCGTAATTCGGCTTGATAATCCAGCTCCCCGAGCTATTGATCACTCCATACCTGCCTCCTGAAAAAGCGATCCAGCCTGTTCCATCGGCTTCTTCGAGCATATCGAATTTTGCTTCGGCGGCAACTTCTCCTTTGCTGTTATTTAATCCGTATGTTTTGGGTTTACATGCGGGTGCAAGCCATTGTCCGTCTGCAACAGGAGACTGGGCAATGAGTGAGGATGCTGTAAGGAGGAATGTAAAAAGGAATGCAGGGAAAAAATGCTTCATTGCAGGAGAATAATTATGCCACGAATTTAGTCAATCTTTTACCTCTGGCGTGGTGGTGGCGCAAACCATCCCGGTGTTACACCGTCGAGGTCTTAGACCATTGAGGTCTTACACCGTCGGGGTGTTACACCGTCGGGGTGTTACACCATCGAGGTCTTACACAGTCGAGGTCTTAAACCTCCCCCACACTCCTCCCAAGACCATGACAATCAATACACTAAAAAACCCAATGCCGGCAACAAACGTTTACAAACCCCTGCAAACGTTTAAACGCAGCTAAAAAGCCTTAATTTATCACCCGCACGATCTTAATGAACCGTTTCGGGTAAGCGCTGTTTTTATAATCCGTGATTGTAACGCCTTTGTGGTTTTCGGAAGACGAAGAATGAATAAACTGAAGCGGTTCGCCCGGATTTGTAATAACGATACCGACATGTCCTGCTGATTGATCGTTAGCATGTGTGCCGCGAAAAACGATAATATCACCTTTCCTGGCCTGATCGATTGGAATTTCAATTCCGAAGTTTTTGTAATCTTTTGAGGATCGCGGAACTGTTATTCCATAATGATTAAAGACATACCAGGTGAAACCCGAACAATCAAATCCATTCGGGGAAGCGCATGCATATTTGTATTCAGTGCCCAAAAACGTTTTCGCAAAGCGCACTACGCTATCGGTAAGCGGATTGACAACTTTCAACCTCGCCGGTGTCTGCGCGGTTAGAGCGGCAGAAAAGACGAGCATGAAAAAGAGGAGCAGTTTTCTTTTCATTTTTTAATTATCAGTGCGCCCGAGTGATAAGGGATGTTTTAACTCCTTCAATTATTGATCCGTTTTGACCCGGGTTTCAATTGAGAGAATGTCCATAACAGTGAAACGGTTCAATAAATTATCCGGAAAAGGCTAAAATCCCTTAAAAGAGGATAAAAAAGAAGAAATCTGTTTAATTGATGTTTGCATTTCCAAACTTACGGAAAAGTATTACTTTTGTCCTCCTTTAAAAGCAGGACTTGTTCCTGCAGCAGTTCTTTTCTTCTTTAATGCCCAGGTGGCGAAATTGGTAGACGCACCATCTTGAGGGGGTGGCGGGCAACCGTGCTGGTTCGAATCCAGTCCTGGGCACATTTGAAATTTGCGATTGCCGATCTTCGATTGTTGATTGAATTTACTTCAAATCGAAAATCGGCAATCTACAAATCGGCAATTTTTTAATGCCCATGTGGCGAAATTGGTAAACGTTGCGGTCTCAGA